>BNTU01000134.1 GCA_025996835.1 Bacteroidia bacterium
TATTAACGGAAGAATTATTTATAAATTAAAAAAATAAAAAACATGAAAGCAAAAAAAGTTTCAATCGTTATGGCATCTCTTTGTGCAACTATGATGCTGCAAGCACAAGTGAAATTATCGTTTAATCCCGACAAAGGAGCGACCTATTCGTATCTCTTTAAGATGGAGCAAACAGGTAAGCAAACTGTTAATGGGCAGGAAATCCCGCTCAACACTTCCATGGATATGCTGTGTGCCATGACGGTGAAAGAGAAAAGCAGCACTGAGGTGAGTTTGGACTATGTCTACAAAGAACTCACCATGTCTGTGGTGATGCCCATGATGAGCATCAACTACGATTCAAAGAAACCTGTCGATGATTTGGAGGAACCGGAAAAACTCATCGCGCAAATTTTGGGCAGTCTCATCGGCAAAACGCTTAATACGGTGTTTGCGCCCGACGGCTCGGTAAAATCCATTTCAGGATGGCAGGAAATTCTCGCAGATATACAAAAAAGCCTGCCCCAAATGGCGCAACAGATGTCGCCCATGCTTCTGCAATCGTTTAATGACGAGGCAATGAAAAAGATGTTTGAACAGTCGTTCAATTTTTATCCACAAAAAGCGGTAAAAGCAGGCGACAGTTGGACGGGCAACTTTTCGCTTGCCATAGCAGGAATAAGCAGCGACTCGAAAAACACCTACACGCTGAAATCAATAAAGAATAATACGGCAGTGATTGATGTGGTTTCTGTTGCGTCGGGTGACCTGGCGGGCAACGCAACAGGCGAGACAACGCTTGACATCAAAACGGGAATGCCCACAAGTTCCGTTTCCACTCAAACCATTAAAAACGGCAAACTCAATATGCAGGGCGTTGAAATAACAATGGACACCGAGACGAAATCGTCGATGATTTTGCAAAAACAGTAAATTCCTGACTTTGACACTTTTTTTTAATTATTTCTGTAATTATCTAATAATCAATGGAATAAAATTTTCAGGACACCATTTTAGGGTGTTCCGGTGTCAAAGTCAGGATTGAAATCCGTTTTTGCCTGTTTTTTAAAGCGATAAACACATTGTGTCGCCTCACAAATTTGGCAGGTATAAGGATTAAATCGCACATCAGCCCCAATACCGACAATGCCGCTGACCGACTTAACCGGCTGCATCAATGCGCTTTCCGTCAGTCGGACATCCAGCGTTGTGGGCAGTTGGGCAAATAATTTGTGCTGCTCCACGGTGGGCCAGCCGCAATAGCCGGGGCTGTATCGGTTAGTGATATTCAACCCTTTCGCTTTCACATCATCGCTCAGTTCTTGCTGGATTTTGTCAATAGCTGCTTCTACCACTACACCGCCCAAAATGTCGGCAATGAAGCCTTTCAACGGTTCGTTGTTGGCAAGCATCACCCGCGAATATTGTTCAATACCCACTCCGGCAGTGCAGACAAATGCGGCTACTTGTGTGCTGTGCTTCAATTGTTGAAAGATGATTTTGCCTATTTGGAACGTTGTTTCGCCGACTGTGAGTTTGCAACCGTCCTGGTCGAAACAAGGATTGTCTAAAATCAGGTACCCGCCCCGAATGTCGTAACAGTCGGCCGTTTCGTCCATCACTTCCCTGACCATTGCTGTGATGTCGTCCGGCAAATCGCCTTCATATCCCAACATGGGAGCGGCGGCGTTTGGATTGACCGCCAACTCCCTGTAGGAAATATGATATTCGACAAATTCGTTCATGCTTGCTGTCACAATCAGGCAACTAATTTATCCAACCAGACAACCAAACCTTGCGGGTCTTTGCTGTAAACATCCGCATTGATTTGTTTGGCAAAATCGTGATTGATGGGTGCACCGCCGATAGCCACTTTGGTCTGCGGATATTTTGCGCGGATGGAATCAATGACAGTCGTCATATTTACCATCGTGGTGGTCAGCAGTGCCGATAGCCCTACAACGGCATCGGGATGACTGTCCAATTCGGCAACGAATTTCTCCGGTTTCACGTCCACGCCCAAGTCGATTACTTCCCAACCTGCCCCTTCAATCATCATGCAGCACAGGTTTTTACCGATGTCGTGCAGGTCGCCAAAGACTGTTCCCATGATGAACGTGCCTTTGCGTTTAACTTCGCCCGACTGGAAAAAGGGTTTGAGATGCTGCATGGATGCCGCCATCGCTTTGGCGGAAAGCAACATCTGCGGAACAAAAATCAGGTTCTCGCTGAATTTTTGTCCCACTTTTTCCATTGCCGGAACCAATGCTTTGTTCAGCAAGTCGCCGGGGGATACGCCTTCTTCCAAGGCTTGTTTAGTAAGTTCGTCACTGCCCGGTTGTCCCTTCATTTGAGGAGGATAGGGTGCTGCGGCATTCACTTTGCCATTCTCTACGCAGTTTGCGATTTGTTCTAATAAATTGCTCATATTATTTAATTTTAAAATTGTTGATTGTTTAATTGTTGATGTTGATTGTTGATTTGATTGTTTGATTGTTGATTGTTTGATTGTTTGATTGTTGATTGTCTGATTGTTGATTGTCTGAACTGTGATTTTAGTGTGATTTATTTGATTTTTATGATTTCCTAATCATGTTCATCTTAATCATATAAATCATATAAATCATATTAAAATCACAGTTCAGACATATTAAAATCACAGTTCAGACAATCACAGTTCAGACATTTATAATCCATATTCAGATAAAATAAATTTACTCGAATCCAACACCGGTAGCATCATTTCGATGAAATCGCTTTCGCTGTCGGGGATGCTGCTTAATTCCTCACGCAATATTGGCAAGTAGCCGGTTTCCAATTCTGAAAGTTTCATTTTGCCGGATTGCAGGGCTTCTTCTATGATGTCTATGGCTTCCAAGGCTCCGTTGCGGGCGTTTGCCACATAACTTTCGCCGTGTATCAAGGCTTTGGAAATGCGTATTACATTTTCCGGTGCCAGAATCAGTGCCTGCGGGTCGGTGTAAATGTCGGAATCGACCAACAATTTTTGCAGGATATGCGTGGGTACTGTTCCCTGTTTCAGGGCTTCGTTCATCAGGCGCACATCGTATTCCAACTGTTCCATGTAAACTGTTGGTGCCATGCCTGCCAGCAGTTTGATGTTTTGCACTGATTCGTTGCTCCATAGGTCGGCTGCTGCCGCAGCTATGTTGCCGATGGGGCTGAGGTGGGCGCAGGCAGCGGTTTTTCCTTCCATCGAGATAGGTATTCCGGCAATTGCTTTGATGAAAATGCCTTCGTAGCCGCAATCTTTGTGCGGTCCGGTGGCTCCTTCTTCGATGGCAACGATGGAACGAACTACGGAGATTACCCGTACCAGAGCAGCGAAAACTCGCGGAATCATTCTTTGTTCTGCCAGCACCATCGCCGTGTTGCCAAACCCACACGCGGTATCGCCTCCGGCTATTTTGCCGGTTTTGTCCGCTATGGCTTTGATTTTCTGCCACAAAAAACGAATATCTCTTACTCCCAAAACAGCGAGTGCAAACGTAATGGTCTTGATGTCGCACATCAACAGAGCATCGTCCGAAACTTCTTTTCCGCCGGTGCTTTCGATGGAGAGCAGGTCGCCGCCTGCCAATGCACCTTTTTCAAACAATTCCATCATGGGTTCAAGCAGTGCGGATGTTCGCTGTTTGGCGGGACGTTCAAATTCGCGCAAGTCATTGGGTGTCAAACGGATTTCAGACTTTAGACCGTGCTTTTGGTAATAATCTTCGCAAATCTCGTTCATGATTTTTACCACTTCGATACCGATAGATGGCGTTTTAGTCATCTCGAGCAGGGTTTCCAACTCCAAGACTACACCTTTTGAGTTCAGTTCCAAAGCCCGCTGGAGTGCGCCTTCGGCAATGTCTTTGTAATGCCGGTACACATCGGGCAACGTGCTGTCGTTGATACTCATCATGGGCAGGGTGAAATTTAATTCGGCATACACCTGTCCGCCGCCGATTTCCAAACCCCGCCGGGTTTTCACCGGATGGGGTGCATTCCCGAAAATTAGTTGTTCGGGGTCGTTGATAATTAGTTTTTTGTAATTCATTATAATTAAAAATTTTAAATTAGTAGTTTGAGATGACTTCCTTGTTATCTATAGATTTCAATAACGGACGCAATGGCATCGCTCACACTGAGTTGAATTTTTTGCATCACTAATCCATAGTGACTGCCGACGGGATTAGCCTTTATATTTTCGCCATTCCAATTGGTCGCATAATTACCCGAATACATCATCCACATCGTTTGTCCGTCTTTGCTGATAAATTTGGATGGAATATTCACAAAATAAGCCTGCTCACCAAAACTTTTCATGTAGGTGACTAATTTCCATTCGCCTGTCAATGAATTGGACTCCAATATGTAGGTGTTCATTTTTGCACAGGTATTTCCGCCGTCGGTCACACACATCAGGTACTTTTTCAGCGGCGCGTTGTAGGTTACCGTTACACAGCCCATGTTATTGTTCCATTCCAACAAGGGTTTGATTTTCGAGAAATCATTGCTCCATATCGCCTGTCCGTTGGCATCTCTTCCGCCGTAAAATTCCCATTGGGAAGCGTCGTTTATATTTTCAGGCGAAGGGGTCACGCGCAATAAATAGACATTATCTCCGGTAATCCAACTGTCGTTCCAGAAGCGAGGTTTCGGGTCGTTGATGTCGGCACCGTGAGCTACCATATAGGCTTTTCCGTCGGGCGAGTATTCCATGTTTTTGCCGAAATCCACAAAATGCGGCGAGCCTATTTTTACCGGATAACCATTGATGCCGCTTTCTCCAAAGATGGATTTTTCGGGTGTATGCGGGCAGTCATTCCACCACATTCCCTTATCGGTCGATGTGCGGAAGCCCACGAAGGGACCTAACCAAGGCCAGTTATAAACCATATCGCCATATTTGGCACTCCCTGCGGGACCGAGGCAATAAGTGCCGTAATACCACACACCATTATACATCAGGCTGCCACAGGGATACCGTCCTTCATACGGGAGGGCGGAAGCCGGTTGTTTGCCCAGACTGTAAACCACCAAACTCAGCGGGTCGTTGCCTTCCATCACTGCCTGTCCGGTAGTGGCAGTGCCTCCGGGCGCACTGTGGCTGTATTCCCAACTTCCGTCCAATCGCCATACGCCGCCATCTGTATAAGGTGAATACAAAATATCATCTTCTCCCCATGTCGGATAGAAGGTGTCCGCAAAATGAAACCCGCTTTTTACACCCAAAAACTTTATTTGACTGTAGGCTTTTGACTGTGGAAACGGACAATCGGAAGGCGTTTCGTTGGGCCATACAAAAGCCTCAAACTTCTCTATGACAGGCTTCATCGGCTCTACTTGCACCGTTACTGTTTGTTTCTTTGCATCCCGTATCACTTTCACCTGCGAAAAAAGGGCAAGAGGACACAGCAGCATACTCATTATAACAATCTGTTTTTTCATTTTTATTTAATTTATTTATTATTATTTTGTCAGTGCTTTAATTGTTTCTATTTCCTCCTGCGAGTAGGGGCTTCCGTCTTTCCGAAATATATCACAAAACCAGATTGGCGGTTCTTCGACATCGGGCAAGGGAGTTTCCCATGTAAAGATGGTGTTGGTCTTTCCTGCCACCAACCCCCAGCTGATAGCCCCGATATTTTCCGCTTTCAACATCGGCATAATCGTTTGAAAAGTACTGTTGTGGGTACGCGCCATATATTCGGTACAAATCATCGGACGACCGTACTGCTTGAGTTCGTTGATGAGGGCGCGATGCCCTTCCGCATCTCCGTATGTGTGGTAGGTGATGACATCGGAGTTTTCCAACTGATACTTGTTCAAGTTGGTCAAATTAGCGTGCCAATAGCCGGCAGAAAACGGCTGGGTCGGATTGACTGTCCTGCCCCACGTAAAAACTTGTTGCAACAATGCAAGACTATTGTCGCCATGACCGCTGTTGCCCGGCTCGTTGTACAAATCCCAGAGCACAATGCGTTTATCCTTTTTAAAGGTCGTCAGGATGTCTTTTACATATACTTCGAGTTCAACGACCAATGTACTGTCCTCATAAATCAGATTGCCGGGGTCTTGCAGCCACCTTGTATTATGTGCGCCGGGTGTCGGTTCGGGTTGCTTGCCTGCTTGATAGGTCGGCAGCCAAACGTCATCGAAAATGACAAAAATAGTGGATATGCCGTGTTTGGAAGCAATATCAAGATATTGTCCAACACGGGCTTTGAAGCCGTCTTTATCGAGTTCCCAAGCCAGATGATGCAGATATACACGCATACAATTCATGCCGATGCCTGCCGCCCAGCCGAGTTCACGGTCGATAGTGACGGGGTCGAATGTTTCTGCCTGCCACATCTCCAACTGATTGACAGCGGTACTGGGTATAAAATCGCAACCACGAAGCCAACCCCATTGTTTGTACCATTCGCCGGCTTGTTCTTTTGTCCACACTTCACGGACTTTGGACTGCTCGGCACAGCCGAAAAGCATCACGCTTGCGATAAAACATACTAATACTAAAACGTTTTTCATATTGATGATGTTTATTTATTTATTTTTGAGTGCTCGGATAAACTTTAAATCGGAAACTTCCATCTTTAACCGCTTCAAAAGGTCCCGGCAACGGGTGAGCACTACGCGAAGCCCCAAAATAATCGCTGTCAATCGTGATAGGTGTTCCGTCCGGTTGTTCATACGCTTGTTTCGGAAGTTTAGCCACACCCAGTCGCGCCGTTGTTACCTGTTCTGTTGCAAGTTGCTCTATTCCCTGTAACGAAAAAGACACATACACTTCATCCCCCTTGTCCTCAATTTTAAAATCCGGGTTAAAACCGGAGTTAACAACATGGTTTACCTCGCCTTCAAAAGGTGCTGCGGAGTTGTAATACACATTCCCGTCTCCAAATATCGGATAGCCGGTTTTACCGTAAGCACTCAGTCCGTAAACGGTTTTTTCATTCGGAGCTACCGGCAGAAACAGGTTGTTGTAGAAGCGGTCATCACCATTCAGGATGATGGAAAGTCCGGCAACATCCGTCTGATGAGGCACATGATAAGGCGTATAACGCGATTTTTCCTGCGTTACATGGAAGCAGCCTGCAAAAAGATTGTGCACATAAGCACCTCCCTGCGACCAATCCAATATATTGACGCGAGAACCGAAGATATTGTTATCCACTAAGAAAGGTCCATGGTCTACTTCAACAAGTATATCATCTTGGTCGTTGTCGTAAATCAGGTTACGGGATACGCGCGTACCTTGGGTCATCCAATCGAGCCAGATACCTCTACCTGTGTTATGAATACGGTTATTACATATTCGCGTGTCAATAGGAGCATGAAACTTGATGCCCGCTATTTCAGCACCACCAAATTGCCGTTTTGTCCAGATGTCATGGATATAATTGTTTTCTATAAGGCTGAACGCAGCACCCATACTGCCGCAAATGCCTGTTTGTTCGCAAGCGAAAATCTCATTGTTGCGTACAATGTGTGAGCCTATTTGCTCCTTGTTCCAGCCATTGCGCAGAGTGCGGAAAGTCACTTCGATATAGTGCAGAGAACCGTCAATGCTCATATCGTTCAACCACACATTATGACCTGTTGCCCGTTCTTTTCCCAGCGTGATGCCGGAACATTTGGCATTGCTGATTACATTGTTCTCAATAATCCAACCCTTGTTCCAATGCGTGGCAATCATGCCGATTTGTTCGGCAGTAGGCGCTGCCCATTGCGTAGCCGCCTGACTGATGTGAAATCCTCTAATAGTCAGGTAGTTGACGCCCTGTTTTTCGGGATAAAAACACGTTCTGCGGACACTGATTTCCACCTGTTCCTTATTGGGATTAAACTTGTGGAAATTTGCCCAGATAGTGGTCTGTTGGTCGTCACTTTCGCAGTACCATG
>BNTU01000135.1 GCA_025996835.1 Bacteroidia bacterium
GCCCGCAATACTTCCACCAAGTATTATATGGAAGCCCGTGCGAATTGGAATCGTACTTTCGGCAACCATTCCGTCGGTGCCATGACCGTACTGATGGTGCAGGAAAATCTGTTTGCCGTTACGGGCGGCACCTTGTTTGAGACCCTGCCCGAAAGGAATGTTGGTAATTCGGGACGTGTAACCTACGATTTCGACGACCGTTATTTCGCTGAATTTGGATATGGATACAATGGCTCGGAGAAATTTTCCGGCTCCAAGCAATTCGGTTTCTTTCCGTCGGTCGGTGCCGGCTGGCTGGTTTCCAACGAGCAGTTTTGGGCGTCCGCCAAGGACATTGTTGATTTGCTGAAATTCAAATTCACATGGGGATTAGTCGGTAACGACGCCATTGCAGGACGGACAGACCGTTTTCACTTCCTCTCCAATGTCCAGTATGGCGGCACCAACAGAGGATACAAATGGGGCGAAAGCTTATGGAACGAATATCTGGGATACCAAATAAACCAGTATTCCAACCCCGATATCGGATGGGAAGTTTCCGAAAAATACAATATCGGCTTGGAGTTAGGCTTGTTGAAAGGTTCTCCCTTAAAATTTCAGGTGGATATGTTCAAGGAGAACCGAAGCAATATCTACATGGAGCGAGTGAATTTCCCGGCAACGTCAGGCTTGGAAGCCAAGATATATGGGAATGTCGGCAAGATGGAGTCGCAAGGTATAGATGGCTCTATTGACTATCAGAAGTTTTTTACCAACGATTTCTGGTTGACGGGGCGCGCCAACATGACTTATGCCACCAATAAATATGTAGAATTTGATGAGCCGGAATATCCCGATGCCTACCGCTACCGGAAAGGACACAGCGCCGGTCAGCAGTGGGGACTTGTGGCAGAGCGGCTTTTTGTGGACGATTACGAAGTCAGCCGGTCCCCGACACAGAACTTCAACGGCACCCCTCGAGCCGGAGACATCAAATATACGGACATCAACGGCGACGGCAAGGTGGATTCGAATGACCAAATTGCCATGGGTTATCCCACAACGCCCGAAATGCAGTACGGATTTGGATTGTCTGCCGGATACAAGAATTTCGACATGTCGTTCTTCTTTCAGGGGAATGCAAGGGTTTCGTTCTTCATCGACCCGAGAGGAAATTATGTGGATACGGATGGGACTACCAAACACGGTATTGCCCCCTTCCAAAACAGGCGTAACGCCCTGGCAATCGTGGCGCGCGGCTCATGGACGGAGACCAATCCGGATGTACATGCCTTCTGGCCCCGTTTGTCAACAGACCCGATAGAGAACAATACGCAATTGTCGTCATGGTGGTTGCGCGACGGCTCATTCCTGCGGCTCAAGACCGTTGAAGCTGGTTACAATTTCAGCAAAGGCATCCAAAAGATAGGCTTGGAAAACATCCGCGCCTACCTCAGCATAGAGAATTTGTTCGTCATCAGCCCCTTCAAACAATGGGACCCCGAAATGGGAGGCAACGGCATGGGATACCCGCTCAATCGGAGGTTTAATATAGGACTTCAATTATCATTCTAATGTCTGAACTGTGATTTTAATATGATTAATTTGATTAGTATGATTATAGAAAATTATGATTATCAGGGTAATCATGAAAATCATATTAAAATCAAGGTTCAGACAAAAAAATTAACAATTAAAAAATTATAAGAATATGAAAAAAAATATTTATAAAACAATCATCGCTGCGATGTGCATCTTGCCATCGTGCAGCGACTATCTCAACGTCGTTCCCGACAAGAGTTTCTCCATGGAGAGCATATTTTCTACGCGGACAGAGGCTTACGAGGCTCTGGCGAAATGCTACAGTTACTTGCCGGATGACGCCAGGTCAGGAGGACGTACCGTGCTTGGTGATGAATTGATAAATCCCTCGGCGGAAAACCTAAATAACAACTTTTGGCTACCCATCCGAATAATGGAAAGGAAGATGACTGCGGATAATCCCATTATGGGAACCTGGTCGGGTACAGGTGCCGGCAAACCCCTGTATGTGGGAATCAACACTTGCAATATCTTTATCAGCATGATAGAGCAGGTGAAAGGGATGGACGCCACCGAACAAGCCGACTGGAAAGCGCAGGTAACTTTTCTGAAAGCCTACTATCACTGGTTACTTTTGCAGCAGTATGGTCCTATTATCATTATGGATAAAGTGACTTCACCGGACGACGACCCGGCAACATTGTACAATCCGCGCATCAAAATCGACGAATGCTTCAACTACATTGTTCGTACCTTAGACCTGGCTATACCTGACCTCGTTTTGAGAAGAACCGGCTCAGACCTCGGACAGATAGACCAATTGGGTGCGGCAGCTATCAAGGCGCGAGTGTTGCTATTCAGAGCAAGTCCATTCTATAGTGGTAACGGTGATTACAGTGGTTTCTTAGACCATGACGGCAAACCGTTTTTCCCGCAGGATGACGCTGCCACCACTAAAATCAAATGGGACGATGCGGTGAAAGCCATAGACGCCGCCATTACCCTATGCGAAAACAACAGAGTGGAACTGTACAAATACGACAGAAGGATTTTGCCGGATGATATCGAGGACGATAACTTAAACCATGACAACCTGCAGACCCTCTATGATTTAAGGATGGTGATATGCGACCGGTGGAACAAAGAACTGATTTGGGGAAACTCCAATGTGTTTCCGGCGGTAGAAGACATGATTTTCTGCGATGCCAATATCATGCTTCCCCCCGGCTTCAACTATGGCGGTCGAACAAACGCTACTTACTTCTGTCGCAATTATTTGGGTGCTACCTACAAAACTCTGGAACAGTATTATACCAAAAACGGGCTTCCTTTGGATGAAGATACCACGTTCGACCGCAGCACCATGCACGAACTGACGCTCACTCCGGGACCTCTCACTGATACTGTTGGGTATCGAAAAACACGTGGAATTTTACAGCCGGATGCGCAGACGATAAAACTCTACTTGAACCGTGAGCCGCGTTTCTATGCCAATGTAGGTATAACCGGTGGCTATTGGCGGGCGCATACCTATCGCATCCCAACGACATTCTATGCCGGCGGACCCGGAGGCAGGCAAAGCAGCCCCGCCAACAATCACTTTTGGTCTGCCATAGGGGCGCAAAAATTAGTTCACATCGAAAGTAAAACGGATCAGCGTAGTATCGTATCGTATCCCACACCGATTATTCGCTTGGCGGATTTGTACCTGATGAAAGCCGAAGCCCTCAATGAGTACAATAACGGTCCCACTCCGGACGTGTATGTTGCCATCAACAAGGTGCGCAAAAGAGCGGGCATCCCCGATGTGGAAGTTGCCTACACCGGAACTTTCGTTACACCGGAAGCCGCGGGCAAACATACCTACTATGCCGGTATGAAAGAAATCATCGCTCAGGAAAGAAAAATAGAGTTGGCGTTCGAAGGCAGTCTCTTCTGGGATATGCTCCGCACTAAAAAGGCGACTGAAGAGTTTTCAAAACCCGTTACAGGATGGGATGCGCTTTCAACAGGCGAAAATTTCTTCAAACGCCAAATTCTACAGTCCCGTTTGTTTACCCTCAGAGATTGCCTCTGGCCTATTGATAATGCCGAGTTGGATAAAAATCCAAATCTTATTCAAAATCCGGGATGGTGAAATTGTCTGAACCACGATTTTTACAAGATTTATAAGATTAGCAAGATGAAAGGAATATAATTATAATTATCATGGTAATCTTGAAAATCTTATTAAAATCAAGGTTCAGACAAAAAAATTAGAAATTTAAAAATAGAAAAGATATGAAAAATTTTAGAAAAACAGCAATTTTTATGCTTATGGTTTTTGCAGGGTTTTATTCCTGCGAGGAGGGTGAACGGTTTGGCATCTCTTCGGATGATACCAAAGCACCGGAACCTCCAGTGTACGACAGTGTACAGGTTCTCCCCGGTGGGGCGCGGATTTTTTACCGGCTTCCTGATGATAGAGATATTCTCAGTATTGAAGCCTCTTATACCGCTGCCAATGGCAAGTTAATGAAGTTTGCCTGCTCGTTTGCGGCTCCCTATTTGGAGGTTTACGGCTTGAGCGATACCCTGGAGAATACTACTGTTCAATTGTATGCCTTGGACCGTGCGGGCAACCATTCTAAGAGTGTGGATGTTCCTTTTAAACCCTTAAAGCCTGCCTATCTGAAAGTGGCTGAGGAGCTAACGGTAAAAGCCGGTTTTGGGGCTGTGGTTGTCAATTGGCAAAACGAATTGGAGCAGGACATTACCGTCATTGTGGACTTCACATACTCCGATACCACCGGTACCCAACGTTCGTTGAGGCAAGCGTATTCGTCCAAAAGATTTGCCGAGCGGCACTTTCTAAACGATTTGCAAGGAACAGTCAGCGTGAAAGCAAATGTGGCAGACCTTTACGGCAACGAAAGCGGATTTCTGGATAAGGGGAATTTACAAATCCTTACTGACGAGAAATTAGACAAGTCAAAAATGCGTTTTCCAAACCCCGGTACCCTCATGGATGGTAAATACATGTCATACGGAAGCGGTTGGGCAGGAAGAATCAACAGGCTTATTGATGACGTGATTGATTATAGATATCCTGTCGGTACGCCGGATAATTTTGCGCACTTTGGCACGCCACAAAGTAATCAATACATAGTAGATGGGATGAATGTAAATCAATTCCCATGGCAAATATTTATTGATTTGGGCGAAAAATACGAGTTAAGTCGCATTGTCACCTATCAGGGTTGGGACGCCGAGCCGTCCATTGCATCACCTACCTATCTTGGAAGTTTTTATGGAGGCGATAATGTGGGGGAATATCGAATGTTTTATTGGGACGGTGATGACGATGGTATTGCCGGTGTGTGGGAGGAGATTCGACAGGTAAGAATTCCTATGCCTGAAGACTTGGGTAACCTGGGCATCATTCGTTTAGCTATTCAAGGCAACGAAGAATTGATGTACCCCGACGAACCTCAATTTACACCTGCAACTCGCTTCTTCAGATACGAACCGGTGGCAAGTTTTAGAGATAATTATGCCCCCGGCGGTTGCCTGTTAGTATCAGAATTGACACTTTATGGGCGAAAAGCACAGTAAATAATAATGATTAATAAATTAAAAAATAATAAGATGAAAAAAAATGTAATTTTAATAGCTATTGTTGCAGCGTTCTGTTCCTGCAATGATGATATGTTCGACAACATCAAAGAGAGGGCTGATGCGGAGATAATTTATCCTGTCGGATATAAGCAAGCCGACGTGAAAGCGTTTCAAGGCGATAAAAGAGTCGAGATTGAATTATATCCGACCCGCGTGTCCGCTGCCGAAATGGAGCGTCTTTTGCCATTAGCGAAAAGAACAGTGGTGGTATACAATGATACAACAGTAGTGTTCGACAGCGTGTATTCGAGGGTCAGTATTCCGAATCTTACCATACCGAATACCATCCTTTTTAAGATTTATACCGAAAACGAACATGGAGACAGGTCCATCCCGGTGGAAGTTCGGCAGAAGCCCTTCACGGATGATGATAAAGGAGCATTAGTGGTTTTGGCATCATTTTCCGCTTCTCATGAAACAGGTCTCGTTACTATCGCACCGGCAGCCGGCTCTTATGCATTATTTGGCGTGAAGTATAGCTATACCGACAACAGCGGTAGCCCGCAAAATGGACAAGTGACCGGAAACAAATTCGCTGTGAATAATCTGACACCCGGAATAACCAATCGAGTAAGCGTTTCCTGCAAAGTACTGCCGAATGAAACCCTTGATACACTATGGATTAACGACACAGTGGATGTGAAAACAATTACTCAGGAAGCGTTTGATGCATACTTCAACGAGACGCAACCCTTCCCCGTGGGCACTCAGCACATTTTGTCCGCTACGCCGTGTGAATTTAATGGCGGCGACTTCGACATTGGCGGACAAGACCTCAGTTATAACAAACGAGACCAGGTTTACCATGATAACGCAACCTATCGTCCGGACGGTGGCGACCCCATTAATAAAGTTTGTATCTGGGCAAACGCTACTACCAACGCGCCTTGGTGGTACGGTGTAGCATGGGTTACTGCGGGAGACTGGGTAGTTTATACATTAAAGGTGGACGACCCCGGAGATTATAAAATTGAAGTTTACAAGGCGGGAGACGCCGGCACTGCATCGTGCGACATTGACAATATGAACTATTGGGGTACTTTCAGTTTGCCCAATAGCGGTTGGGGTACGGCGATAAGCAGGGAAATAGGAACGGTCTATTTGGGTGTAGGAAAACACAAAATGAAATGGACTTTTGTAGGCGGCAATTTCGCTCTCTTGGGATTTAAATTTACCAAGGTTTGATTAAATAAATAGTATTGCTAATTAAAAAAAAGTATGTATCTTTGCACCCGCCGACGCGACTTTGCAAACCGCGTCGGCAGGGTTTATTAAATAAAAAAAATATGAAAAATTTAAAAACATTCAGACTGTTAGTTTGTTGTCTGCTTTTTGCGCAGACCGCTTTTTCCCAACCGGCGGTGAAACCGCTTAACACCCCGAAAATGAACTATTTTTCGCTTTCGGACGTGCAATTGCTTGACGGTGATTTCAAGCATATTCAGGACATGACGCACAGGTATCTCCTGACGCTTGAACCGGACAGGCTGTGTTCGTGGTTTCGCCGCGAAGCGGGACTGACGCCCAAAGCACCACCCTACCCGGGTTGGGAATCCGACCACGGCTATATTATACCCGGACACATTCTCGGCTTCTACCTCTCGTCCATGTCCATGATGTACGAAACAACCGGCGACCCCGAAATCATCAAACGCCTTGAATATACGCTCAGCGAACTCGACGCCTGTCAGGATGCTTCCGGAGATGGCTATTTGTCGGCGGTTGTCGATGGACGGCAGGTATATAAGGAAGTTCTGACAGGTGATTATAAAATAGATATGGGACATCTTGCAGGAAAAGGCGAACCGACCTATATCATGAATAAAATCCAGCTCGGCTTGTATGGCGTTTACACGAAATGCCATTTGCCGCTTGCCAAGAAAGTGCTTGTCCGCATGACCGACTGGTTTGGCGAAAACATGCTGGACAAAATGGATGAAGCCGCGGTACAAAAGTTGCTGATATGCGAACATGGCTCGCTGGGCGAATCGTTTATGGATGTTTATGAACTGACGGGCGACATCAAGTATCGTGACTGGGCTGTACGCTTGAATGACCATCGGATGCTTATCCCCGCTTCGGAAGGGAAAGATATTTTGGCCGGTTGGCACGCCAATTGCCAGATACAGAAGTTCACCGGTTTTGAGTATGTCTATCGTTTCTCCGGCGACAAGCGCTACACCGATGCAGCCCAATTTTTCTGGGAACGAGTGGTGGCAGACCATACCTGGGCAATGGGCGGCAACAGCACCGGCGAGCACTTTTTCGCCAAATCGGAATACGACAATCGGGTGCAGCGCAACGGCGGACCGGAATCGTGCAACTCCGTCAATATGCTCCGCCTGACCGAAGCCTTGTATCAGGATTATGCCAAGCCTGAAATGCTCGATTACTACGAGCGGGTATTAACCAACCACCTGCTGGGCGCCTACGAACCGGAACGCGGCATGGTTGCCTACATAACAAAATTACAACCGGGCGGCTTCAAAACCTACAGCACGGAGTATAACTCGTTCTGGTGTTGCACCGGCACAGGCTTTGAAAGCCCCGCCAAGTTCCAAAAAATGATTTATACCTACGATGCCCGCTCACTTTACATAAATCTTTTTATCCCTTCAACATTGGAATGGAAAGCAAAAGGCATCACACTGCGTCAGACCACCAAAATTCCCGACGAAGAGCAAACGAG
>BNTU01000136.1 GCA_025996835.1 Bacteroidia bacterium
TCGCAGTTATTGGCATTATAAGTTTGTCCCGAGTCAAAAAGGCACAAACGCTACTTGTTATTATGCAGCACGTCCCAATCAGGGAGCAGGAATTGGTCATCAATTAGCGAATTGGATTGCAGGTTATTGGTTTGCCAAACAGTTCGGATTAAAGTTTGCTCATTTGCCTTTTTCTACGCAAAAATGGGAAGATTTTTTAGGGTTTGGAGAAGATGAGCCTGCGGTAAAAGAATTGAAAAAAAATGGATATAAAGTCCGGAAGCTGCCTTTGTTTGCAGAATTTAATCCGCAAGAAGTAGAACTCACGAGGAATATAATAAATTCATACCGGAGCAAAAAAATTGTATTTATTGCGGAACAAGACCAGTTGTATCGAAACCAATTTGGAGTAATGGAGGATATTCAACGAAAATTCAATCAAGCATCCTCTCGAAAAAAAGACCAAATCGTTTTCGATCCTGCTCATTTTAATCTTGCGGTGCATGTGAGAAGAACGGTTATTATTGACGGAAAAGTAACGGAAGAAACAGAATCTGTTCGCGCGCTACGTTGGCTCAATAATGATTATTATGAAAAAGTATTGAAGCAAGTGGTTGAGAATATTCAGGTTTCCAAACCAATCAGTATTTACGTGTTTTCTACCGGAAAACCGGAAGAATTTGCCGAATTTTCTAAATATGGTGATGTGCATTTTTGTTCGGATATGGATGAATATGCCTCCTTTGTACATTTAATTCGGGCAGATTTATTGATTACCAGTAAAAGTTCTTTTTCTTACAAACCGGCATTGATGAGTGATGCTATTAAGATTTGTCCCCGTAATTTCTGGCATGGCTATCCGGATAATAAAAAATGGATATTAGTAGAAAACGATGGCACTTTTGACATCAATAAATTAAATCAAGCCGTATGAAAAAAGTGGCTGTAATAGGAGCCGGCATTTCCGGACTTTCTATTGCTCATTGTCTGAAAGATCGCTATCAAGTCAAACTGTTTGAAACTGCATCCCAACCGGGCGGGTTAATTAAATGTGAACGGGTGAATGGTAATTTATACCATATCGTAGGTGGACATGTCTTTAATTCTAAACGACAAGAGGTGCTGGATTGGTTTTGGTCTTTTTTTGACAGGGAAAATGAATTTGTAAAAGCCAATCGGAATGCTACCGTGTTTTTGGATAAGCCAATCGGATACCCCATTGAAAATCACATTTATGAAATGAATGGTGATTTACAGGAAAAGATAATTGCTGATTTAATTTCAATTGCAAAAAATGAGCAGGTAACACCCCCTAATTTTGAAGAGTTCTTAAAATTGCGCTTTGGAAATACTTTGTATGATATATACTTTAAGCCCTATAATGAAAAAATTTGGAAACAGGATTTATCCGAGATTCCTTTAGGTTGGCTGGAAGGGAAGTTGCCGATGCCGAGTGTAGAAGAAATTATCTTTAATAATTTCAGCAAGGAAGAAGAAACAAAAATGGTTCACAGTTCTTTTTATTATGCTAAAACCAATGGTTCACAGTTTTTAGCGGATCGCTTGGCGGAAAATGTTGAGGTGGTCTATAATGCGGAAATAAAAAATATAAATAAGAATAAAGACAATACAAAATGGGTAGTGAATGAGGAAGACTTTGATTTAATTGTTTATACCGGAAACGTAAAAGTTTTACCAGACATTTTTTCAACAGATTCCATCTTAAAATTTAAACCCGAATTGGAAAATTTGGTATATCATGGCACAACATCCGTCTTATGTGAGATAGAAAAAAATCCATATAGTTGGATTTATATGCCGGACAAGAAGCATCATTCGCACCGGATTATATGCACCGGTAATTTTGCTGATAGCAATAACGCAACCGATCGAGCAACCGGGACTATCGAATTTACCGATTATGTGGATAAAGCAACCATTTTGAATAATCTCCGGCAAATACCCTATTCTCCTCGTTACATAGAGCATCGTTATACCGAATATACTTATCCGGTTCAAACCGCTGATACTCGCATAACGATCCAAAAACTAAAAGAACAATTGGAAATCCAAGGCATCTACCTGTTGGGACGATTTGCAGAATGGGAATATTATAATATGGATGCAGCAATGGGGGCTGCTATTGATTTGAGTAAAAGAATTTAGACCCTAATTACTATTATGAAACGAATAAAAATATTCATAAGCAGCGTGCAAAAAGAATTTTCCGAAGAACGGGAAATGCTTTGCCATTACATACGCACAGATGCGCTCTGAATTTCACCAGGAAGAAGATTTTAGAGTGGTGCTGTGGAAAGATTATAATGATATTACCCCCCAAGTTCGTGACTTAATTATGGTACTTGATGGATATGAAAATAAATGATTTATTGAAAGCCTGAAATGTTACTGACAGCACTCATGTTTTTCATCGCTATAATTGTTTTTATTATAGCCATTCGGAATTACCGGCAGGGATTTATCGCTGTCGTTGTCGTTACTTTGCTGACTCCTTATTTTATTATTACATTAGGAGGCATTAAATTGACCCATGTGTTCTTATTCGCGCTTTTAGTGTCATTTATGGTTCATTCGCAGTATAAAAAGGGATTGCCTTTTCCGAAAGTCATTACAAAAAATATTGCCTTGTTTGTTGTTTCATCCGTTGTGTTGATATTCTTAACCGCTACTCCATGGCCGCTTCAATTTAGTTCGGTAGCAAGGAGGGTAATCAATATGTTTGCTTTGGGTATATTGGGATGGTTTGCTTTTCCGTCATTGCAAAAAATCAAGTCTTTTGCTAAAATCATCACTTACTGTGTTATTGTTATTTGTTTGTATGGACTTTTTGAATACATATCTATGACCAGTCCATACGCTACGGCATTTCAAAAAACTTGGTCAGGTGACTTTTTCGATGGTGGATATACAGTTGCCGCTCGAGGAGTCATACAAACAAGAGTGGGAGGCGTCTGGGGTTATCATTTGGCTTGGGGACAAACATTAACTCTTATTTATGGCTTTTTATTGATGATAAGAGCCTCTGTGAAACCGGCTGTTTTTTATACTGCCAATGTGCTGTTGTTTATTAATATCATTATGTCAGGTAGCCGATCGGCCTTTGTTGGTTTATTGTTTTTCTCTTTTTTTGCTTTTTTCTCTTATTTTTCGTGGAAAAAAATCTTAGTTATTGGTATTGGGATACTGGCGTTTCTTGCCATTCCAAAATCTTTCCCGGGTATTGGAGCTGCGGCTGATACAATGAAGGCTTTCGTGTTTGTTTGGGATGATTCGGCGAGTAAAGACATTGAGGCAGGAGGGTCATCTTTTGAAGCGAGGCAAGAGCAATTGACCCGTTCCTTTGAAATTGCGAGTGCATTTACTTCTCCGCTGGTTGGAGTGGGAAGTGGATATCTTGAGAATTTTGCAGATACATCCACTCTTATTACCAACGATTTGCTGGGGCTTGAAAGCATTCTGTTTGGCATGCTTATCGAACAGGGTATTCTGGGCGTATTGTTCTATTTTTTTCTGTTTTTTCAATTATATTTTTTTACAAAACGACTGCAAAAGCAAGCAGGAATAAAAAACTATATGCCGGAAATGTATTATTTCTCCTATTGTGTTGGAATTATTATGACCGGAGTGAGGAGCAATTATGATATATTCTTCGTGTTTGCCCTTATTTATATCAAGTATTTATATTTTCAATCACAAATTTCAAGATGAAAAAAGTTACAGGTCTTGATTCTCTTCGATTTGTATGTGCTGTGATTGTCTTATTAAGTCATGGAGTAGTGCCTGAATTTAGTGAGACGTTGATAGAACAATATCGGATTATCTATTATTTAGATATTGTGCAAAAATGTCTTCGCCCACCGGGATTAGCTGCCGTAATGGTTTTTTTCGTTATTTCGGGTTTTGTTATTCATTATCCTTATAGTCAAGGAAAGAAAATTAATGTTTTGGAGTTTTATTGCAAACGTGTATGTAGAATTGGTATTCCGGCTATAGTAGCATTTTGTATTTATCATTTTACCTTTGGATTATATTTAGCAGTCGTATGGAGTTTAATTTGCGAAGTAATCTATTATTTATTGTATCCGCTTATTCTGAAATATAAGAACAAACACATGCGGCTAATTCTTATAATTGCTTTTGCAATGAGCTATATTGTATCTGTGTCTTATGATATTTTTTCGGTGGGAACAAGTGGAGCTTTCCACAGATATGGCTTTTTTCTAACTTGGATTGTTGGCTTGCCCGTTTGGTTGTTAGGGGTAGTCTTGGCGGATAAATATAAATCTGAAATTGCCCCCGAGCGAGATCACTCACTCACTCACTCACTCACTCACTCACTCATAAAATTATGGGCATGGAGAATAGTTACTTATTTAGCAGCATCATTTTTGCATCGATTAGGTTTTTTTGGAGTTGTGTCAGTTGTTTATACAATGCCTGTATTTGCATTTCTTGTTTTTTATTGGGTAGGATATGAAATAGAGTATTACAAAGATAAAACAGAAAATAAAATACTGGAATATGGCGGTTTAATGAGTTATTCATTGTATTTAGTTCATGCTTATACTATTTTCATAGTCACACATTATAGTGGAATGAATAAGATTTCCAATGATTATTTATTGTGTTTTAGTGCCATTATTTTATCTTTGTTTGCATCATGGATTTTTTATATTACAATAGAGAAAACTTCACACAAATTAGCTCGTTCAATAAAAATAAAAATAAAATGAAAAAGATTATCAACCGATTATTATTTGTTTCCTGTGGAATTGTTAAGGGTTTTATTGATATTGCGAATAATTATGCGCGTGATATTGAGAATAAATTCCGTTTTCCTAAAGCGATTATAGATGCCGGATGTGGAATTTCGGAAGACTCGGCAATTGACAAACACGCTCGTATTTGTCGAAAGTCAATTATTAATCGAAAGAGCAGGATTGGCTCTTATACGTATATCGGTGAAAATGCTTTGATTCAGAATGCAACTATCGGCAGATATTGTTCTGTGGCTCGAGATGTTATGATTGGGTTATCAAAGCACCCTGTAGAATCATTTTCGACAAATACCGTTTTTTCGCTCACTCGTAATTGTTTTAATATACCGCATATTATTGATAGAGATTTGGATTTTGAATATTATCTTCCCATTAAAATAGAGAATGATGTTTGGATTGGAACAAGAGCTATTGTTATGGGTGGTGTGACCGTTGGTAATGGTGCTGTTGTTGCAGCGGGTTCTGTGGTAACAAAAGATGTTCCTTCTTATGCAATTGTGGGTGGTGTGCCGGCAAAAATAATTCGGTATAGATTCCCTGAAGAGAAAATCACAGCTTTGTCATCTACTAAATGGTGGGAACAATCGCCGAAAATGCTTGCTAATCAAATTGATACATTAAATAATATAATATAATTATGGCAAGTAAAATAGAACAAGTGCTACTCTTAGGATGTCGTAAACTCTACGACAAAGGTATTGGGAGATTTGAATTTCCTCCCTTGGAAAGAGAAACCAATATAAACAGGTCTTCTGATCTGATTTATAATCAATTGGCATCGGGAAAACCGTGTATGATTTCACGTTTTGGGGCAACCGAAATAGCTTCATTAACGAATTATTTGGGAGTTAAAAATAAAAGTCGGAATACATGGAAAGTTTTAACACGCGAGGAGCCGGAGTGGTGGTGGAATGAAAATCTTCGAACTCAAATGACCGAATGGTCCGGTTTTTTTCCAAGCACCGACGAAAATTTGGCTCGTTTTGGAGAATTAATGCTGGAAGATGTCAAGCAATTAGATATTTTAGTTTCCTGGCTTTCAGATGAAGCGCGTTTTGTTCATTTATTTCCGCAAGCCTCGTTCATTCATCTGATTTGCTTACATCCGTTTTGGGCAGAGAATCCTTGGACACGCTATTTGGAGAATAAAAAAGTGCTGGTTGTCCATCCTTTTTCCGATGAAATTGAGTCTCAATATAAAAATAACAGAACAAAATTGTTTCAGAACGAAAACGTGTTGCCGCCTTTTGAATTGATTACCTATAAGGCGGTGCAATCCATCGGAGGCTCTACTCAATTTGCGTCTTGGTTTGATGCACTTCAACACATGAAAGACGAAATCGATAGGATAGATTATGATGTTTGTTTGTTGGGTTGCGGCGCGTATGGGATGCCGTTGGCAGCGCATATCAAAAGAACGGGCAAACAAGCGGTGCATGTCGGAGGAGCATTACAGTTATTTTTTGGTATAATAGGAAAACGTTGGGAAGACAATCTCTCTTTCGGTGCCGACGTTCTTGGCGAAAAAGGTAAATATGCTGCATTATTCAACGAATATTGGATCAGACCCGGTAAAGCCTCGATAATCCCCACTGCCGACAAGGTTGAAAATGCGTGTTATTGGTAAATGACAGAAGAAATTAGTTTTGAATATGAAAGATAAAAAACTTCCAATCTTATTTTTAATATTTTCCAGGGAAGCCGAAGCTTTGAAATCCTTGGAATCTATTAGAAACTATAAGCCGGATAAGATGTATGTGGCAGCAGATGGTCCCCGCGCAGGAAAACAAGAGGAGTATGAGTGGTGTGAAAACACCAGAAATGCGGTATTGAAAGCAATTGATTGGGATTGTGAAGTACAAACGCTCTTCAGAAGCAAGAATCTTGGTTGTGCGAATGCTGTGTATGAAGCCATTACTTGGTTTTTTGACCACGAAGAA
Organism: Bacteroidia bacterium; assembly: GCA_025996835.1. Taxonomy (GTDB): domain Bacteria; phylum Bacteroidota; class Bacteroidia; order Bacteroidales; family Azobacteroidaceae; genus Azobacteroides. The sequence continues at coordinate 6,719 of BNTU01000136.1, forward strand.
TATGGAATCATCATTGAGGATGACTGTATTATTCATCCGGATTTCTACCGACTGTGTGAAGAGTTACTGCCGTATTACAAAAATGAAGAAAAAATAATGCTGATTACTGCTCAAAATCACATGCCTGATTGTCAATTCGCCAATCAATTGGTGCTGACGAATGATTGTTGGATTTGGGGATGGGCTTCTTGGCGCAGAGCATGGGATAAGATGGATATGAGCATGAGCCAATGGCCTCAATATAAATTTAAGGATTTGATAAAAGAATATGGATGGGGTTACGGTTGTTTTATGTTTCATCGTTGGAATAAATGCTATCATAACATTCAAGCCGTAACATCCTGGGCTACTCGGTGGAAATTTGCCACTTTAGTAAATCAGGGACTGTGTCTGTCTTCCAATGTTAATTTGTCGAACAATGTAGGCTATAATATCGAAGGAACCCATTCTAATAAAAACTATGGAGATCCCTACTCGCATATCCCATTCGGCAGGATAGAATGGCCGGTAGAATTACCCTTGAAATTAGAACCAACCAAAGAAAAAGTATTGGCAGAGCGGAAAGAATTTTATAGAATAAAAACATGGGGCTTGAAGAGGAGGCTGAGAAATATTTTAAGTACAGGCATCCTCTTGCTAACGCTTATGGGATGCTATTCCTGTCAAGAACAAGAACTGCCGGACATACAATACCTGTCCTTAAGTGGGAGTCATACCCAGATAATCGCTCATCGTGGCTATTGGAACAGGAAAGGCTCTGCTCAAAATTCCATTTCGTCGTTGACCAATGCACAAAAACTGGGTTGTTACGGTTCCGAATTTGATGTGATCGTCACCTCTGACGGTGTTCCGGTCATCCATCATGATCCGTCCATCGGAGAACAAGTGATCGAAGATACGCCTTACGCATCCATCCAAAGGCATAAATTGTCCAATGGGGAACGATTACCCACTTTAGAAGATTATTTAACCGCAGGTAAAAAAGATAAAAACATGCAGTTAATATTGGAAATTAAACCTCATACAACAAAAGAGAAAAACAA
>BNTU01000137.1 GCA_025996835.1 Bacteroidia bacterium
TGCCCTTACCTGCCGCATCACCGGACATCGGCGACTTCACCAATTCCGACAATTTCATGTACACCAACTGCGCCTGTGCGTTGTGCGGGTCGAAATGGTAGCGCAGGGTGCCGGCAGAATCCGTCACAATCACATCCGCCTCGCCGCGTTTGAGGGCAACAATCGCCGACTTCCAATCATGGCGGATAAACGAAAACTCACTGTCGCCCAATATGTTATCTGCAACTTTCCAGATAGAAACGGTCGCATCTTTCGGATTGGGCTGCGCATAAATATCGAGCAAGGAGTCCAGTTCCGTGCGATTTTCTTCCACCATCATCACCCGAAATTTTGACTCGGAACTTTGCGTAAAAGCCAGCCCCATGCCGATAGAGAGCAGCACGGGAAAGAGAATGCCCCAAAAAAGCACCTCCGGCTCGCGGATGATTTCCAGCCACTGCGTGATGGTCAGTTGATATAATTGATTGCGTTTTATTGATTTCATAACTTGTTATTTAACACTTTCCCCGTCAAATTGATGAATAATTCATCCAGATTGCGGGATTTTTCGTCCAACAAATCTTCTAATTTGCCTTCCTTCAATATCTTACCTTCGTCGATGATGATGATGTGGTCGCTGCATAGCGATGATGCCTCTTCCATATAGTGCGTTGTCAAAATGAGGGTCGTTTCGCCCTTGTCTTTCAGCGATTTAAGGATGTTCCACAAATCCATTCGCGAGTGCGGGTCAAGTCCGGTCGTTGGTTCGTCCAAAAAGAGAATTTGCGGGTGGTTGAGCAGTGCCACAGCCAATGCGAGCCGTTGTTTTTGTCCGCCTGAGAGCGTGCCGGTCATGGATTTTTGCTTGCTCTGCAACCCTGTTTGTTCGATGACTTCATTCACCCGCTCCTCGCCCAGTTCAAAGAAAGCGGCAAAGAGGCGCAGGGTTTCATAAACGGTCAATTTTTCGGCAAAGCGGGTTTCTTGCAACGACAATCCGATGATGGTGCGGAGTTCGTGCTCGTGTTTTTGCCATGTTTTGCCCTGAATGAGAATCTCGCCGCTGTCGGGTTTTTTCAGCCCCTCCATCATCTCCACCAGAGTTGTTTTTCCCGCACCGTTGGGACCGAGCAACGCCACAAACTGCCCCGCCGGTATTGCCAGCGAGATTCCGCGCACTGCTTTCACGTCCTTGAACGACTTCTCAACGTTTTTGACTTCTATCTGCAACATATCTTTTAGCACACTATGCCATTATGGGGCAGCCTGAATGACTTGTAAGTAATATCGGAGTTGATTGGCAAGTTCGCGCACTTTCAAATCATCCTGCTGTAACTCGGGGATGTCCGCAATTGAAAAATCATATTGCGGTATGTCATTTTTTTTCAGTCCCACTTTCATCTTGGCGTTGGTATGCGCCAAAAGGTATTCTAACGAAAAATTGTGCTGCGCCGTGAGGTCTATCGCAGCATCATAATTTTCTTTTTTCAACTCGCTGACCATTTCTTTCAGTTTTTTTTGAAACAAATCGTCCGTCTCTTTGGCTGTGATAATGTTATAGCCCGTCCGCGAGTAGTCCTTGTTGTCTTGTTTGCCCTGATACGCATAGACCGTCACCTTTTTATTCATTTTTTTCATGCTTTTGATAAAGGCGATGGCTTCCTCCACATTTTGCGTGTCAAACAACACTAACATGGTGTGAACGTCTTTCAAATTAAGAAATCGTTTCTCACGCAGAGCACAGTTCTTGTAATACTTACGCAATTGATGTCTCACCCAATATTTGTACATATTTCATTGTTTTAACATTGTCAAAAATTCTGCTTCATTCACTATTTTGATGCCGAGTTGCTCGGCTTTTTTCAATTTTTCGGGACCCATGTTTTCGCCCGCGAGTACAAAGGTAGTGTTTTTTGAAATAGAACCGGTGTTTTTTCCCCCATTTTGTTCAATTATTTTTTTATACTCGTCGCGCGAGTGTTGAGCAAATACGCCGCTGATGACGATGGTGTGCCCTTCTAACAGGTTGGTTTGCTGTGCCAAAGATGTTTCGTCCAATGCCATTTGCAGTCCGCGTGCCTGTAATCGCCGGAGCATTTCGCGGTTTTCGGATGCCGAAAAATAATCAACAATGTTTTTCGCGATGACCGCGCCCACCTCATCCACGTCCTGCAACTGCTCAAGGGTCGCCTGCATCAAATCGTCCAATGTATGAAAAATCTTTGCCAACTTTTTAGCCCCCGTTTCCCCCACGCCGCGAATGCCCAAGGCATACAAAACGCGCTCGTAAGGCACCTGTTTCGACTGTTCGAGGCTTTCCAAAAAATTGTCCACACTTTTCTTTTGCCAGCGTTCCAATCTCAGCAGCACGTCCGCCGTGAGGTCGTAGAGGTCGGCGGCATTTTTGACCAATCCGGCATCGTAAAACTGCGTGATGGTTTCGCTGCCGATGTTGATATTCATGGCTTTGCGGCTGATAAACAGTTCGATAGAGCCTTTGATTTGCGGGGCGCAACCCGCGTGGTTGGGGCAAGTGTGGGCGGCTTCGCCCTCCGGACGAAGCACCTGTGCGCCGCAGGCAGGGCAAAACGCCACAAAGCGCACCTTTTCGCTGCCCGCAAGGCGCGCCTCCGTATTGACGCGCGTGATTTTCGGGATGATTTCGCCGCCTTTTTCCACCGCGCAGAGGTCGCCAATGTGTAAATCGAACTCTTCGATGGCATCCTCGTTGTAGAGCGAGGCGCGTTTCACCATCGTTCCCGACAGCAAAACAGGCTCCAGATTGGCTACGGGGGTGATGACGCCCGTGCGCCCCACGCTAAATTCCACCGAGAGGAGGCGCGTTTCCGCCGATTCTGCCTGAAATTTGTAGGCGATAGCCCAGCGCGGACTTTTGGCGGTCATGCCCAAGTTCAACTGCTGCCGCAACGAATTGACTTTCAGCACGATGCCATCGGTTGCCACGGGCAGATTTTTACGTTCAATGTCCCAATAGTTGATAAATTCGATGACTTCTGCCAAATTGCGGCACACCTTCGTTGCATCGGATATTTTGAACCCCCACGTGCGGGCGGCTTGCAGGTTGGCAAAATGCGTGTCGGCGGGCAATGTTTCGCCCAACATATAATAGAGGTACGAATCCAACTGACGTTCGGCAACCACCTGTGGGTGAAGGGTTTTCAAAGTGCCGGCGGCGGCGTTGCGCGGGTTGGCAAAGGGAGCCTCATCGCTTGCAAGTCGCTCTTCGTTGAGCCGGTTGAACGAACTCCACGGCATCAGGATTTCGCCGCGTATTTCAAATTTTGGCGGGTAGTGTCCATTTTCGGCACCATTCTCGGCACTACCGAGCAATTTGAGCGGGATGCTGCGGATGGTGCGCACATTGGCGGTTACGTCGTCGCCGCGTGTGCCGTCGCCGCGCGTGATGGCTTGCACGAGTTGTCCGTTTTCGTAGATGAGCGAGATGGAGGTGCCGTCGTATTTCAGTTCGGCGACGATTTCAAACTCTTCACCGGGCAATGCCTTTTGGGTGCGGCTGTAAAACTCTGCGATTTCGCCTTCCGAATAGGTGTTGGCAAGCGAAAGCATCGGATATTGGTGCGCGACTTGGGCAAATTTCCCGCTCATATCGCTCCCCACACGCTGAGTGGGCGAATTAGGGTCGGCAAACTGCGGATGTTCGGCTTCCAACTGCTCCAATTCCTTGAGCTTTTGGTCAAACTCAAAGTCGCTGATACGCGGCTGAAACAGGTCATAATAACTGCGATTATGCTCCTCAATTTCAGCGCGTAATGTTTCTATTCTATGTTTGATATCTTCCATAAAACAGGTGCAAAGGTACAAAAAATATTGAATTGTGATGGGGGGGTACAGGCTTTCTTGTGGACTCCTGACCATATTTTAATACGTTGACCATGCATCATCTATCAATCACCAAACGTTCCTGCCGGAACAATAAGCCAAGCCTCATCCTTTTGCAAACCAAGAGAAATGCTCTTGCCATCAGTCGCAACATCATGCTGCAGCAGTTTATTTCCTTCTATCGTGATTTGGTAGATGTCAACTGCCTTGCGTGATTTCCATTCGGATGGAAATTGCCATGTTTTTTGTTCGTAACCCTCCGTGCTGTAAGCCACAATTGCAGGCTGAGGCATCCACAGGGCGGGGATAAACAGGTCGCCATTCTGCCGAAGCAAGTTGCCGTTTTGCTTGATTGTATATTCCCCGGCGGCATCATAGCGGGTGGTCACACCCTTTGCAAAATGCACTTCGCTATACGCCGGTTGGCGGATATATTCTAACCGTTGCAGGCTATTGAGATAATACCAGGTCAATGTTTGTGTGCAAAACTCGCGGACGAAACCGGAGAGTTGCTGCGGGTCATTGAGAAAAATCCCCTCACCCAGCATACTCGTCCCAAAAAGCAATCCCTTTTCGCCGCCGGTTGTGCCGCCGCAATAGTAGGAAGCGGGCCACTTCATATATTCCTCCGGCGAAAGGCGGAACGACCACGCGGCAGGTTGCAGTCCCTCAAAAGCCGAAAACCGCCGGTGGTGTGTCTCTTCGCAGGTCACATCAATCCCTTTGGCATCCCAATATCTGAAAATCTTGCGCTGCGTTTCTTCCTCCTCTTGGGCGGTATATCCAAGGTAAGGGCTGATGGGGCTGCCGTCGGGTTTAGTGGGCGACCAGGTATGAAAAGCGTCGATATGCACAGTACCCGCTTTCGCCACCGGCAACATATCGCAAAGCGAATCAATCCGCTTTTGCGCAAAGCCCGTTTTCCATTCCTGCGTATAACTGATAGGCCAGCCCCAATCGCTCTGTATCGGCGAGCCATCGACATTACGGGCAATGATGTTGTTTTCCATATAAGTATCCCACAGCGGGCTGTCGTCGTAAGCATCAAGCATATTGAGATGCAGGCTCACGGTGGTGTTATATTTACCGGCTTCCTCCATCAGCCATTTCATACTTTCAAGTGCAGTGCCATCTTGCGGACGTTTCAGTTTGGGATTCACTTCGCCCCAGGCAGGATATTTGGAGTCGTGACCATTATATTGCCACCCCACCAAATAAACTATCTTGGGAATACCCAAAGAGAGTTTATCAGCACGCCGAATGATGTCCAAGGCTTGTTCAAAATCAATATAAACATGCGATTCGCCCTTGTCCCGCGATTTAACAAAATCATATTCTTTTACGCCATCCACACCCGACAGAAACATCTTCATCATCAACGTTTGATGATAAGCATGTCGCCAAGTGATTTCCGGCTGTGGATAATGATTGGGTGCTTTTATTACAAGGGGTGCTTTTTCGTGCATCATCAAATCCTCTATTTCCTTTGTCACGTCCTCAACCGGCATCATCCACGTCAGATATTCGTGACTGCCGTTGGGGTCGTCCCGCCACGAATTGGCACCGTTTTGTTCCATCTTAATCTGCCCCTTCACAGTGTTAAAATACCTGTCAGCACCACGAACGGCAACCAATACGGCTGTTTGGTCCCAACTGCACCGCCCTTCGGGGTCATCCTGCCGCAGACATATCGTAAACGCCTCTTTAGCGGGCGTATTTTGAATATTGGAAGCAACCAACCGCTTCCCGGTAAGGATATTTTCGCCAATTTCAAAACCGCTGAAAGTAATCGGGGAAGTCCATTGCTCAAACACAGCAGCCGAAGCAAGCGTATCCACATAAACATTATATTCCCGCCCTTCGGGAAATTTACCCGCCATCGAAACCAATCTCTTCACCTTACGAGCAATCAATTCCTTCCCATTCAATGGACTGTAATGGTCAGGCGGCGACTGCATCAAAGCAACCAGATTGGTAAAAAACCCAACCGTAACCACCACCACCGACGAATCAGGCTCACCGGCAAGAATACGACGATAAACAGGCACCGCATCAGGCACATCATCCATCGAGTTGATACGATGCACAAAATGAGCCGCCAACGCCTCCGTCCACTTTTCGGCGTGCCCATCTTCCTGAACAGTCCCCACAACCGGTGCCCCAATCGGCAGTTCAGGACGACCATAATAATGATTGACAGCATCAATACAAATGCTTGTAAGCGGATACCGATTACTCGCCACAGTAGCCAAAATACGCGCCTCGCCCCGGTCAGCCAAAGCATGCAAAACAGTCAAAGCCCCCACATCGTCATAATCGGGACCCAAATCCGTGTCGAAAATCACCGAAACAGGCGGTTTCCCCTCCTGCCGGCACGAAGAAACAGCCAACACCATGGCTGCAAATAACAATACAATTTGTCTTTTCATATCTTTATATATTAAAATTTATTTTTCCTAAAAAGCAAAATTATAATCTACAGCAAGGATATTTCGCCCAAAAGGACTCGTCCGGTAATCCTCCCGCAGATAATATATATCCAGCGTCTGACGCCCGAAGGCATACGAACATCCGGCATAGTAGCGGATTTTCGTGAATCGCTCTGCCACGGAGCTTAGCGCATGGTAAGGTTCCACCGCCACAAAGGGCTTCAGGCTGCTTTCCCCTATCCGATAGCCGACTTTCAGTCTGTTTCTGGCTTCCCAATACGGCTCGTCCCATTGGGTAAACGTATTCATCACCCGCGTGCGAAAACTTGCCGAAAGCGACCCTGTGCGGTAAGAAAAGATGGCTTCCGGATAATAGCGGTGCTCCGGACTGTATCCGCCGTCCGCCTCCCTGTTCATAAAAAATTCATAGCCCATACCCACCTTGATATGTGGATTGAAGACATAATCCGCAATGACCGTCCCACACCACAGCGAAGTTTCTCTGAAATTCTCCTTGCTCCTATATTCCAACGCATATATTGCTTCCCATTTTCCGGCAAACGGCTTATGAGAAACGCCGGCGGAAGCCCATAAACCGGCATCCTGTTCTTTTCTGTCGCCGGCTTTCATTGCTAATATACAAAAGCAGAAAAAAAACAGAAGTGCCGCTATCTTGTTGCTGTTCATTATTTTTTCAATTGACTTTTTCATTTTTTTAATCGTATAAATTTGTTGATTACATATTTTCTGCATAGTATTGAGCATAAACGTTATAAAGACTTCGGAATTGCCGGTTTTCTGTGCCGTTTCCAACGCATCATAATAGCCCTGTTGATTTTCATAAACAACTGTTTCAATGGGCAACCACGCAAAAAGTTCATAAGCCTGATACGCACTTTTCACTTCCTGAATTTCGTGTGGCAGCCCTAGAACCCGTTTGCCCTCAATAATATCCGTAACCTGCCCCAATGTCAACGTATTGTTTTCAATAGCCAATGACGACTGAATGGAGCGCAGGCGATTGATTTTCCGCAAACGCAAATTGCGGCTGTAAACGCCCGACCCTTTCAGCTCGCCCACCTTTTCGGCAATGCGAGCAACGAGGTCAATGGCTTTCGCGCTTATAGTGAAAACTGGTGAGGGCATAATGTTTATCTTGTTACAATTTTTTCCATATAATAATATTAAAAATTTCTTGCCTTGTGCATTGGCAAATCCGCAGAATCATTTGAGGTAATCTATCGTGCCAACTTTGTTTGTATCCTATATTTTGTTGTTCGGGCATAGAAAATTTATACTTTTAATCAATAGTTGCTTTGCCTTGTATAATATCCAAATAAGGTCTATATATAAATGGAATCAAATATTTAGAATTTTGT
>BNTU01000138.1 GCA_025996835.1 Bacteroidia bacterium
ATTTTATCGCGACTCGGACGACAAATTGATTGCCGGACTTTGTTCGGGACTTGCCGCCTATTTCAACACCGATGTGCTACCCATCCGAATTATTGCGATTGTGTTGTTTTTTGTGCCCCCCTTCCCCATTCTAATCATCTATTTGGTGCTCTGGATATTCGTTCCGGAGGCAAAAACGGCTGAGGAAAAATTGAAAATGCGCGGACAGGCGGTGACGGTGGAAAATATTGGCAAAATTGTTGCCGATGCCACCGAAGATGCAAAAAAAATGTACCGCGAAAATAAAGACGGCTTCTTGAGTGGTTGCGTCAGGGCATTGGCAGGATTTTTCAAAGTCTGCCTTGTGATTTTGGGGTTGCTTGTGGGGGTGCCGCTCATTTTCGCCCTATTCACCGCACTTATCGCGGTATTTTCCATTCTGTTCGGGCTTGGTCACAGTTTGGTCAGGTTTCCGTTTTTCTTGGGACACATCAACATCCCATTTTTTGAACTCACCCATCCGGTTTTAGCCGCCGGTATGTTGATTATCTTGCTGATTATTCCGCTCGGAGTACTCATCTACACGATTGTAGCCCATTTCAGAAAACTCAAACCGGTGCATATCGGCATCAAATGGGCTGGTTTTGGCGTGTGGCTGTTGGCATTGATACTGCTTTTAAGCTCCGGCTGTCACATCAACAGGCATTTTCCTATACACCAATGGAACGTCCATTTCAACGACGGCGAAGTGTTTGAGGGCAATGGCGTGCAGGCAGAAAAGAGCATTGCATTCGCAGAGGCAATTGAACGGGTGATTGTGGAAGACCATCTGATTGCTAATCTGCAAATCGAACAGGTGGCAGGCGAAAGCACCACAATCCTCGTCAGCGGCGATGAAAACCTAATAGACAAAATCAGCGCGAATTGGGAAAATGGCGAATTGCGCCTTTCAACAGATAACAAGAGTAATTTGCGCCCTCAAAAGAACTTTAATATTATTGTGCAAACGCCTACTTTAAAAGCAATTGTATTAAACTCGGTGGGGAAAATAGTTATCCCTAATTTGTTTAAAAGCAACGAGTTAAACATTGCATTGGAAGGTGCAGGACACATTCAAGCCGACAGTCTGGCAGTCCAATCCTTAACAGTTAACGCAGAGGGAGTTGGCTCAATCACAGTGGCAGGCACAGCCAAAAACGCCAATTTGCATCTGGACGGAGCAGGCGAAATAGAAGCCTCCAACCTCCTCGCAGACACCGTAACAGCCCATCTGGAAGGCATAGGCAAAATAGCCTGCAACCCCACCCTACACCTCGCCGCCAAAGTAGAAGGCATCGGCAAAATCACCTACAAGACGATGCCAAAGACGATGCAGCAGGTGATTGTTGGGCTGGGGAAGATTAAAAAGCAATAATCTACCTGAAAAAAAAGTCTGTCATTGCGGGCTTGACCCGCAATCCCCTGAAAAAAAACCGAATGTTGGGCTACAGAGCGATGTAGAACAAGAGATTGCGGGTCAAGCCCGCAATGACACTTTGTGTAGTCAGCCCCAACCCCGCAAATAACTCATAACTCGGCTATATCCTTTTTTGAAAAGACAAAGGCACTATCGTAAACATGAGGGCAGTCTTGCGATGAGGTATTATTTGACACAAAAAATATGAAAACAACAGCAATTGAAGGATTTCACACGGTTGAATTTTTCCGCGCTGTAAAAGAGAAAATGGCGAAAGCCACGGAGGGGATGACATTACAAGAAAAGCGCGAAGTTTGGAAACAAATGCGTGAGGGGCAAATCAGTTTAGCATAGCCTCTGTTCGGCTTATCTTATCTCAGTTGAAAACTCAGCGTGATATTCGGCGTGAAGCCCAGCAGGTTGATGTTGGTTTCCACCACTCCGGCGATGTTGTCGTAGGCATATTCGCGATACCAGACGTTGGTGTGGTCGTAAACATTGAATAGCGACAGGCTCAGGCTTGATTTCACGAACTTGATGAACGACAAATCGTATTTGAGCAGCAAGTCCATACGATGATAATCGGGGTATCGGGCGTTGTTTTTGGCATCGGCGACGATGAAACTCATATTTCCGCCGTTGGGCACGTTGAGCGTGTAAGCCCCAATCGGTGCCGTGTAGGGCTTTCCCGTCGCGAAAATCCACGAGGCGGTGCACGTGAGGTCGCGCAGGGGTTTATACGTCGCCACCACCTTAAACTCGTTTGTAACATCCTGATTGGCAGAGAAATAGCCATCGCCATAAACGGGAAAACTGTAGCGGCTTTCGCCCAGCGTGTAACCCAGCCAGCCTGTTAGTTTGCCGTATTTTTTTTGCAACAAAAAATCGATGCCGCGCGAATAGCCTTTTCCGTTGTAGAAAAACTGCTGATACGACGTGTTGTCGATGAATGAGGGCGCAAACCGCAGGGTGTATTCGCTCAGGTTGTGCAACTTTTTGTAATACGCCTCCACGTCGAACAGATAACCGCCGGTTTCGTAGCTTCCGCCCACCACAAAGTGCGTGGCACTGCTCACGGGGATGCCCTTGTCGTCCGACAACAGCCAAATATCGCGACTGCCGGCGGAAATATCTTCGCGCACGATGCGATTCACAAATTGGTAATAATAGCCGACAGAGGCTTTCAGGTTGATGTGCTTATCGACTTTGTAAAACGTTTGAAAGCGCGGCTCAAAATACGGACGCGCAGTAACATCGTAATACGAGAGGCGAATGCCCGGATGAATGGTCAGGTCGTTGTCCAGCGTCCACTTGTCCTGCACGTATGCCGACACCAGATTGCCCTGATTTTTCATATTCAGTATGTCCACCGAATCGCTGCGTGAATAGCGGTAGTCCACCTTGTATTTTGAATAATTGATGCCAAATTCCAACTTGTTCGTCCGGCTGATTTTATATTCGTTGTCAAATTTTACGGAATAGTCCCACAGATTGTTGCTTTCGCCGGTGTTTTGGTCAAACATCACCGCTACGGCTCGCGAGGCGTTGGTGCTGCTGCTCTCGGTGGAGTTGTTTTGCCTGTCGCGCAGGCTGTAGTAGTTGGAAAAAGATGCTAACAGATTGGAATAGAAGCGATTGTTCCAATTTCTTGACCATTTCAAACTGCCTCCTACATTGCCCCAGTCGGTCTTGTCGGTGATGCTGCCGCTCATAAACGAGTTGCCGAAACCGTCGCGTGAATTGTCTAAGTCGTCTTCGCCGTTGAAAAAACTGAGCGACACGATGTCTTTTTTCGTCGGGTTATAGGTGAGTTTGGCGTTGAGGTCGTAGAAATAGGAGTTCGGTTTTTCCTGATTGCGCTGACTGAATCCGCCGCCCGGACCGCCTCCGCCCGTCATTCCGGTGGTCGAAGAATTGGAATAAACGTCGGTGAATTTGTCGTACATAAAACTCTGAAACGAGCGGCGTCCGGCAACGAAAAACGAGCCTTTTTCGTTTTTGAACGGCACCTCCATAAACGCATTGAAGCCCAAAAAGCCGACATCGCCGCCCAGATTGAACTGCTTGTCGTTGCCCGTTTTCCCGACAATTTCCATCACGCTCGACAGCCGCCCGCCATATTTGGCATCGAAACCGCCCTTGTGCAACTGCACATCCTTGATGGCATTGGTGTTGAACGCGCTGAACACGCCCATCAGGTGCTCCTGATGATAGATGGTGAAGCCGTCGTACAAAACCAGATTTTGGTCGGGCGTGCCTCCACGCACATACAAGCCCGCCGAAGACTCGTTGCTACCCGAAATGCCCGGCATCAGTTGGAACGTGCGGAAGAGGTCTTTTTCGCCCAGGGCGGGCAAATCGGCTATTTTAGCGGCGGTGGTTTGGATGACACCGATGGACAGTTCCGGAATTTTCAAAACGTCTTCCCGCTCCTTCACAATGACTACTTCGTCCAACATATTGCTCGCCGGCAGCAGTTCCACAAACAAATTGCCGAGATTGACTTCCGGCGAGAGATAAAAATACTGCGTTTCGTAGCCCAAGTATTTGAACACCAGCGTTTCCTTGTCTGTCGGCACGTTGTAGAGCGTGAAATAGCCATCCGTATTGGTGCTGGCGGCGATAGTTGTGCCGTCCACATAGACGGTGGCGAAGGGCAGCGGCTCGCCGTTGGTTTGGTCTTTGATGCGTCCGGTAACCGTCAAATTCCGACGCTCGGCATCCCCCTGATAACGCTTATTTTCAAGTTTCGTCCGATTTTTGGGCAAATTTTTTGTCAAAACGATGCAATAAACGCCGTTGTCATCGGTATAATAGGCAATATCTTTGATTTCCCGAAAAATGCCGTCAAAGGCAACCTGAGGCGGCGCACCCAGATACAGACGGTCGAATGTATAATTGGCAATCAAAGCAGAATCATATTTCAGGTGCATCCCATATTTCACCTCAAAATCATTCAACACCTTCAACAGCGGAGCCCCAAAATAGTTCTCCCTGACCAAAAGCGTATCGCTCGTCTGCGAAAACCCCTCCACCACGGTCGCAAAGACCATAAACAGGCATAATATCAGGCTTTTTTTCATACCGGCACGTTCATTTTTTTATTTTTGCTGCAAAGGAATAAAAAATATTCCATTCCTGCCGGAAAGGTTGGGTGAATAGCACAAACAAATTGGTGGATGGCGGGGATTTTTTTATTTTTCAAGCAACGCATTTAATCTTGTTTGGTACATTAAATAATAACCTCGCTTATTTGCTTCTGATAAAAATGAATGCTTTACTAATGTCTCAACGAGAAGTTGCTTTTCTAAGAAAACGGACAGTAATTTATCTGCTCTGCTTTCGGAGATTCCTGTTCTGTGCGCTAATTCCGTAAAATCGGTTTTGCCTGCGTGCCCTTGCTTCCTGTAGGCTTCGCTTTTGTAACCATCTGCGAACAGCCCTTTGTCTAATGCAAAATCGGTATCATCAACGTGTAAACGGGTATTAATCAAATCGTAAGCGGGGCTTAACAGATAGCTTCCGCTCGTAGATTCCAACAGTGAGAAATTTTTTAAATGGGCATCGCCATTGGAAAACAGGTAATTAAAAACTACTAATGAAAAACATTTTTCTATATCCACCCTCCACGCAGGTACGTATTTTTGGAGCAACAAGCCGAGTTCCTCATAACTGTAAGCATACTTAAAGTCGGCTCCGGCGTTGTCTTTCGTTTTTCCTGCCAATGATGCAAAATCTTCTTTCCCCCATTTTTCGCCGTTGGGTTTCACGTCAAAACGTTTGGTGATGTAGGCGGGAGTTCCGTCTTTGAAAAATATCATTGCATTTTCGGCGGTGTTTATTCCATAAACTTGCCGTGCTATTTGCATTGTTAAGTGCTCATTGGCAGGCACTTGGTCAACTTTCTTTAAATCTCTTGGAACAGGTTTCAGCAGGTAGGTGCCTTGCTCGCCCTCTTGCGTCAAGCGGAGCGTATTCTTATCCAACAGCACGCTTAATTTTTCCTGAGCACCCGAAATGGATATTCGTTTACGATTTTCAATAAACAACGCTGCCACTTCTTCGCTCTGTTGGGGCGGGTCATAAAATAAAACGTGAGATACTTTTTTCCCGTTAAATAGATTCCGCAGGCAACTTAGGCTGTAGGTGTTAAAGCCTTCTGCCAATGTTCCGGGACAATATTCTATCTTTTCTAAATTCATTCCGGCAATGGTTTAATCGTTATTGCTCCTGTTGTATCGTATTGCGCTGTCGCCAAGAGTAAGCCGAAATTGTCGTTTTCGTCAATTCTTAACTGTGTACTTTGTAATTTGCGGTTAACACCCTCACTTAGCATATTAAAAAAGAACGGGAAAAGATAGTCGCTCGCATATTCCCGTTGTGTTTTGGGAAGTGTTAAACTGATGGGCGGCTGCTCGCTATCGGCAAAATAGGTGGCTTCATAGCGAAAAAGATACTTATTGCGATTTTCTTCAATAAGACTTCCTGCCAATTTTCCATTACGATATATTTCTGCTTTTCGCATTTATTTATCCTTTCTTTACTTCAAGTTTGATTTCCATTCCCAACACTTCGGCTAATTTTTCCAACACTTCCAATGACGGATTGCCTTGTCCGCGTTCCAACTTGTACAAGGTGTTTGTGCTTATTTCCGCCAATTCCGCCAGATGCGGTTGAGTTATTTTTAACTCTTTCCTGCGAGTTTTAATGATTTCGCCCAATTGCTTTACTAACATTATATTGTGATTTAGGGTGCAAAGATACAATATTTTTTGGATTATCAAGGAGAAATCATATTTTGTTGTGATTTTTCACGCAGACGCATTCATTTTCTGAAAGAAATCACGGCTGTAAGCCCTGCCGATTGGGATTTGAATTTTATCTGTGGTCACTTTTTCGCGATTGAACGACTTTATTCTTTGGATGGGGATGATGTAGGAGTTGTGGACGCGGATGAAGCGGGGTTCGGGGAGTAGTTTTTGGATGCTTTTCATGCTCATGGCGGGCATGTAGGTTGCTTCCGGGGTTATGATTTTGATGTAGTTGTCGCACGCCTCGATGTAGAGGATGGTGTTGAGGGGCAGTTGCACGGTTTGGTAGCGGCATTTGAACGACAGGATTTCATCGGGTGCGGTTTGTTGCGGTGTTGCCTGAATTGAGGCGGAGCGGAGCCGTTCTTCCGCTTTGGTGTAGGCTTTCAGAAAACGCTCAAAATCAAACGGTTTCAGGAGATAATCTACCACGTCCAATTCAAAGCCGGCGATGGCGTATTGCTCATAAGCCGTGGTGAAGATGACTAATGGCTTTTTGTTCAGCGACTTGGCTATTTGTATGCCGGACAAATCCGGCATCTGAATGTCCAGAAAAATCAAATCAGGCTCCATATTTTTGATGTAGCACAAGCCCTCCACCGAGTCGCTATAGGCTCCGAGCAGGTTGAGCGACGGCACTTGACTGCAATATTGGGTCAGCAGTTTCAACGCCAGCGGCTCGTCATCAATGGCAATGCAACGTATCATGAGGATAAATTTATTTTAAGATGAACACTATAGGTCTGTCGGTCGCTTTCGATTGCCAGCGTATGGCGGTCGGGATAGGCAAGTTCCAGCCGTTTTTTGATGTTTTCCAAGCCGATGCCCGACGAACTCATAATGTCTTTTTGTCCCTGAAAGATGGCGTTTTCGATGGTAAATTCCAACGTGCCATCCGCCATTTCGATGTTCAGGTGGATGAAGCAATCGACGTGGGCACTTATCCCGTATTTGAACGCATTTTCAACAAAGGGGATAAACACCAGCGGCATAATCTTCCAAAAACTGAAATCACCCTTCATATTCACCTGCAAATCAAACTTTTCGGAGGCACGCAGACTTTGAAGATTCAGATATTCGTTGAGCATTTTGATTTCCTTTTCCAGCGGGATAAGATTTTTATCACTCTCGATGGTTACGAATCGCAGGAAATCGGACAGCGACAGGATGGCTTGGGGAGCTTTATCGTCCTTGCTGAGAGCCAGATAGTAGATACTGTTGAGGCTGTTGAACAAAAAGTGCGGGTGAATTTGCGATTTGAGAAACGACAGTTCGGCTTCCACCTTGGAATTTTCCAATTCCGTGAGCCGCCGCTTTTCGTCGTACCATTGCGTGAGCACTTTCAGACCGCTGCT
>BNTU01000139.1 GCA_025996835.1 Bacteroidia bacterium
TGATAGGATAAATGATAGGATAAATGATAGGATAAATGATAGGATAAATGATAGGATAAATGATAGGATAAATGATAGGATAAATGATAGGATAAATGATAGGATAAATGATAGGATAAATGATAGGGTAAATGACAGGGTAAATGACAGGGTAAATGACAGGGTAAATGACAGGGTAAATGACAGGGTAAATGACAGGGTAAAGTGCATGATAAAGTGCATGATAAAGTGCATGGTAAGTGCATGGTAAAGTGCATGGTAAAGTAAATGACAGGGTAAAATTATATATGAAAAAAATAACAATCATTGTATGCGCGTTGTGCAGCGCGCTATGTATGGCGGCGCAGCCGCCGCCAGTCACCGTCGGAGCGGAACGGACTGCCGAATATTTCCCGCTTTTGAAGGGCAAGCGCATCGCGTTGCTCTCCAACCAATCGGGTAGGGTGGGGGACAAGCACCTGCTGGACGTGCTGCTGGAGAACAAGGTGAATGTGACGGCGATTTTTTCTCCCGAACATGGGTTTCGCGGACAAGCCGGTGCGGGCGACCGCGTTGCAAGTTCGGTGGACGAAAAGACCGGTGTGCCCATCTTGTCGCTCTACGATGGTGTGCAGCCCGGCAAGCCCGGCGCGAAATCTCTGAAAAAGTTTGATGTGCTGATTGTGGATTTGCAGGACGTTGGCGTGCGCTTCTTCAATTATTACATCACGGTTACCAAGATGATGGATGCCTGCGCAGAGCAGCACAAAAAGGTGATTTTGCTCGACCGACCCAACCCCAACGGGCATTACGTGGACGGTCCGATTCTCAATATGAAATACAAATCGGGCGTGGGCGGGCTGCCGATACCTGTTGTTCACGGCTTGACATTCGGCGAACTCGTTGGGATGGTGAACGGCGAAAAATGGCTCCCCAAAGGTCGGCAATGCGACATCACGGTCATCAAATGCCTGAACTACACGCATCAGACGATGTATCGCCTGCCCATTCTGCCGTCACCCAACCTGCCGAATATGCTTTCTGTGTATCTCTACCCCTCCATCTGCTATTTTGAGGCAACGCCTGTGAGTTTGGGTCGCGGCACCTCGCTCCCGTTTCAGATTTACGGACACCCGAATATGAGGGGCTGCGATTTTACGTTCACACCCAAGTCAATGCCTTCGGCACCGAAGCCGCCGCAGCAGGATAAATTGTGCTACGGAGTGGATTTGAGCCACCTGTCGGAGGAGGCAGTTTGGAAAAAAGGCATAAATTTGAGCTATCTCATTGATGCCTACCGGAATTTGAATATGGACGACATTTTTTTTCGCTCCTTTTTTGAAAATCTCATCGGGGTCGATTACGTCCGCAAGATGATTAAGGAGGGCAAAAGTGCCGATGAAATCAAAGCGATGTGGCAGGGCGATGTGGCAAAATTTAAAAAACAGCGCAAACCCTATTTATTATATGCAGAATAAATAGAAAAATTTACCATATCGAGTTTGTTTCTCTTTTTTTTAATCACTTTCCGGCATCAGCCAAAACTCTCCAATCCCTGCCGGCGCATCATTCACTACGCCCGTAGCCACAAATCGCACAACTTGCCCGCGAGTCGCTTCAAAGTAAATTCGTCGTTGGATGGGCGAGTTTCTGATGTTTGAAAATTCGCCTTCGGCAATGAGTTTGTCGTCAATAAAGAGTTGATAATTTGTGATATAGTCCAACGCATCGCGATTTTGATTGGGTGTGTAGCGAAATCCGGTAATTATCTGTGGCTCAGTCAATTGAATTACTAATTCGGGCTTGCTTTTCGGCAGGCGATAAAACGTATAGTCATTCCCATCAAATATGCGGGCTGTTTTTGCATCGTTTGGCGCAACGACGGAAAATGCCGTTGCAGGAATATCGTGCGTTAGAACAACTTTCATATCTTCGAGATAGGGAAGTGCCAAATAGGCTTCCACATTGGTAATAAACACCGGTCCGCGCGCATCCAAAACGCGGATGCGAAACTGCTTCGCCGTCACGTCCTTAAATCGCACAATGCGCTTGTAGCCAATGGTAGTGGTAGAATCCACCGCATTCACAGGTATCCATTGCCCGTATTGGAATGTTTCAATGACAAATGAGCGCACCCGCTGCCCCAAAGTAATATTTTCCTGAATGAGCACGCGGTTAAAAGTTGTTTCTTTGGGGAATGAAAAAGTCAGTTCGTTGGGTTTCGTGCTCTTTTTTGCATTTTTCAACAGATTTTCCTTGAAATCGTTGCGAATGACAGCCGCCCATTCCATCACGCGGGCGGAATCTATTGGGTGAATTTGTCCGGTCAGGGCAATCGGGAAATTCAAAATGAGGTTGGCATTGTGCCCCACGCTATTGTAGTAGTAATCAACCATTTGCGTGAGCGTACGCACTTGGTGGTCTTCGCGCGCGTGATAGAACCAGCCGGGGCGGATGGACACATCCACTTCTGCGCCAAGCCATTTGGTGGCATTTTCGTCGCCTCTTTGACTGCCGGCATATTTCCATTTCAGGGCAGGCTCCGATTCATAAATGCTCCATTGCGTGGCGTCTGCCCAGCCGCTTTCGTTGCCTATCCAGCGAATGTCGGGCACGGTTCCGCCGAAAATCATCGCTTTGGGATGCTTGGATTTTATTTGCCGGCGTGCCCATTCGTAATCATAATAGGTGACTGCGTCTATGGAGCGTTTCTCGTCGGCACCGCCATACCAGCCTGTGCCGCCGTTTGCACCATCGAACCAAAACTCAAAGATTGGTCCATAGTCCGACACCAATTCCTCGATTTGCGCGTGATAGGTTTGCACATATTCGGGTTTGCCGTAGTTGGCGTTGTTTCTGTCCCACGGGGAGAGGTAGAAGCCCACTTTTAGCCCGTATTTGTTGCAGGCATTGACCAAATCGCGGACTACATCGCCCTTACCATCCTTCCAGGGGGCGTTTTTGACACTGTATTCGGTCGTGGCGGTGGGCCAAAGGCAGAAGCCGTCGTGATGTTTGGTGGTGAGCACGATGCCGCGCAGTCCGGCAGCTTTGATGATGCGCGCCCACTGTTCGCAATCCAGATTTTCGGGATTGAACGTACTCGCTGGCGTATTGCCATACCCCCATTCCAAATCGTTGAACGTGTTAAGCCCAAAATGCACAAAGGCATACATTTCCGTTTGGTGCCAAGCGACCTGTTCAGGTGTGGGCAGGGGCGGGATTGCAGCCGGAGGAGTGGCTGCGAACGTGTTGATAGACATGCCAAGCAGTCCTATCCAAATGAGTGTCTGATATTTTTTCATCATTTTATTGTTTTTTTTCGGGGCAAAGTTAGCAAAAATTTCATTTCCTTTCTATTGTCAAAACAGAAGTGTTTTTTTGCACCTCATCATCGTTGAGAAACAAGCGTAGAATTATATTTGCATCAAGATATAGCATACTTTTCATCCATCCCTTTCTTCCATCCGTCCGTTTCATGTTCTATTTTAGAGGGATTAGCATATTTGTTAAGAATCCCTACAAGTTGACCGGCGTAAACAACTCCATGTGGTGGCTATTCCTATGGCGGAGGAATTTGCGGAACTACAGGTTCTTCCGACAGTGTCTTGTTGAACTGCTATAATATAGGTAGGATTTCCGACTTTTCTTCTACGGCAGGCGGATTTGTTGGTCGTCCTCAATCCCCTGTTCAGGATTGTTTTGCTGCCAACGACATTATCTCAGGTGGTTCGTATGTGAATAGGGTATGCAGAAACCGGCGGTAGCATTTCGTCAAGTGGAGAGGTAGTTGTTGTGAAATTTCAACTCTCTGATTTACAACGGCTTTATTCCGGATAGTGCGCAATGTGGATTAAAATCACGGTTCAGACAATCAGGATGCGTTCATCATACTCAACCAATTGCTAAACAACCGAATAGCATTTTCGTGCCATTGAAAAGCAATGCCATTTTTGGGGTCATTCCCGATGTAGTAATTGACGGGCATCGCGATGGGTAAGCCTTTGTTCAAATCCCGATGATATTCGGTGTGAAGTGTGTCTGAGGCATATTCGGAATGTCCGGTGATGAAAATGTCGCTACCGCCATGAGCCGTCACAATGTGTACGCCCGACTCGGCGGACTCGGTCAGCAAGGTCAGTTCGGGAACTTTCAAAATATCCGCCTTGCGAATTTCCGTATGCCGACTGTGAGGCGCGTAAAATTCACGGCCAAAGCCACTTACCAATGGAGTGGAGGCATCATTCACCCGATGTTTGAAGACTCCAAACATTTTTTGCCCCAATGGATATTTTGGAATACCGTAAAAGTGGTAAAGAGCCGCCTGAGCCGCCCAACAGATATATAATCGGCTTGGAATATGGTCACGTGCCCAATCCATGATTTCTCGCAACTCATCCCAATAAGTAACGTCCTCGTATTCAATCTGTTCCACCGGTGCGCCGGTAATAATCAACCCGTCATAAGGCGTGTTGCGCACATCTTCAAAATGCTTGTAAAGGGCATCCAAATGTTCTTTGGGGGTGTTTTTGCTGACATGATTTTTGATTTTCAGCCAATCAATCGCGACCGGTATCGGGCTATGGGCAAAAATGCGTAAAAAATCAGCCTCTGTCGCCTGTTTGAGCGGCATCAGATTGAGAATAGCGATGTGTAAGGTGCGTTGTAACATGAAAAACTAATTTGTGTTGCAAAAGTACACAATTATTTCGTACTATGGAAAAACAAATCATCCATCACCACTTCCGACTGAATATTTCCCCAATATTGGTTGTGCCGCACGCCGTTGGTCGTAATCATGGTGATATGAATGGTTTTGCGCGTTTTCGTTTCCTCTCTGAATGCACCGCGTTTTTTGCGTAATGCCTCATCGTATTGTTTGTCTATAACAAACTCATCTTCAGCGTATTTCATTTCGCAAAGATTGATAACCCTGTCGTTGCGCTCTATGAGGAGGTCAATTTGCGCTGCATTTTCCTTGTCGTTGCTGCGCCATGAAGCTGTTTTTGTTGATACGCCGAAAATGCCAAGTTTTTGTTTTATTTGCGGTAAATGTGCCAAACAAACTTGCTCAAAGGCATAACCACTCCATGCACGGCGACGAGCATTGTCAATGGCATTTGTCCAAAAATGCGAGTCATCAAACGTATTGGTTTTCAGGAAATTGAAATAGAAAAGCGAATAAAAATCTATCAATTGATAAAGCGAATGCTGCTCTTTTTTGCCAAAACTTTGATAACGGCGGATAAAATCGCACTGCTCCAATTCGTTGAGCATATCTGTTAAACCGCCACCATTGGAAATTTTGGTCAAGGCAATGATTTCTTCGCGCGTTAATCCCTTTGTCTTTGTGCTTAATGCATCTACAATTTTTAAGTGGTTTGTGTAGTTTTTAAACAAAGAGGCATAAAGGAAAGCAAATTCGTTTTTCAGCGGGGCATCCTCTTTATACAACAGATTATCAATATTTTGCGAAACGCTCAACCCTTTTCAAAACAACCGCGAGAAGTGGATTGCCTTTGTGGGGCTGCTCAACGGTCGCCCGTATGAAATCTTTACCGGACTATACGATGAAGACGATGGCATTTACATCCCCAAAAATATTGAAAAAGGCACGATTATCAAGAGCGTGGACGCACAGGAGAGAAAACATTACGACTTCCAATACGCCAACAAACGCGGCTACAAGACCACCATCGAAGGGTTGGACGGAAAATTTGACCCCGAATTTTGGAACTATGCCAAATTGCTTTCTGGCGTGTTGCGCTACGCGATGCCTGTGGACCAAGTCATCAAACTTGTGCAAGGCTTGGAACTCAACAACGAGTCCATCAACACATGGAAAAACGGGGTGGAACGCGCCCTGAAAAAGTACGTCCTCGAAGGCACCGAAGCCCGCGGCAGAAAATGCCCCAGTTGCGGTCAAGCAACCCTCGTCTATGCCGAGGGTTGCCTGAAATGCACTTCGTGCGGACACTCCAAATGTGGAGGGTAAAAAATCGCTGGCAGAACGCCCAAATTAAAATTTCACCACCACATTTGCCATGAAATTTGTGCCTGCCTGCGGGAAATAGCCGAAGTCTTCATTTCGCGTTTCTTGTTGGTAAGACGAATAAACCCACGCATTGCTTTCATATTGAGTATTGAATAAATTATTTACTAATACGTTCAATGTCAATGACTTAACACCTTTCAAGTGGAATGTATAGCCCAATCGGAGATTATTGACAAAATAGGCATCCAAACTGCGGGCATCGCTTCCGGTGTTGTCAATATATTGTTTGCCCACAAAATTGGATTGCAATCCGCCGTCCCAATTTTTCAAAGACACGGCAAACAAACTTCCGGCGGTCACATTGGGCGAAAAAGCAATTGGAGTCGTTCCCAACGCATTTCCGACCTGACCTATCCATTCCCAATTTTCATCGTATTCATCGACATACTCGGTATAGTTTTTGATTTCATTGCTACTGAGGGTTAAATTGCCATTCCATTTCAACCAGGAGGTGATGCGCGCGCCCAATACGAGTTCTGCACCCATGCGGTAACTCTCCGGTACATTCGATGTCAGCGGCTCGCCGATTTCGTTCACTTTGCCCGTCAAAACCAATTGGTCTTTGTAGCCCATATAATATAAATTCAGTCCGGCGGAGAAAGTGCGATTATTGAATTTATAGCCTAATTCATAATCCTGCAAGCGTTCCGGTTTGGGAATTTCGTTAATATTGGCATTGGTATAGTTGTTGCGATTCGGCTCACGGTTGGCAATAGCAAAAGAAGCATACACGTTATTCTCCTTATTTATTTGGTAAAACAAACCGACTTTGGGATTGAAAAAGTTGAACTTATCGTGCACATTCAAATTTTGCATTTCCCCGATGCTCCAATCCCACACATCGTTTTTTCCTTTAATTTGATAATCAATATAGCGGTATTGAGCATCGCCATAAAGACTTAATTCGTTGGTCAGTTGATAATTAGCTTTTAAATAAATGTTGGCATCGGTTTTGTCGCCGGTGCTGCGATAATACTCGTGATTGGGTTGAAAATCTGCATCTCCGGCATAATCTTTCACCCATTTCACGTAGCCGAAGTGATTGCCCTCATATTTATTTGCGCCACCACCCAACGACACATTCCACTTATTTTGGGTGTAATCCAATGAGAAAATACCGCCGTAGAAATCATTGTCGAGCCATTTTTCACGAACCAAATCACTTTCCCCTGCTTGAAGACCATACTCTTCCAATGCTCTGTTGTCCTTGTATTCTTCGTAATAGCCTTGCCCTTTGGTGTAATGCAATGCTACATTCAAATTCAAATTGGAACTTAAGCGTTGCAAAAGGCTTAATTGATAATGCGTTTGGTCGTAATTATCGGTCTGATTGGCATAAAAAAGCTCATTGCCATCGGCATCTTCGCCCATATAACCCGAAGGATTGTAGGTGCGATAGCCGCCTGCCAGAATATCAGAGGGCACGCCATCCCAAGCGTGGTAGGTCTTTTCTTTGCCGCCAAACGTGATAAATTTCACCAGCGAATTGTCGTTAAAATACGCGCCCTGCGCAAAATAGGACTTCAAATCGACTGCCGCACGGTCGATGAA
>BNTU01000140.1 GCA_025996835.1 Bacteroidia bacterium
GCTCTACACGCTTGGCGTTCCCAATGAGGAAGTGAATCAGGCATTAACAATCCATCTATTAGCAAGTTACGTTGCCGCTCCATTGTCTGTGGTGTCTTCCATGCAAGAGCAGATGATGCAACAATTGTTGGATGGCGACCCAAAGTCATTTGAGCGCAATATGCAAGCGATGTTTGCCCGCATCCCCAACCAATTGTGGGGAAAAAATGAAAAATATTATCATTCAATGCTGCTATTGTGGCTCAATATGCTGGGCTTCAAGGTGGATGCCGAAGTGAATACCGACAAAGGACGCATTGATGCCGTTTGGACATGGCAAGAACGGGTAGTCGTAGCAGAGATTAAATACGCCAACGCGCGAACAACCACAACTGATGCGCTATTAGACGAGGCATTGGCACAAATCCACGCTCGACGGTATTTTGAGCGTTATGCAGGCGAAAACAAGCGCATCGCGCTCTTGGGCGTGGCTTTTGCCAGAAAAGAGATTGCTTGTCGGATGGAGGAGTTATCATAATTTTCCTGACTTCGTCATAACATAAATTAACATTTTCATAAAATGAATTTTCTAAAATTTGAGCCAATCCGATATAATTTTTGGCGCAAATGGTAAATGCACATTGTTTCATATTTTTGTTATTTCTACTTAATTATATTCTCCATGGTATCGTATCTACACAAAACATCTTTTCTGATGGCATTCGCATACCTAAAAATGCATCCGGATTAGAAGTGAAAGTTCCGAGAAAAATGCAGGACTTACTTAAAATATCTACAGAGGCAAAAAGTTTCAATAGCGATTTTCTGACAAATTGTGAGTCTCTTCTACTAAACTCTTGATGGAAATAGCCTCTTTCCTCTTTTTCACATAAAGTGTAAATTTGCCAATCTTTCAACTGTTCTTGTAATTCATCCACCAATAAATAATTGTCCGTCAATACAAATATCGTTTTACACTCATTTGCGTTAATATTATGTAACACTTGGATATATTCGGATACTTTCCGTAAATCGTGTTCCAGGATTTTATCTCCGGATCGTATGTGAAATCCGATGTAATGCTCAGGAAGCTGCAAAGAGGTTATCAATTGTGTAATTTCATCGTTAATTTGTTGATTATAGTGCCATGTCAAATCTGCTAACATCCGACAAGCATCCCGCAAACTTCCATCAATACCCAATTCCGGAATAGAAAAGCGTTTGGTATCTAATTTCCGCTTCCAAACCTGATTCATGATTTCGAAAGTCAACAAAACATCTCTATTAAACAAATGATAAAGAATAACTTGTGGTCTTAGTTTTTTAAAAATGCCGGGAGCTCTAAAATTATATCGAGCATGAAAACGGTTGTCGATTTCTTCACAAAATGGCAAAAAATAGTCCACCCAACCCTTATCATACTTGAAATTAGCATCGCCGGAATATAGCACAAACTTGATTTTGTTTTCCAAACAATACAACATGGCTAAAATCATATTGTTGTATTCTGAAAAAAAGCCGGCATCCTTCCCCAAATGAAAAATTAATGTTTTCTTCGTGAAAGAACTATTTAATGCGTTGTATTTTTCTAATAAACTCATAACTTATTTTTTAGTGTGACAAATATATATATTATTAAAAAACATCTATTTTAGGGTGTATTCTCCCGTTCGTCCCATTTTCCCGTGAATATATCCCATGATTAAGCCTTTCAGTTTGATACGTTTATCTTTTTCAAAAAACACAACTACGAATAAACGTTTGTAAAAAGTATAAAAAAGATCCGGATCATGTTGAGAATAAAGTTTCTTTATCAAAATATGGTTGCGAACAAGATAATACGCTCTTTGTGCCGGGCGTTCGCAAGATGCATTGACGGACAACCCTAAAAAAGTATAAGTTTTAGAAGGAGGTCCCAATTGGTGATGCAATAGGACAGGTAGTGTAATTTTAGTGTGTACTCCCTGTTTTTTAGCCCGATAATTCATTTCAGTATCCACGCCATCTACCATTAAATCGTCTCGAAACAATCCTGTTTCGCAAAAAATAGATAGTGGATAAATTGAGCCGGATAGACATTGACCTCCGCTGTTATCCTCCATAAATGTATCATGTGTATAATAGAGCGATCTACCACCAATGATGTAATTAGGAGTAAATATTGTTTTTTCATTGTTTTTTTCCACCAACGATCGATATTTTGAAAAATGGTCTTTCTCAAACCGGCTGTCTTGGTCCATTGTCAGCAGATGTGTAAATCCATTGGTTTGGGCATATTTGATGGCTTCATTCAGAGCTTTGCCGATGCCTGCATTTTCGCCGTTGCCCATCTTAATAATTTTCTCACTTTCAGGTATTTCGCCATTGGAATGAGCAGGTGAATTTTCCCAAACAATAAGTTTATCCACGCCCCCAATATACGAGCCGATGTTATCTACAAGCGTATCATCAGGGTAATATAATATGACTATTCCTAAAAGTTTCACAATTTTACAATTTTTGCATTTTGCGGGGAATACTTATTTGCATTTTTCAAGCACAAAACACGCTTGATCACCTCGGATAATCGCTCTTCTCAACTCTTTCTCAAAATATAAAAAGCCTTCGGTAAATTCGGATTCAAAACCATAATCGGAAAGCATTTTGTCTATTTCAACAGCATCATTTGTGCGATGGTAGGTAGTAATCGAATAATCCACATCCTTAGCTGTTTGCAGTAGATTTGCAGCTCCCTTCAATGCAGCTTGTTCATATCCTTCAATATCCATTTTCAGAAAAAGATTATTCTTCGATTTTCCTTCCAGAAAATGGTCAATAGTGATATTATTTTCGTCATCTTTGTCGCTCACATATTTGGGGACAATTGTAACCTTTTCTTTCCACGGAGCAAATGTAGCATTTAATGCTTTAATCCACATTTCGTCACACTCAAACAAATACGCGTGAGTGATTATCTCTATGACGGCGAGTGAAAATATGCCTTCTGCAACACCAATATCCAAAATAGTTTTTCCCGCTAAACGATTCAGGTTGGCTATATATCGATGCGGAGAGCGAGGATCTTGTTCAATAAGCAATGATTTATAAATGACTTCTAAAGTAAAATTTTTGTCGCATTCTTTTGGGAAATACAATTTTTTACCTTGATAGATCACATAACGCATCTCAAGCGGCTCATCGTAAACATAAGCAAACGGCATTTTTTTATATTCCAGCATAAATGGATAAGGATAAGGGGTCAATCCATGTTTCCCCATAAAGGCATAGCATTTATTTTCAGGTGTCTTCGGCAAAACCGGCAAAAAAAGCCATATCAAAAATGCTTTTGACACCTCTTTAAAATTTCGAAAGAAAAACAGAATCCGCCCCAAGAAAGCCTCATATATTTTATCCCGAATAGCCTGCGAAACGTATTTTCGATATAATTTTGTCAGCATTTTTTTTTTGCGATTACTCTCATTGTTTGAAAATTCGGGTGCAAAGGTACAACTTTTTCATCAATAGCAACCAATTTTCAAAAATAAAGTGTAACTTTGCGGCAAATTAAAAATGTATGCAAAAATTACCTATCGGAATACAGTCGTTTGTGAAATTGCGCAACGATGATTGCTTGTATGTTGATAAGACGGAGGTTATTCACCGCCTTATCACATCGGGCACCACTTTTTTCCTGTCGCGCCCGCGTCGATTTGGGAAGTCGCTGCTGGTGAGCACAATGGAAGAAATCTTTAAGGGCAAAAAATCCTTATTTAGGGGGCTGTGGATTGAGGATAATTGGGATTGGACGACGACGTGTCCGGTGATTCGCTTGGATTTTGGAGGGATGGCGCTTCACACGCCGGAGGCTTTGGTTCGTTCGTTAAAGGCGTCTTTGAAGGAAATTGCGCAAGCGAATGAAATCGTGCTTGAAACGGAAGATGTAGCCCACCAATTTAGAGAGTTAATTCACAAACTGCATCAATCCAAAAAGCAGCAAGTAGTGGTTTTGATTGATGAATACGACAAACCCATCATTGACAATTTGACCGATTTGGAAAAGGCGGACAAAATTCGTGCCATTCTTCACGCTTTCTATCAGGTGATGAAAGCTGCCGATGAGCATTTGCGTTTTGTGTTTTTGACGGGCGTGTCCAAATTTTCCAAGGTTTCTATTTTTTCGGGGTTAAACAATCTGATAGATATTACACTTGAGGCACAATTTGCCGCGATTTGCGGCTATACGCAGGCGGAGCTGGAATCCTGCTTTGACCCCTATATTGCAGAGTTGGCTCAAAAGCACGAATGCAGCAAACAGGAGGCAATAGAGAAAATCAAATACTGGTATGACGGCTATTCCTGGGATGGCGAAACGTTTGTGTATAATTCATTTTCAACTTTGATGTTTTTTAGACAGCAGGTGTTTAAAGACCACTGGTTTGCAACCGGTAGCCCCACTTTTATAGTCAATATTCTAAAAGAGCACAATGATATACAAGCCTTGCTGGAGCCAATTCCAATGCAGGCAGAAAGATTCGACAGTTTTGATATTCAGACGATAAACCCGCGCATATTGATGTTTCAGACGGGCTATCTGACCATCAAAAAAATACAAAAAAATGCGTTTGGTGAATTAAGATACATTTTAGGTCTGCCAAACGAAGAGGTCAATCGTGCATTAACAGCCCATTTGTTTGCCGCTCATGCAGCGATAGATGTTGCAGATGTGGATACGACCCGTAGCGACATGATGGAGCAACTTTTGGATGGCGACCCAAAGTCATTTGAGCGCAACTTGCAAGCAATGTTTGCCCGCATCCCCAACCAATTGTGGGGAAAAGATGAAAAATATTATCATTCAATGCTGCTATTGTGGCTCAATATGCTAAACTTCAAGGTGGATGCCGAAGTGAATACCGACAAGGGTCGCATTGATGCCGTTTGGACATGGAACGAGCGGGTCGTGATTGCCGAAATCAAATATGCCGCCGCGAATAATGATGATAACGATGGAAACAAGGCGCGCCCCGTTTCTACGAATGCGTTATTGAATACAGCGTTGAAACAAATCCGCAAACGCCGCTATTATGAGCGTTATGCCGGCGAAAACAAGCGCATCGCCCTGCTGGGCGTTGCGTTTGCCGGAAAAGAGATTGCTTGTCGGATGGAGGAGTTGTCATAATTCAAAAATAAAGTGTAACTTTGCAGCAAATTTCAAATGTATGCAAAAATTACCTATTGGAATACAGTCGTTTGCGAAATTGCGCAATGATGATTGCTTGTATGTTGATAAGACGGAGGTTATTCACCGCCTTATCACATCGGGCACCACTTTTTTCTTGTCACGCCCGCGGCGATTTGGAAAATCACTGCTGGTGAGCACAATGGAAGAAATCTTTAAGGGCAAAAAATCCTTATTTAGGGGGCTGTGGATTGAGGATAATTGGGATTGGACGGTGACTAATCCGGTCATTCGCATGGATTTTGGAGAAATAAACAATGGCACACCGGAAAGTTTGCAAAAAGACCTTGAAGATGTTATTGCGCTAATAGCCCAACAACATAACATTACGTTGACAAGAACCGGTGCCGGCAGTTTTGCCGAATTAATCGAAAAGTTGCACCAATCAACAAGGCAACAAGTCGTGGTTTTAGTTGACGAATATGACAAACCAATCATTGATAATCTGACAAATTTGAAAGTGGCGGATGAAAATCGTGCCATCCTTCACGCTTTCTATCAGTTACTTAAAGCCGCCGATGAGCATTTAAAATTTCTGTTTTTGACGGGGGTGTCCAAATTCTCCAAAGTATCTATTTTTTCGGGGTTAAACAATCTGATAGATATTACTCTTGAGGCACAATTTGCCACGATTTGCGGCTATACGCAGGCGGAGCTGGAGTTTTATTTTGATGCCTATATTGTAGAACTGGCTCAAAAGCACGAATGCAGCAAACAGGAGGCAATTGAGAAAATCAAATACTGGTATGACGGCTATTCCTGGGATGGCGAAACGTTTGTGTATAATTCATTTTCAACTTTGATGTTTTTTAGACAGCAGGTGTTTAAAGACCACTGGTTTGCAACCGGTAGCCCCACTTTTATAGTCAATATTCTAAAAGAGCACAATGATATACAAGCCTTGCTGGAGCCAATTCCAATGCAGGCAGAAAGATTCGACAGTTTTGATATTCAGACGATAAACCCGCGCATATTGATGTTTCAGACGGGCTATCTGACCATCAAAAAAATACAAAAAAATGCGTTTGGTGAATTAAGATACATTTTAGGTCTGCCAAACGAAGAGGTCAATCGTGCATTAACAGCCCATTTGTTTGCCGCTCATGCAGCGATAGATGTTGCAGATGTGGATACGACCCGTAGCGACATGATGGAGCAACTTTTGGACGGCGACCCAAAGTCATTTGAGCGCAACTTGCAAGCAATGTTTGCCCGCATCCCCAACCAATTGTGGGGAAAAGATGAAAAATATTATCATTCAATGCTGCTATTGTGGCTCAATATGCTAAACTTCAAGGTGGATGCCGAAGTGAATACCGACAAGGGTCGCATTGATGCCGTTTGGACATGGAACGAGCGGGTCGTGATTGCCGAAATCAAATATGCCGCCGCGAATAATGATGATAACGATGGAAACAAGGCGCGCCCCGTTTCTACGAATGCGTTATTGAATGCAGCGTTGAAACAAATCCGCAAACGCCGCTATTATGAGCGTTATGCCGGCGAAAATAAGCGCATCGCCCTGCTGGGGGTTGCGTTTGCCGGAAAAGAGATTGCTTGTCGGATGGAGGAATTATCATAATTCAAAAATAAAGTGTAACTTTGCAGCAAATTTAAAATGTATGCAAAAATTACCTATCGGAATACAGTCGTTTGCGAATTTGCGCAATGATGATTGCTTGTATGTTGATAAGACGGAGGTTATTCACCGCCTTATCACATCGGGCAGAGTTTTCTTTTTGTCGCGCCCACGGCGATTTGGAAAATCGCTGCTGGTGAGCACAATGGAAGCCATCTTTAAGGGCAAAAAATCCTTATTTAGGGGGCTTTGGATTGAAGATAATTGGGATTGGACAGTGACCAATCCGGTGATTCGCTTGGATTTTGGAGGGATGGCTTTCCAAACGGAGGATGAGTTAAAATCATCGCTCAATACTTTTTTGGATTTATATGCAAGCAATAATCAAATATCTTTAATAGGGGACACGTATGCCGGAAAATTCATGGAGTTGATAGAAAAATTACATCAGTCCACGAATAAGCAAGTCGTTATTTTGATTGACGAATACGACAAACCCATCATTGACAATTTGACCGATTTGAAAAAGGCTGACAAAATTCGTGCCATTCTTCACGCTTTCTATCAGGTGATGAAAGCCGCCGATGAGCATTTGCGCTTTGTGTTTTTGACGGGCGTATCCAAATTTTCCAAGGTATCTATCTTTTCGGGGTTAAACAATCTGCGCGACATTACACTTGATGAACAATTTGCCACCATCTGTGGCTATA
>BNTU01000141.1 GCA_025996835.1 Bacteroidia bacterium
CGGCATTATTTGTACCGCCGTTCAGCACGTATGTGATAGCGTACAACGGAGCTGTCCACTGCGCGGTAAATGTTTTTTCGCCGGTGCTGCCTGTTTGTATGGTGTTGCCTTCTTCCCAACTACCTGTGTAGCCTATTTTTGTGGGTCGCTGCAAAGTGATAGCACTTTCGATGGTGTAATAACCGGGGTTGCCGACATTATTCGTCCCCCCGTTCAGCACATAAGTGATGGGGTATGGCGTTGTTACCCACTGAGCGGTAAAGATTTTTTCGCCGGTGCTGCCTGCCGCCACGATGCTGCCTTCCGCCCATCCGGCAAAGGTATACCCCACCCGTGTGGGGTCTTGCAAGATGATAGCCTGCCCTTCTATGGCATAAGTGGGTGGGTTGTCGGGATGATTCACGCCGCCGTTCAGATTGTAGGTGATGGGGTATGAAGTGGCAGTCCACTGTGCGGTAAACGTTTTTGCGCCGGTGCTACCCGTTGCAATAGTGCCGCCCTCTACCCATTGCTGAAACGAGTAGCCCTCTTTGGTGGGGTTTTGCAGGATGATAGTCGCACTTTCGCTCATATAACTGGCGGGATTGCCGGCATGATTGGTGCCGCCGCCCAGCACGTAGGTGATTGGATAGAGTGCAGTTGTCCACTGCGCGGTAAACGTTTTATCGCCGGTGCTGCCGGTTGCAATGCTGTTGCCCCCAACCCACCCGGCAAAGGTATAGCCCTCACGGGTAGGGTTTTGCATAAAAATTGTGGGGTTGTCTATCGTGTAATCGACCGGATTTTTTGCATGATTGGTGCCGCCATTCAGCACATAATTCACCGCATAAGTGAGTACTTTGAACGATACAGAGATGGTGTGGTTGGCAGTTACATTCGTAAAATTATAGGTATTTTCGTTAGCCAACACAGCGGCGGTAACATCTTTTCCGTCCACCAAAACGGTGTTGATTTCGTAGCCGGCATTGGGGATAAACGTGTAGGTTTTACTACCACTTCCATCGGCAGGCATCGTTTGCACGGCACCATCCGGCGAAACGCTACCTTTTCCTCCGGCAATAGACAGGGTAATAGAGAGGACTTCTTCAAAATGAGCCACCAGGTCAACGCCGGCGTCCACCGTAAAGTTTGAAATAGCGGCATCACTCCCCTTATACGTCCACTTCACAAACTGATGACCGGCATTGGCAACAGGCTTAAAAAAATCGTCAATCAAAAATGTCCCGGCCGGAAAAGTGAGTGACGCAGGAGAAACGCTCCCGTAGCCTGTTTTGTTGCCGCTGACATTCACCGGTTTAAAGAACTCCGCCCACACATCGACACTGTTATAGGCATTCTCCGAACCGGCAGGCACGGTGAGAGTACATTTACTCTTGTCCACGCCACCAAACGCACCGGAAGACACGCTCGGCGGAGTAGGGTTTGAACAAACAATAGAAGTAAGATTGCACCCCTCAAAAGCATACGCCCCAATGCCGGTAACTTCTGCATGGATGACCACCCGCTTAATGACAGGCGCCCATTGATACCACGGAGCCTTCTTAGACTTAAAATCCTTCATCTCTCCGGAGCCCCCAATAGTAAGCGAACCATCGCCGGCAAGTTCAATAGTAACCTTGCCGGAAGTCCACGGTCCGGTCGATTGCGCCGACAAACCGCCGCAAGCAACCAATGCCATGAATATTGATGTTATAAATCGCTTCATTCAAATACGTCGTAATTCGTGATTTCGTCATTGCGGGCTTGACCCGCAATCCCCTGTGCTACATTCCCTGTTGCCCAACATTCGGTTTCTTCTCAGGGGATTGCGGGTCAAGCCCGCAATGACAAACTCTCAATTCTTAATCACCTTTGCCTGTTTGCCGTTTACTCTTAGGACGAATGTTCCTTTTGGCAGGGATGATAGATTGATTGTTGTTTGATTTTTTGCGGCTACCGTTTGGAATATCATTTGTCCGTAGGTGCTGAAGATTTCTATTTTGTCGCCTTCTGCAATATCAACGCCTTCCAGCGTTACCCAGTCCACTGCGGGATTTGGATAACTGCGCAGGGGAGCTTGTGCTTGGGTTGGCACCACGAAATGGCAATTGCAAGCCGTCACCGGTGCAGGTAGAGGCTCCCCGTCTTTCGTTCCCCACAACCGCACCGAATAATCACCTGAATAGTAGGCGACATAATTCCCGCTCAGCGTATCACTGACCATATCGGGAATCGCTACCATTGTTCTGAGAGAGTCCACATAATGCTCCCAATGATACGATTCAAAGACATAGCCGCCATTATATTTCGGATTATTGATTACCGTCAGCACATTGTCCCAAAGTAGCATCAGAACCGGCTCACAGGGATAACTTTTCGCATCAAAAAGGTCAGTCTCGTCCTCTATTTCTCGCCAATCAGGATACCCATCCTTATCCGTATCAACATCCTCGTTGGCAGGTTTCCCTGTCTTGGCATCCCCTTTCTGTGGATTGCTATTGGCATCGAGTGGGTCGTAGCCATGATTTATTTCCCATCGGTCGGGATAATGGTCGTTATCCGAATCTTTTACCCACTGGAGGCTCGGTATGCTCTCCGTGTTGGTTGGGTCGGAGCCATAGTCTATTTCCCAGTCATCAATATAGCCATCGCCGTCTGTATCGACAGTAGGGTTAGCCGGTTGGTCTATCCACGGATTGCCTTTGAGGGGATTGTTCTCCTTGTCGGTGGGGTCGTAGCCGTGTGCTATTTCCCATGCATCGAGGTAGCCATCGTCGTCCGTATCTTGCGTTTTTGAATAATCTGCTGCCCCGTCAATCCCTTTGAGCGGATTGCTATTCACATTAGTTGGGTTATACGAGTGAGCTATTTCCCACTTGTCAGGATAGCCATCTTCGTCCGCATCGGCATACGGATTCGGCTGTTGGTCGGCTCTTGGACCGCCCTTGATGGGATTACTCTCCGCATCGGTCGGGTCATAGCCATTTTCGACTTCCCACCGGTCGGGGTATCCGTCATTGTCTGTATCCATATTGAGGTCTAACATGCCGCTGATTGGATTGCTCAGGGGGTTTACCGGATTATAGCGATTGGGATGGTTTATTTCCCAACGGTCGGGATAACCATCACTATCGGTATCGGGATTAGGAATAGCCGCCACACCGTGTGCTACATCGCCCATGAGAGGATTGCTATAATAACTAACCGGGCTGTAGACACCACTTTCTATTTCCCACCAATCGGGATAGCCATCACCGTCTGTATCGACATTGGGGTTAGGGGTTTTACCGGCACTAATACCGTCGGGTCGAGGCACACCCTTGATTGGATTGCTATTCTCATTCGTCGGGTAATAGCCATTTTCTATTTCCCACCTGTCGGGATAGCCATCGTTATCCGAATCGGCATTGGGG
Source organism: Bacteroidia bacterium (assembly GCA_025996835.1). Taxonomy (GTDB): domain Bacteria; phylum Bacteroidota; class Bacteroidia; order Bacteroidales; family Azobacteroidaceae; genus Azobacteroides. The sequence goes on from BNTU01000141.1 coordinate 3,393, forward strand.
TTAGGCAGAACGCCAAAACCACCCGCTAATGGATTGCTATTATCGTCTGTTGGGTCATAAATATGTTTGCCATCGGCATTGCGTTGGGCAACTTCCCACCTGTCAGGATAGCCATCGCCGTCTGTATCGGCATTCGGATTATCGGATAGGGGATTGCTATCGGGGTTAGTCGGGTCAAAGCCTTTTTTGATTTCCCACTTGTCGGGATAGCCGTCATCGTCCGTATCGGCATTGGGGTTAGCGGGCGTATCTTTATTTTTCCCGTTCGGGAGTGGATTACCATAAATTGGATTGCTATTCGCCAACACCGGGCTATAGCCTTCCTCTATTTCCCACGCATCAGGGTAGCCATCATTATCCGAATCGGCGTTCGGGCTAGCAGGTTTACCGTTACCGCCCTTGACGGGATTGTTATTGGCGTTAGTTGGGTCATAGTCGTAGCGTCTTTCCCACTCGTCAGGATAGAGGTCTTCATCCGAATCGGCATTCGGGTTAGCCGCTATAGGTCGGCTTGGATTTTTAGCACCGTAGATTGGATTATCTTGCTCGTTAACCGGATTATAGCCTCTTTCTATTTCCCACTTGTCAGGATATTTGTCACCGTCCGAATCGACATTCGGGTCCGGCGGCACCCCATGACTGCTCGCGGTTAGTTGCGGATTGCTATTCCTATTAACCGTATTATAGCCTCTCGCTGCTTCCCACCAATCAGGATAGCCATCACTGTCCGAATCCAGATAGAGGTCGTCGCTGTCCGGGCAGTCAAATCTATCGCCCGGGTCATAGCCGTTGTCTATTTCCCAACTGTCGAGATAGCCGTCACCGTCCGAATCGGCATTTGGATTAGCGGTTTTACCTGCACCGCCCTTGATGGGATTGCTATCCGGATTAGTCGGGTCATAGCCGTTGTTGATTTCCCACCTATCGAGATAGCCATCGCCATCCGAATCCGCGTCGGGGTTCGCCGGTTTATCGTCACCGTTGCCTTTGAGGGGATTGTTATTCGCATTAGTTGGGTCATAGCGGTTGTCTATTTCCCAACTATCGGGGTAATGGTCGAGGTCCGTATCAACATTCGGGTTAGCCGGATTCCCTGCACCGCCCTTGATTGGATTGTTATTCGCATTAATTGGGTCATAGCCGTGGTCTATTTCCCAACTATCGAGGTAATGGTCTTCGTCTGTATCAGCATCCGGATTAGCGGGTTTATTAATAGGTTTAACGCTACGGAGGCTATCATTGCCGAGTATCGGATTGCTAGTATCCTGACACGGGTCATAGCCGTTTGCTATCTCCCAACTGTCGGGATAACCGTCATTGTCCGAATCGGCATTCGGGTTAGCCGGTTTATCGGCACCGTTGCCCTGAAGGGGATTGTAATTCGCAACAGTCGGATTATAGCCGTTGTCGATTTCCCACTTATCAAGATAGCTATCTCCATCCGCATCGGCGTACTGGTTTTCGGGTTTAGCCCTCTTGACATCGCCCTTGATTGGATTGCTATTCAGGTCAGTTGGGTCATAGCCATTGTTGATTTCCCAAAAATCGGGATAACGGTCGCCGTCCGTATCAATAGTGAGATTATCAAGTCCATTGGTGCCACCATTTATAGGGTTGCTGAACGGGTCACATGGGTCATAGTATTTACCGCGGTGTCTGTCATTATCAATTTCCCACACATCAGGATAGCCATCATTATCCACATCTGCCATTGGGTCAGCCGGAGTAAGTTCATTGATTCCGCCCACTACTCCGAAACTCACCAATGGATTGCTACTGGGATTCCACAAGTCATAGCCATTCAATATTTCCCACCGGTCGTTATAGCCATCCCCGTCTGTATCCACTTTTGGGTTAGCCGGTTTAACTTTAGTCGGGTCACTATCTTGATTTCCTACGATTGGATTGCTCAGAGAGTCTGTCTGTTTATAGCCGTGTGCTTGTTCCCACCAGTCAGGATAATAGTCTCTGTCCGTATCTTCATTGGAGTCTACACTATTATCCGGATGGCTATTGGGGTTGAACGGGTCGTAGTCATGTTCCATTTCCCACTTGTCGGGATAGCCATCTTCGTCCGTATCGACATCTGCATCGGGACTTGCTGAGGTTGGATTGCTATCCACATTGTATGGGTCATAGCCGTGTTCTGTTTCCCACACATCGGGGTAACCATCGCCGTCTGTATCAACAGAAACAGGCACCAACTGAAACACAAAGTCCTCTACAACATCCTCTGCAAAGTGTGTTCCCGGCGTTGGTTGATTAAAACGGCGTTCATAATTGACACCGACACGAAGGTCATAGACCTTGAAAGTAAGCTCTACACTAGATTCACCTTCAACGGTAATAAACCAGTCATCACCAGTCGAGGTGGAAGACACTCCACGACACTCTCCACCGGTGGTAAAAACACCTATTGCTATACCGTCGCGCACGATGATGTCACCCACTTTCACAACCACACTTATACCCATAGTACTTGGATATGTCCCGGTCGCCGGTCGTGTCCAAGAAGCGGGGAGTGCAGCCTGCACTCGCAGCCCTGTAAACAAGACCAAACACAATAACCAATAAAAATTTTTCCGTTTCATATTATCTGTTTTTTATGCTACTTAATTTTTAACCAGCCTGCAAAGGTAAGTCATTTTTTTCAATTACTATTTTAAATTTTAAAACTTTAATTTAAATTATTATTCTTTCACAACTCGCGCCATCAACCTATCCCCATCAACAGTCTCCACCGCCACCAGATGCACACCCGGCACCAAGCTCGCGACATTCACCTCCTTGCGGACAGCGTTCACCTCTTCCTCACGCTGCTCCAAACGACCGCCGGTGTCGTAGATGCTGATGCTGCGTAGCGTTTTGCCGTTTGCCGACTCCACGTTCAGGATATCCTTCACTTTCGTGGGGTAAATGCGGATGTTTTCGCCTGTGCTTAGCGTATGCAATTCTATCACGTGCGGCGTGCGCACCGTGCCGCGTATTGCATCGCTCTGATACCTCTCTTCCTGCATTACCTCGCGCACTATGCCCTTTGCCGTGTCATACACACGGAACGTGAGCGGCTCGTCTGCATCGCCTGCTACGGAGATGAACAGCAGCCCTTTGTCGTTGGTCTTCGCTACGCCGCGACATTCTTCGCCCACAAACACGGCTACCTCTGCACGGGTGAGCAACTCTTCATTATCTCGCACTTCGGCGATGATGCTCATGTTGCTGGAATATTGCGATGCTCCGACAGGCTTCCAATGTGCGGTTGCTGTCGCGGTTGCTGCGGTTGCAGTTGCAGTTGCGGTCGTTGCGGTCGTTACCGTTGCCGCAGTTGCCGCTGTCGCCGACACATGAGCGGTAGTAGACGCACTTGCCGGATAGCGGAACACCTTGCCTGCACCTGCCTTCGACTGGTAGAGATAGCCTGTGCCGACTTCCATATTCGTCATGCTGCCCAGCCAGCTGCCGCCTACATACGTTGCAAAACCGGTTTGGCTCTTGATAACGTCATCTTCCGTTGGCTCTAAACCTGCCAAGGCTTCGTTTAGCGACATATTGAAATTCGGGGTGTAGGCGAGCCATGTCCAGCCGCTGTGCACTTGTAACGGCACATCGGCGGGGTTTACTTTTTTGCCGCTGACGGTCAATGTCGTGGATTCTGTCATCTTTATTTTGTACATCCTGCCTACTGCTACTCCCGGCATATCGCCTGTCCAGCCTGTGGCGGTGGGGAAGGCATGTTGGTAGCGGTCTTTGGCGAGTAGCGTTTGCGCTTTCACCGGTGCAAACACTGCCGACACCAGAGTGTCGTTGTCGACAGGCTGCGTATTTAACGACGCCCATGTCCAGCCCTTTGCCAAATGCACGCGCTGCTCTACATACTCCTGCACGATATTCATCCTTACAGGGTCGGTGACAGTGCCGTAAAGCCCGTTGGCGGCAAAAACAATTTCTGTTGGATTTTCGGTCGTGACCTTGCTGTAAACAACCCCTGCGGTGGCGTCATACGCCTTGAAGTGGAGTTGTGCCT
>BNTU01000142.1 GCA_025996835.1 Bacteroidia bacterium
TTACATCCTCCGAAAAAATATTATCCCCGCGAGAATCGAATGGCTCTGAAAAAAATCTTCAAGCTTCAAATATCCGATTCTCATGGGGTTAAATCAATTTTGGGTGTCGCAATGACGAAGTCAGGAGGGTGCGTTCCAAAAGCATGGCTATCTTCATGGAAAAATACAACTGCCCCTACGGCATTCGCATCTCAAAGAAAAATTTTGGGTTTGAAAACGGGATAAAATCCGTGCCGCTGTATGCCGTGTTTTGCATTGCATAACCGGATTCCCCAATGAAAAAAAATGTGAACATATCCCAAAATAACATAAACATTGTTAAACTTTTCAAAAATCCATTGTCATTCAGCACTATTGCAAAATAGCAACAAAACAATTACCTTTGCGGCGGAATTTGTAAAATAAAAATCTGTAAAATATATGAAAACTATTTTCTCCGGTCTTCCGTTCAAACTCATTGTCGGGTTGGGCATTGGCATCGTTTTAGGTTTGTGGGCTAACGAAGCCCTCATGCAAGTGATTATTACATTGCAACGGCTTGCAGGTCAGGTCATTATGTATGTTGTACCGTTGATTATCATTGGCTTCATTGCCCCGAGCATCACTAAACTTGGGTTGAATGCCTCTAAAATGCTGGGCATTGCGTTGGGGATTGCTTACATTTCGAGCGTCGGGGCGGCGTTATTTTCCACTGCGGCGGGGTATTCCATCATCCCGCATCTCAATATCGCAGCAAGTGCAGAGGGTAATCGCGAGTTGCCAAAGGTGATTTTTGATTTGGGCATTCCGCAAATTATGTCGGTGATGAGTGCGCTGGTGTTTGCCATCCTCGTTGGATTGGCGGCTGTGTGGACTAATGCTCAAAAAATTATTGCGGCATTTGATGAGTTTCAAAATATTGTAATTGCTATTGTGGTTAAGGTGATAATTCCCATTTTGCCGTTTTTCATCGGCTTCACATTTGCCACACTGGCTTATGAGGGTAGCCTCACGCATCAGTTGCCCGTCTTTTTGGTGGTGATACTCATCGTGATTGTCGGGCATTTCATCTGGATGGCACTGCTCTACGGATTGGCTGGGGCGTATTCCGGCAAAAATCCGTTTCGCGTGTTGAAGCATTACGCGCCCGCTTATATCACGGCTATTGGGACGATGTCGTCTGCCGCCACATTGCCCGTTGCTTTGAGTTGCGCTCGCAAATCCGATGCGTTGCGTCCCGATATGGTGAGTTTTGGCATCCCACTTTTCGCCAATATCCACCTCTGCGGGTCGGTACTCACGGAGACATTTTTTGTGATGACTGTTTCGCAAGTGCTTTACGGCACATTGCCTGAACTATCCACTATGGTGCTGTTTTGCTGCCTGTTAAGTATATTTGCCATTGCTGCGCCGGGGGTTCCGGGTGGCACGGTGATGGCATCGCTCGGATTGATAGTGACCGTGCTGGGCTTCGATGCCGCCGGTACAGCCCTGATGCTAACGATATTTGCCCTGCAAGACAGTTTTGGCACCGCCTGCAATGTCACCGGCGATGGTGCCTTGACGTTGATGCTTTCAGCCTATCAGGATAAACATCCTAAACAATGACATAAGTTTAATGAATTGCACCGAGAAGCATCTCAATGCCTGCTTCACATGCCGCTGCAATGTTTTCTGCGCGATTGCCTTCAAAGTGAAAGACTTGTGAGCAGAGTTTGTCTCTGTAAATGGCTGCAATCCAGACTGTTCCAACGGGTTTATCGGGCGTTCCACCATCGGGACCGGCAATGCCGGAGGTAGCAATGGCGCAATCGGAGGCAAAAATACGCTGTGCGCCGCGAGCCATCTGTTCCACAACCGGCTGACTGACAGCACCATACAAGGCAATATCATCGGCATTCACACCCAATATATTGATTTTCGCTTCATTAGAATACGACACCACACCACCTTTGAAATACTGCGAACAGCCCGAAATGGCAGTGAACAAAGATGCCAAGCGTCCACCGGTACAACTTTCGGCAAAACTTAGTGTCAAATTGCGTTCTTTCAGCAACTTATCAAGGATATTTTCAGCGTTTGTCATTTTGCTTTTCAAACATTCCATATCTTTAAGATATGGAATGTCTATTCCTGCAACAGCAGTTCCAAAATAGTAACCGCAGCCGTAGTAACCGGTGAGCCGGGACCAAAAATCGCGGCTACACCAGCCTTGTACAAGAAATCGTAGTCCTGCGCGGGAATCACACCGCCGGCGATGACCAAGATGTCTTCGCGACCCAATTTCTTCAGTTCGGCGATGACCTGCGGCACCAGCGTCTTGTGACCTGCCGCCAGCGAGGATACGCCCAACACGTGCACGTCGTTTTCTACGGCTTGGCGGGCTGCCTCTTCGGGCGTTTGGAACAATGGTCCCATGTCCACGTCGAATCCGCAGTCGGCATAGCCGGTTGCTACTACTTTTGCACCGCGGTCGTGCCCGTCCTGACCCATCTTGGCTATCATGATACGGGGTTGGCGACCTTCTTTTTTCGCGAATTTGTCGGCGAGTTCGCATGCTTTCTTAAACACGTCGTCGCCCTTTGTTTCTGATGAATACACGCCTGCTATTGTTCTAATGATTGCTTTATAACGTCCTGCGACTGCTTCGCAAGCGTCGGAAATTTCTCCCAGTGTGGCTCGCACCGATGCCGCTTTGACGGCTAATTCCAGCAAGTTGCCTTTGCCTGTTTTCGCGCTCTCGGTGATGTCTGCCAATGCTTTTTTGACTGCTGCATTGTCGCGTTTGGCTTTCAGGGCGTTCAAACGTTCCACCTGCTGGGTGCGCACTGCCGTGTTATCCACTTCGAGGATGTCGATGGGAGCCTCTTTTTCCAAGCGGTATTTGTTGATGCCGATAATCGTTTGATTGCCGCTGTCGATGCGCGCCTGAGTGCGTGCAGCTGCCTCTTCGATGCGCATTTTCGGCAATCCGGTTTCGATGGCTTTTGCCATTCCGCCCAGTTCCTGCACCTCCTGAATCAATGCCCATGCCTTGTCCACAAGTTCATCCGTCAGCGTTTCAACATAGTAAGAGCCTGCCCACGGGTCGATTTCTTTCGTGATATAGGTTTCTTCCTGAATGTAAATCTGCGTGTTGCGGGCGATACGCGCCGAGAAATCGGTCGGCAGCGCGATGGCTTCGTCCAAAGCGTTGGTATGCAGCGACTGGGTGTGTCCCAAGGCGGCTGCCATTGCCTCCACGCACGTGCGACCCACATTGTTGAACGGGTCCTGCTCGGTCAGCGACCAGCCCGAAGTTTGGCTGTGAGTGCGCAAAGCCAGCGATTTAGGGTTTTTCGCCCCAAAACTTTTCACAATCTTCGCCCACAGCAAACGACCGGCGCGCATCTTGGCAATCTCCATAAAATGGTTCATCCCAATGCCCCAGAAGAACGACAGTCGCGGCGCAAACGCATCCACATCAATGCCGGCGTCAATACCCGCCTTCAGATATTCCATCCCGTCGGCAAGGGTGTATGCCAACTCAATATCCGCCGTCGCACCCGCTTCCTGAATATGGTAGCCAGAAATGGAAATCGAGTTGAATTTCGGCATCTTTTGAGAGGTATATTCAAAAATGTCGGCGATGATGCGCATCGAAAACGCAGGCGGATAGATATAGGTGTTGCGCACCATAAACTCCTTCAAAATGTCGTTCTGAATAGTCCCATTCAGTTCTTCCAGTGTCGCGCCCTGCTCCAACCCGGCATTGATGTAGAACGCCAAAATCGGCAGCACCGCCCCGTTCATGGTCATCGACACAGACATATCCTTCAAAGGAATGCCGTCGAACAGCACTTTCATGTCCTCGACCGAGCAAATGCTCACGCCGGCTTTGCCCACATCGCCCACCACGCGGGGATGGTCGGCATCGTAGCCGCGGTGCGTTGCCAAGTCAAAAGCGACTGAAAGCCCCTTTTGCCCGGCTGCTAAGTTCCTGCGATAGAACGCATTAGACTCCTCAGCGGTAGAAAAACCGGCGTATTGACGAATCGTCCAGGGACGCATAGCGAACATGCCCGAATACGGACCTCTCAAGAAAGGCGGGATGCCCGAAGCATACTCCAAGTGTTCCATACCTTCCAAATCTTCTTTCGTGTAAACCGACTTCACCGCGATTTGTTCGGGAGTCAGCCACGTTTCTTCAACTGTTTTTGTGCTCATGTTGTATAATTTTTATTTATTATTTTTCTCTTTAATAGAATTGAATTTGATAGTTTCTTAACCAGTCCAACGCGCCTTCTTTTTTTTGCCATGCTCTTTTTGCTACCTTCACATAATATTGAGCCTCATTTTCATCACCTCGTTTGTATGTCTCAGGTATGGTGCAAATTTCTGTGTTTGACAACAAAAGTTTTGCAACATATTGATTGGCTGTCATCGCCTCCTTCAATTTGTTGTTTGAAAAAGCACATTTCCCTTTTGTTTTGAACGCAAATAGTGCCCGGGTGAAAAGCGCAAATGTATTGCCGCTATCTTCATACACATTATCGTAACGCTGAAATTTTTTGAAGTCGCCCAATTCGAGCAGTGCCGGAAGCAATTGAAAGCGAACTCCCTGATGGTCTTTCTTATTAAGAAGAATCATATTTTCAAAAAAACTCACAGCCTTTGCCGTCTCGCCTGAAAAGAAATAATGGTCGGCAAGCATTTTCATACATCGCATAAGAGGGCGAGTTTCAGTAACGCTCCAAAAATTCCCCCCATGCTTCATGAGATACGCTTCAGGAAACAGCTCCATACCTATATAAATGGCTCTTGAAAGACACTCTATAAGCCTTTCTGCAGTGGCAGAATATTGCGCTAAAAGTTCGTATGCTTCGATGCTATCGGGGTTAAGTTCCAGTGCCTCTTCAATTTTTTTCCCTGCCTGGTCCATTTCGCTTTTGGATGCTAACTCGCGTGCCTCCAACACCAAATTCTCCGCCTGCTGTTTAGGCGTTAATTGTGACTTCGGAATAGTTTTTCCACTACTGAGTTGATTCACAATCTCTTCCAAATCCTTTTCGGTCAAATTCTCTCTCTCTCCCATCAAGCGACGGAGTTCAACCATCATTTTTTCATGTTCATCGTTGTTGTACATAATTGTTATTTATTATTTGTTTCTTGTAAATATATCGCTTTTTGTCGCTCAATCTCGCGCTGCAATTCCTCCTCCGTAGGCAGATAATCCATGTATTTTGTGGCAAATATGTGCTTGTTTTCGCTCAGAACGGAATATTTTGCAATCACTTGGTCGGTTTCCGTACAGAGCAAAATGCCGATAGTCGGGTTGTCGCCTTCGCCACGTTCCAAGTCGTCATACATCCGCACATACATATCCAACTGCCCAATATCCTGATGTGTTATCTTGCTGGTTTTCAACTCAATAAGCACAAAACATTTCAGAATATAATTGTAAAACACAAGGTCAATATAAAAATCCGAAGTCTCGGTACGAATAAGTTTTTGCCTGTCCACAAACGCAAAACCCTTGCCCAATTCAAGCAAAAACTGTTGCATCTGGCTGATAATGGCACGCTCCAATTCAGATTCCGTATAACCCATATTGGGGGGAAGTTGAAGAAAATTCAGCACCGAAGGATTTTTGATAAAATCCAACGGGTCGTGTTGATATTCTTTTGTCTTCTCTTGCATTTCCGCGATTACCGGTTCTTTCACTTGGGAGGAAAGTAAACGTTGATAGTATAGAGTAGAGATATTTCTATCCAACGTGCGCACTGACCATGTGTTTTCTGCCGCCTCTCGCAAATAGTAATCCCGCGCCTCAGGGTTTGAAACCCGCATGATTCGTTGAATGTGTGACCACGTTAGATTTTGGAAATGAGGTTGCCAAGATTGTGCGAACACTGTTCGCACAATTGTATCGGACTTATTATCAGAGCTTTGTAATTTGGCGAACGGTGTTCGCCAAATTGAAGAGTCTGAAAACATTTGATAAAATTGACGGTATTGCCTAATACTACGCGCCGAAAAACCTTGTCCAAACTCTTTGGTCAATTCGGCAGAAAGGCGTTTAAGCAATCCCGCACCATATTCCGCACGCTCCTCACCCTGCTGTTCCTGCTCCACAATGCGCTTGCCAAGATTCCAATACGTTTCCACCATCGCAGTATTAATGGCACGATAAGCCTGCGATTGCCCATTTTGGATAATCGTTTTGATTTCGTTAATAAACGTCTGTTCGGTGTTTGCGATTTCTTTGTTCATATTATCTTTTTCATCAACTCCTCCGCCCGCATCTCCATCTTCGTAAACGCAAAAAGTTTCTTACCCAAATCTTTGAGCGAGGCACCAATATGATATATGTCGTTGTCTATCAATAGAAAGCGGTCGTGAATGTTTGCTCTTTCGTGGGCTGCTATGGACGGATATTGTGCGTTGTGCCTTGTCAAATCTAATTGTAGCTGTGCAGAAATACTTGCTGTGTAGATAGTTGCTTCAACATCGGCATCGCGTTTTGACAATAGCGTTAAAATCGTTTCATCTATGTAGCTGTCAATCAAAATGACTGTCTTTTTTGCTCCTTTTACCAAGCCCGCAACAAATTTATACGCATCAAATATCTGCCCATCGAAAAATACTCCTTCAATGGGAGGCAAAGCCGTTTTTACAAAAAAGTCTATTTTCTTTTCTGTTTCTGCCACTCGATATTCCAAATGCTCGAAACGCTGACTTATGGCATAACCTCGTAAGATGTAATCTTTTAGCACACTGTTTGCCCAAATACGAAATTGAACACCACGACTTGATTTCACGCGATAGCCAACTGACAAAATCATATCAAGACTATAATGTTCGATATTTCTCATAACCTCTCTACCGCCTTCAAGTTGAACTGTCGCAAAATTTGCGACAGTTGGAATTTCGGCAAGTTCTTCCCGCAAAGCATTGTTGATGTGCTTGCCTATGGTCTTAACATCGCGGTCGAAAAGCAACGCCATTTGCTGACGATTTAGCCAAACCGTTTCATTTTCAAGCCGAACTTCCAGATTTACTGAACTATCGGGCTGATAAAGCACTATTTCGTTTTTGTCAATCATAACTTCCTGCAAAACTACGCATTTTTTATCAATTTTGCCATTTTATTTTCCCCATCAACTCCTCCGCCCACGAAAGAGCAAACATTCACGACCGCTTTCTATTGATAGACAACGACATATATCATATTGGTGCCTCGCTCAAAGATTTAGGAAAAAAACTTTTTGCGTT
>BNTU01000143.1 GCA_025996835.1 Bacteroidia bacterium
GCAGATAAAGATGATGGTGCAAGCCGACAAAAACGGCACATCGCCGGCATTCAACTATTTACTGTTTGACGCGCACAATGCGGCAAATTCGCGCATCAAAAGCAACGCCTATAATTATACGAAGGACGAAAAATATTTCTCGTCGTCGTTGCGTCTTCGTATGAAAAAATATGCCTTTGCCGCTTTGGGAAACACTTGCGAAACGCGGTGGACAAACTGCGATGGCGTCCCGTCGGCAGAAGCCGAATGGTGGGCAAGCGGCTTTCTCGTCAAGGAGGTCATCACCGCTATCGGTGACGATGGTGCTTTCCGTCGTCGTATTCGCATCAAATCGGTGGATTTGGTGGCAAGAGATACCGCCTACCTTCAATTGTGGTTGCCTAAGAAGGCTGACAAAGAGGGAAATGATTATCTGACGTGTCGCTACAAAGATGCGAATATAGGAATCCGCGTACATACGTCATATCCGGTCAAGAAAACGGAAGGGAGAATGATTGAGATAGGTCCCATTGTCCTTTCGCCCAACGACAGCGCGGAAGTAATTTCTTATCTGATGGCTGATTTCCAACCGGATAACGCTCAATTTATCGCCAAAATAGAGAAACTGCCGACGGCGGATGCGGAATTGACGCGCCAAACGGCTGAAAAATGGGCGCAGACCAATCAATTGACTTCCCCCGACGTGGTGGTTTCCGGTCTGTATAGTGCCGTCACCGCCACTCTGCCCGGATGCGCAGGAAGCAACGGCGTTATCGATGCCGGTATGCTCGAATATGGCGGTCAATGGGTGCGCGACGCTTCCATGACGGCTATTGGCGTGATTCATACCGGCAATTTCGAACTGAGCCGTGCTGTCTTTGAGCATATCCTCACCACGATGGTGCACGACGAGGGCGTCACCATGATTGCTGGCGGATTCGAAAATCCCGACCGCGAACAGTTCGACCAGATGGGCGAATTAATGTACGCCTTGAAAAGTTATGTCGATTGGACGGGCGATATTTCGCTGCTCAAACAGCACCGCGACAAGATTCTGAAACTGGTGGAACGCCCCTTATCGCCCAATTTCAGAGATGAAACGGGGATGGTGCACAATCGCAGGGAATTTTGGGAACGCACCTTTGACGATGCCTACGAACTTATCTACCAGACATGGGTGGTGGTAGGATTGCGCTGTGCCGCCGACTTGTCCGGTCATCTCAACGCCGGGGACAAAGCAAAACGCTGGCGAAAAGAAGCCGACGTGATACTCGACGCCATGTTGCACCATCCGACCGCGCAATTGAAGGACAACGGACACCTGATAAAACGGCGCAACCGTGCAGACAAACAAATCGCATCTATGATGATTTACCGCGGATGGAAGCCCGGGGCGCCGGGCTCTGTGGAATCAATGTCAAGCATCTATCCCGACGCTACGATGGCGTTGCCTGTGGCACTGAACGTAATAGACCCTGCCTCGGAGTTGGCTCGGCAGACGATTTTGGAAACAGAAAAGTTGTGGAACCGCCGTTGGTCATTCGGTGGTCACGACCGCTACCACACCAGTTCGCAGGGTGACCAGCCGGGTCCCTGGCCCTTTGCCACCTGTTTCATACTGCGCGGCGAACATGAAGCCGGTATGTACGATTACAGCAGGCGCTCGCTGGAATGGCTTTATCAGATAGACGGAGGAAAAGCAGGTTTATGGTACGAAGAAATTCCACTCATTCCCTCCGGCTACGCCTCAGCAGGCTTATTGCCATGGACGTCAGGAGAGGTGGGTTTTTTCATCATCCATCATCTTTTAGGTGTCAAGTTTGATGGCGACCGTATGACCATCAAACCAAACTTGTACGAAACCACTGCACCCGTAAAAGCAGACTTGCGTTACAGGGATTCGAGAATTAAATTGGAGATAACCGGCGGCAATGGAACAGTCAACCATGCCATAGTAAACGGGAACAAAATACGTCCCGATAAACAGGGACGCATCGTCGTACCCTCTAATTTTACAGGAGGAACTATCAGTATTAATATAAACACCACTATTCTAAACGACAGCGTGTTAATAGATAAGAATTTTAAAAACAGATAAAATAATGATGACAGGAAAAGAACGAATTGATGCGGTATTATCCCACCAAGAAGCGGATAAAATCGCGCTGGACTTTGGCGCCACTCCCACTACAGGGATACATGTGAAACAAATTGCCGCTTTAAGGCAACATTACGGATTGGAAAATAAGCCGGTCAAAGTAATAGAGCCTTTCCAAATGCTCGGCGAAGTGGATGATGAATTGGCAAAACTATGGAATGTGGATGCCATCGGCGTAAGCGGTACTTGTGACATGATGGGACACCGACAGGAAAATTTTGTTGAAAAACGGATGCCTTGCGGGCAGGTGGTGTTACTGCCGGAATGTTTCAACATGAAGCAAGAAAACGGAAATACGTATATTTTTCCGCAAGGCGATACCAACGTTCCCCCTTCGGCAACGATGCCGGAGAGCGGTTATTTTTTTGATGCTATCGAACGTGTCCCCGCTACGGATTTTGATACGGAACTCAAATTGGAAGATAATCTGGAAGAATTTACCCTGATAAGCGACAATGACCTCACTTATTGGAAAGGTGCTTTAAATCGGGCAAGGGCAACAGGCAGGTCGGTAGTAGCCAATATCGGCGGTACGGGCTTGGGCGATATTGCCTTAGTGCCGGCGATGAGTCTGAAAAATCCCAAAGGCATTCGCGCCATTGCCGACTGGTATATGTCCACCATGGCACGCGAAGACTTCCTGCACGAAATATTCGAGCGGCAAACGGATATTGCCATTCAAAATCTTGACAAAATCAATCGTGAAGCAGGCAAATGTATTGACGTCATCTACATCTGCGGCACCGATTTTGGGACGCAGGACAGCCAGTTTTGCTCGGCTGACGCCCTTGATTCGCTTTACGGAGATGCTTACCGGAAAGTGAACAACTGGATACATCAAAACACCGGTTGGAAAACATTCAAACATTGCTGCGGTGCTATCGTTCCGCTGTTAGACAAGTTGATTGATTTCGGTTTCGACATTGTCAATCCGGTACAAATCAATGCGGCAGGCATGGACCCGCAATTTTTGAAAGCCAACTTTGGAAGCAAGGTTACTTTCTGGGGCGGAGGCATTGACACGCAAAAAGTGTTGCCGTTGGCTACGCCCCAACAGGTCAAGGAACAAGTCTATCAATTATGCGACATTTTCGGCACACACGGCGGATTTGTTTTTACCTCCATTCACAATATTCAGGCAAATGTGCCGTTAGAAAATGTGGTTGCCTTGATGGACGCTATTTCCGAAGTCAGAAAATAAATTTTAATTTTATAATAAATTCAATGAAAAAAAAATGTGTGTTTTTTGTATTATTGACCCTCAGTTTGGTCTCCTTTGGCAAAGAAAACCCTGTTTCCGTTGAGGGAAACGATGCTAATGTTGGAACGGCAGCGGCTCCGTTCAAAACCGGACAACTCCGCGCTCCGGCGTATCCGTTGATAACGCATGACCCGTATTTCAGCGTCTGGTCGTTTGCCGACAAGTTGACCGATGTTCCGACTACACACTGGACAGGCAAACCGCAGCCCATTTCCGGGACGATTTCCATTGATGAAAACGAACCCCTGCGTTTTATGGGCGTCGAACCGAAAGCATACGCCGCGATGCCGCAAACCGGTGTTACCGTGTTTCCCACCCGTACCGTCTATCATTTTGCAACAGAAAAAGTTGAATTGTCGTTGACGTTTTTGACTCCCGCTTTACCCGACGAGATTGATTTACTGAGCCGTCCGGTCACTTTTTTGCAATTCGATGTGACAGGATTAGACAATAAGCCGCATCGCGTGACACTGCATTTAACGGTTGACCCGGTGATTGCCGTCAATACGCCTGAGCAGGAAGTGCTTTGCGAAACGGTGGATATGCACGGATTTTCCGTTCTGCGTGCCGGAAGCCGGGAACAGAATATTCTCGGCAAATCGGGGGATAATCTGCGTATTGACTGGGGGCATTTTTATCTCGCAACGAAAAACAACAACGCCATGCAACTCCGTTTAACTCCACGTCGTGATGTAAACGGTCAATCGTCGGCTGCCCAAGACGCTCCGCTTTTGACCGCCGAAATGAAAACGGACATTGCTGAAAATGAGCATTTTGAACAAACGCTGGCGTTCGCTTACGATGATATCAAGTCGCTCCGGTATTTAGACAGAGAACTGTTGCCTTACTGGAAACGGAACGGAGCAACCATCCATGTTATTTTGATGCAGGAACTTGAAAATGTAACAGCAATAAAACAGCGTTGTGAAAAATTTGATGACGAATTGATTCGCGACTTAACGAAAATTGGCGGCGAAAAATATGCGCAACTTTGTATGCTGGCTTACCGGCAAACATGGGCGGCAAACAAAATCGTTGCCGGTTTGGACAATCGCCCCTACATGTTTTCCAAAGAGAATTTCAGTAACGGCTGCATCGGAACGGTGGATGTGCTGTATCCGCATACTCCGTTTTTACTTTTCTTCAGTCCGGCATTGCTCAAAGCCAGTCTCGTTCCGGTACTCAACTACGCCAAATCGGAGGCATGGCATTACAATTATGCGCCGCATGACCTCGGGACGTATCCGTTTGCAACGGGACAGGTTTATGGAATGAAAGGCGGTGACGGGGACAGAATGCCGGTCGAGGAATCGGGCAATATGCTGATTATTATTGCCGCGCTGGCGAAAATCGAAAGGAATGCCGATTTTGCCATTCCTTATTGGGATATGCTCACAAAATGGGCGGACTATCTCGTTAAAGAGGGTTACGACCCTGAAAACCAACTTTGTTCGGCGGATATGTTCGGACATTTGGCGCATGTTACGAATTTATCGCTGAAAGCAATTCTCGGAATCGGCGCATACGCGCAACTCTGTGAAAAAACGGGCAAAAAAAACGACGCACTAAAATACCGCCGAATTGCAGAAGAGTATGCGAAAAAATGGCTCAAAGATGCTGCGGATGAAGGTCATACCCGACTGACTTATGACAAGCCCGAAACGTGGTCGATGAAGCATAATCTTGTTTGGGATGCGATTCTCGGAACAAAATTATTTCCTGCTTCGCTTGCCGAACAGGAAATTGCATGGTACAAAAATGTTCAGAACAAATACGGTTTGCCGGTCGATAGCAGAACCGATAATTCACTCATCGACTGGGCGTTGTGGAGTATCACTCCCGCAAAATCCAAAAAAGATTTCAACGAACTTTTTGAACCGGTCTATAATTACGTGAATGAAACGCCGTCGCGTGTTCCGCTTTCGGACTGGTTTTGTACGACTGACGCCAAACAACGCGGTTTTCAGGCACGCTCTGTTGTCGGCGGCGTGTATATTAAAATGTTGACGAATACTTCTATCTGGAAAAAGTACGCAGTCAAGAAATCGGAATCTTCCAATGTGTATAAATAATGTGTATAAATAATGTGTATAAATAATGTGTATAAATAATGGTTCTACCGTAAAAAAAGATTATTTTTCATTTTACCAATAAGTTATCATGTCCTGAATACTCGGTAATGCAAGAAGCATTGCCGAGTAAAACAGTCCACATGGTAGTCATAATGCAAATTTTAATTATTTTTAGACCCTTTATGTTTGGTGTACTTTGCCAAACATATAAGTGTAATAAAACCAATAAATCCCGATGTTATTATGGCAATAATCTGAATTGCACCAATATTAATTCCCGTATTATTGGAAATATTCACCAAATTGTTCTCGGTCAAAAGTGCTCTCACACTAATAAAACTTATAGATACAATTGTCGAAACAAAAACTTGCGATTTATTAAAACTACTTTTCATCTTCAAAATGTATTATAAAACAACATGTGCTGTAACTCCCCAATATGTCCAGCCAGTATGAGCAGCCCCAATTCCACTCCCCACACTAACTTGTTGCAAACTTGAATCATTGCTTTTAGCATTGATTCCATTCATCACTCCCAGTGACATAACCATTGCCACCAACATACTATTTTTTTTAATTAGCAATACCTTAAACATCGAAATTGTAAGCATATACGTTCTTTTTATCTTATTATGGCTGCAAAGGTAGCACAAATTTTGGAATTATCAAAACTTTGAGTTTCTCCGGGGTGCACGACAAATTTCCCTTTTTTTACTCAGAGTCAGCGCAAAAGACCTAACGGTCTTCCTTGTCATCATAATTTTGATGCAGTTGCCCTGAAAAACGACAAAAAAGTGTGGATTGAATAGAAATTTTGCCTAACTTTGCCCCGATTTTGAAACAGAGTTTAAATGGACTTCGGCTCTGTTGTAAAATCAAAATGTAAATTTGGTGTTTTTTTAGAAGTCCCCGAAAATTAAAATTAAAATTCAATGAGAAGATTTTGTGTGCTTTTTTTATTTTTGACCCTCAGTTTGGCTGCTTTTGGTAAGGAATACCATGTTTCCGTCAAGGGAAATGATGCCAATGTCGGCACGAAAGCCGCTCCGTTCAAAACTATCGGCAAAGCAGCGCAAGCGGCTTACGCGGGAGATGTAATTACCGTTCATGCGGGTGTTTACCGCGAGTGGGTCAATCCGCCGCGCGGAGGCGAAAGTGATGACAAGCGCATCGTTTATTGCGCTGCGCCCGGAGAGCGCGTAGAGCTCAAAGGCTCTGAACTTGTCGCTAAGTGGCAGAAAGAGAATGGTATTTGGAAAATTGTGTTGCCCAACAGTTTCTTTGGCGATTATAATCCGTACAAAGATTTGGTTTATGGTGATTGGTTAGATACCAGACACCGCATACACCATACAGGCGAAGTTTTCCTGAACGGTAAATCGCTGTACGAGAAGGAAACATTGGATAAAGTGCTGCATCCAATAGCAAATACCGATGTTCGGGACAAGGAGGGTTCCACTTATACATGGTACTGCGAAAGTGAC
>BNTU01000144.1 GCA_025996835.1 Bacteroidia bacterium
TATTTTATCAACAATATACAGCGTGCCGTCGCCTCCGAGCAATGAAACGCCAAAAGGAGGGTATGCAAAGTAGTACAAGACAAGCAACAGCGTACCGAAAAACGACGCCAAACGACTGCACAATCCGGTGAATAGACCCAAGCCAATCAGTATTAACCCCCAGACATTCATAAAATCAACCATGTGTAACATTGTCGGCGAAGCGGCAAGCCAATGGTAAAATCCGGACAGAAATCCGTATGTATTGCTCAGATAGGATTCTGCAGTCCAATGCTCAGCACACAGTTTCACCCATCCCTCGTACAGAAAATGCCAACCAATAGTGACACGTAGGATTGTGACGATTGTTTTATTCACTGTTCTATTTTCCATTATTTTTCTCATAAAAACTTAATCTAAATATTTAACATTTTTTTTTGTGAATTGCCACAACAACAATTCGGCAACAAAGGTAGCAAATGTTTTCTAATAAACAATACTTTTTCTACACTTTAACAAATTTTTAATTTAAAAATTTATGCGTGAATAGCCACTGAGCCTATTTTTCGGCTGATGTCGTGCAGCGCAAAATCAAGCTTTTTGATTTCGTCGTTCGTGAATTTAGCCTGCTTGCCATGCACAATGTTTCCATTCAATCGCTGATAAAACCACGAGGTGGACTTTCCAAAGAAATTTTTGGAAATGTACGAAATGGATATGATTGGCAACACCGGTGCCAATTTTTCCCGCACATCCAAAATCTCGCTGATTTCTGCAATTTCGCTGTGCATGGAGGTAAAATCATCACTCACAGCAGTCTGCACTTCTTCTTTTTCAGCATCCGAAAGCGAAGCAAAAAAAGCATCCATTTTCTGCTCTACGGCTTCGCGTTCCGCGCCTTTAGCCTTTTTCCATTCCTCTTTTAAAGAGAAAAACTTACTTTTTGTGTTCATAATTTTTTTGTTTTTTATGTTATTAAAAAGAAAGAACCGCCACCCGTGAGCGGCGGCCTTTCTTTCTGCTATAGCCTTCTACTTAACGCCTTCAGTTCCCTTTCAAGCGATTCAATTTCCGGGTCTAACACCGACTTTCTATAACCGATAGTAATTAACCGATTGTAGTTTCGGAGGTAGTAATTGAGGTTTTCCATCAATTTATCTACCCGAGCCTTTAGCTCTTCATCATCAATCATATAGAGCTCTTTTCTGAATGACGGTGCAAAGATAATACTTTTGTTATCAATCACCAAATAAAAAAGCACCTATTATTCATGTTTTACAACATATTTTTCATAAGTGCTTAATCATCAATGAAATATTTTTATTTTCTTTCGATAACTTCCAAATCACAGTCCCTTCAGCCGCACTTTTGTCAGTTAATTGTTTGTACGCCAATCAGTTGGTCGTAGCGTTTTCCGAATGTTCGTGCATATACCATTACGCGATATTCGTTTTTTGTTTGGTAAAAATCTCCTTCTATGGGTGCTGTTTTTGCCGGTGTATTTGGTTTATTTTGAGTAACATACAGGTAATTGTAATAGCCCTCTTTCAGCAGTGCTGTTTTGACGTAGCTATTCCTTTCGTAGGTCATTTCGGAACGGTAATCGAAGATATTGTTGAATGCTTCGCTCAAAATATACACCTTTTCATTCAGGGGTTGTCCCGCCAAGGAAAAATGCACAAGATGGTAATCCGCCTCATAGTCTGAGTTATCTGCCTCTGTATTACGGATATATACCTTGCCGTTCAGGTCTTCGGAATACGAATACGGCTCGTTGGAGCGAAATTTGTAGGGGCGCAAAATGGTGTGATAATATGGCTCGTGATACTCTATAGCGGCGATATTCAGTCCGGGAAATTGTGCGGTGGTCATCTCAAAGCGGCGATATTCATTGCCCGCGTCAAAAATCAAGGCAGGATTGTGTGAATATTCAGCCTTGCCGGTTTGCACTAAACGCGGCTTAACAAGTTGTGCAGCATTATCATAGCGATGATTTTGCAGCACATAAACTTTCAAATCGGTGTTCGGATTCTGAACGGCACTGCCATAACTCACCACAAAATCAACCGCCTGAAAATGGGTGTTCGCCCCCTTATCCGTGACGGGCGAAACGCTTATCTGCACATTTGCCAGCGGCTCCACGACCGAAAAACAGGCATTGAGCATCGGTCGTTCGTTGCCGTCCTCAAAAACCTGAACCGCATAATTGCCGGACAACTTCAGCCGCACCCGCTCGTTGGGAATCCGCAGTTCATAATGCACATACTCCATCGTTGTGTTGAGCGAATTGTCGTAATCAGTCAACGGATTGTTTTGCAACCCGTTCAGATATTCGTGTTCATCCAACTTCGACCGCGTCCAATCGGCGTTGCAATGCCAAATTTTGTAGGTGTAATGACCGGTTTCCACACCCAAAACATCGAAACTAATGGCGATAGCGCGATTTTGATTGAAGTCAATAATTGGGGCTAATTTCCACTGATGTTCCGGAAAAACGCGCAAGGTTTGCACCCGTTCGGAAAAGGATTCCGTCCGCAGGGGCTGTGCTTGCAACGACACGGTAGCGGCAATTGTTATTACTAATGATAGTAGTAGAATTTTCATGGGATTGCGGGTCAAGCCCGCAATGACGGGTGTTGTGCGGGTCAAACTCGCGATGACAGGCGTTGTGCGGGTCAAACTCGCTATGACGGGTGTGTTCATATTGATTTTGTTTTTGTGTAACCTTCTTTGCTTAAAATTTCCGCCAGTTTTTGTCTGAAATCGCCTTGTATGATGATTTCGTTGTTTTTGGCTGAGCCGCCTACGCCGCATTTCGTTTTCAGGAGTTTAGCCAGCACTTGCAAATCTTCGTCTGCACCCACAAATCCCGTAATCAGCGAAACTTGTTTTCCCCCTCGATTTCTCTTATCCAACTGCACACGAAGCTGTTGCTTGTCGCGTGGCAAGGTTTCAACCTCATCTGCCGTCTGATTTTCATACCGAAAATCAGGATTGGTCGAATACACCACATTTTGCCGCCCTTTCCAATCGTTTGCGTTCATAATTCACGATGCGGATAGTGCGTTGACCTCGCGTTTGATAAATTTGTTGAGGGCTTCCCCTTTCAGCAATCCGTTGGCAAGTAGTGCTAAATCGACTAACTGGGTGATTGTAGCTTGTGCTTCGGGCGTATTCTCCTTTTCCACTTTCTTCACGGCAGGCGCATCCAAGTTGACGGTCATGGCGTATGAGTTTGGCATCTCGCCGTAGAAATTCATGCCGGGCTGCATCGCGGACATCTCCATCATACGGCGCATAAACTCGTTTTGCGTCACGGTGACGGGGTTGCCGGTTTCGCCCAAATGCTCGAAGCCAATCACGAAATCGGTTTTTTCGATGGGTGGAATGACTGCTTTGAATTTTTCTGTCAGTGCGTTGCGTTCCTCTTCGGTCAATTTGACCTCTTGGGCATCGGTTTTCTTAATCAAATTGTCCAAAATATCGGCATCTACGCGCACGAAACGGGTCTTTTCCAACTTCGATTCCAGCGCGTTCATAAAGTGATTGTCGAGTTGTCCGTCCATCAACAGCACATCGTAGCCCTTTTCTTTCGCTTGGTCGATGTAGGCAAATTGGGTGTTTTTGTCGGTCGTGTAAAGATAAATCAGCGTGCCGTCTTTGTCCGTTTGGTTGGCTTCCACCAGCGTTTTGTATTCGTCCAATGTGAAAAATTTGTTGTCTAATGTGTTGAACAGCACGAACTTCATCGCGCGTTCGGCAAATTTTTCGTCTGTTATCATGCCGTATTCGATGAAAACGCGCAGGCTGTTCCATTTTTCCTCAAACTGCGGGCGGTTGTTTTTGAAAATCTCGTCCAAGCGGTCAGCCACTTTTTTGGTGATGTAAGTCGAAATCTTCTTCACATTGCTGTCGGACTGCAAATAGGAGCGCGACACATTCAGCGGGATGTCCGGCGAGTCAATCACGCCGTGGAGCAGCGTCATAAATTCGGGCACGATGCCTTCCACGCTGTCGCTCACAAACACCTGATTGCTATACAGTTGTATCTTGTTTTTCTGCAAATCAATGCCGCTTTTCACTTTTGGGAAATACAAAACGCCCGTCAGATTGAACGGATAATCCACGTTCAGATGTATCCAAAACAGCGGGTCTTCGCTATACGGGTAGAGTTCCTTGTAGAATTTGATGTAGTCTTCGTCGGTCAATTCCGCCGGTTTGCGCATCCACAGCGGGTTGGTTTCGTTGATGATATTGTCTTCGTCCAATTCCACCGATTTGCCGTCTTTCCACTCCGATTTTTTGCCGAACGCAATTTGCACAGGCAGGAAGCGGCAGTATTTTTTCAGCAGCGATTCGATGCGCGTTTTTTCCAGAAATTCCTTGCTGTCGTCATCCATATAGAGGATGATGTCGGTGCCGCGCGCCTCTTTTTTCGCCTCGGTGATGGTGTATTCGGGCGAGCCGTCGCACGACCATTTCATTGCGGGAGCATCCTCTTGCCACGATTTGGTGATGATTTCCACCTTTTTCGACACCATAAACGCCGAATAGAAGCCCAAGCCGAAATGCCCGATGATGGCATTGGCGTTGTCCTTGTATTTTTCCAAAAAGCCTTCCGCGCTCGAAAAGGCAATCTGGTTGATGTACTTGTCTATCTCATCGGCAGTTAGCCCCAATCCGCTGTCGGAAATCGTGAGCGTCTTCTTCTTGTCGTCGAGTTTCACGCGAATAGTCAAATCGCCCAACTCGCCCTTAAATTCGCCCACCTGCGCCAGCGTTTTCATCTTCTGAGTAGCGTCCACCGCGTTAGAAACCAACTCCCGGAGAAAAATCTCGTGGTCGCTATACAAAAACTTTTTAATCACGGGGAAAATGTTTTCGGTCGTCACCCCGATATGACCTTGCTTTTTTGCTTCCATAATATAAATGTATTGTTTTTATGGACAATTACTCAAAAATGGTGCCACTTATTTGCAACTGACATTTTGGCAGATACGCTCTCTAAATTCTCATTTGATATGAAAATACCGCGCTTCGGGGTGCAGGATATACAAACCGGCAACGGAGGCGTTGGGATACATCGCACCGCTGTCGGTGAGGCTTATGCCAATTTCACGCATATCCAACACCTCATCAATCAGGAAGTTAAGGCGAATATCCGGCAGCATCGGATAGCCCGACGCGGGGCGGATGCCAACGCCTTTGCACAGTTTTTTGTGCAAATATTCGGAGGCGGCTTCCACCAGCCGGTCGCGGAGCGATTGCTCCAGCAAATCCTGATAATCATCGCCGGAGGGCTGATTTTTGCCCGCAGTGATGGCAAACATGCCGATAAAATCGCCGTTGGGATGAATGAAATCGGCGATTGAGGCATAACTGTCGTCCTCCCGCTTTTCCTGCTGGCGTGCTAAGGGGATTTCTTTCACGCCTTTTTGCGTTTCTACATATAATATGTCATTTTTCGCCGTGACGGGGAAAAATCCGAATACGGCTTGGATGAAAAACCTGTCATTGTGGGTGTGAAGGATGTCATTGCGGGCTTGACCCGCAATCCCCTCCCTTGCATCCGCCAACAATTTCTTTGCCTCATCAGATTCGCGGTCTTTGACGGGAAATTTCCACGCAGTCAAAAACGCCGTCCAATTAATGTCTGGGATGACTTCTTGGATTGGGATATTTATTTTTTGTATTTCATTCATTGATGTTTGGTTTTTGGGGGGTATATTGAGTGTGGTCGATTTTCGCCGCGTGTTGGCGGGCATATTCGATGCTGACCGTCTCTTTGGGGGTGTCCGTTTGTTCGCGCAATGCCTTGTAATCGGCTTTGATGCTTTGGATGAATGCCGCCCGCGTGTCGGGGTTTAGCAACTGATTGACCACCGGAACGGCTTGTGAGGCATCTTTCACGTGCACTACCGCGCCGCGATAGAGCGGGTCTATTTTCAGGGCGGTGTGCAGTTTGGAGGTCGTTGCGCCGCCGATGATGAGCGGAATTTGCAGTCCGGCTGTGTCCAATTCGCCCGCCAGCGTCGCCATTTCGTGGAGGCTGGGTGTGATTAAGCCGCTCAGCGCGATGACATCCGGCTGCTGCTCAATGGCTTGGCGGATGATTTCTTCGGGCGGCACCATCACGCCGATGTCGATAATCTCGTAGTTGTTGCACGCCAAAATCACGCCCGTGATGTTTTTGCCGATGTCGTG
Organism: Bacteroidia bacterium; assembly: GCA_025996835.1. GTDB lineage: Bacteria > Bacteroidota > Bacteroidia > Bacteroidales > Azobacteroidaceae > Azobacteroides. The sequence goes on from BNTU01000144.1 coordinate 6,184, forward strand.
CACATCGCCTTTCACGGTGGCGAAAAGAATTTTGCCCGCTTTTTTTGCGCCCGTCTGTTTGGAGGCTTCGATGGCAGGTTGGAGAATTTCGACCGCTTTTTTCATCGTGCGCGCCGTTTTAACCACCTGTGGCAGAAACATTTTGCCCTCGCCGAAGAGTCGCCCCACCTCGTTCATGCCGTCCATCAGTGGTCCGTCGATGATTTCGATGGGGTTTTTGCTGGTTTTTAATGCCTCTGTCAGGTCGGTTTCCAAAAAATCGCCGATGCCTTTGATGAGGGCGTGGCGGAGGCGTTCAGTAACGGGCTGGTTGCGCCATTCCAACTTGTCGTTGCGGGCTTGTGTGGTGTCATTGCGGGTGTCAAGCCCGTCATTGCGGGCTTGACCCTCAATCCCCTGTTTTACATTGCCCTGCGCATATTCCATCAATTTTTCCGCCGCCTCCTCATTGCGATTGAAAATCACATCTTCCACAAGCGTGCGCAACTCCGTTGAAATATCATCGTAGGCAAGTGTGGCGGCAGGGTTTACGATGCCCATATCCATCCCTTTTTGCACTGCGTGGTAGAGGAAAACGGTGTGCATGGCTTCGCGCAGGTCGTTGAGACCGCGGAAGGCGAATGAGAGATTGCTCACGCCGCCGCTGACTTTCGCGCCAGGGAGGTTGTTCTTAATCCATTCGGTTGCCCGAATAAAGGCGAGGGCATAGCCGCTGTGCTCCTCAATGCCCGTTGCCACAG
>BNTU01000145.1 GCA_025996835.1 Bacteroidia bacterium
CCATTCCTTGACATTTCAGGGGATACGCGGTTGTTTGCGCGAAGCACAAACTGCCTATAAGTAGCGCATAAGCTGTTCATAAGTTGTTCATAACAAATTGGGCGACAAAGGTACGGGTTATTTTTATACAAAACAAGGGTTTTGCGGGCGTGATGTGTTAAACTTTGTTAAAGTTGGTTTTTTATTCATCCTGCCAATCCTTCATTGTCTGAATCAGGATTTACAGGATTTTAGGATTTACAGGATTTTTTATTCATCCTGCCAATCCTTTAATCCTGAAAATCCTGATTCAGACAATCAGACGGCAAATTCAAAAAAAAATTGTTCATTCTGCAAAAAAATACGTACCTTTGCGGGCGATAAGGGAAAGTTAAACATATAATATATCATTATGAAACCCACATTATTTGTTTTGGCAGCCGGCATGGGCAGCCGTTACGGAGGATTGAAGCAGTTGGACGGATTGGGTCCCAACGGCGAAACAATCATGGATTATTCCATTTTCGATGCTATTCGTGGCGGATTTGGAAAAATTGTTTTTGTCATTCGCAAAGATTTTGAGCAGGATTTTCGCGACAAAGTGTTGAAAAAATATGAGAACAGCATCCCGGTGGATGTTGTTTTTCAGAGTTTGGACGACTTGCCTGCGGGCTTTTCGGTGCCTGCCGACCGCACCAAGCCGTGGGGCACCAATCACGCGGTGATTATGGGCAAAAAGGCTATCAAAGAGCCGTTTGCAGTCATCAACGCCGATGATTTCTACGGTTGCGAGAGTTTCAAAATTTTGGCAGACTATCTGCAAAAAGTAGGCAACACCCCCAACGAGTATTCGATGGTGGGCTACCGCGTAGGCAACACGCTCTCCGACAGTGGCTCGGTGGCTCGTGGCGTTTGCGGAACGGACAAAGACGGCTTCCTGACCACTGTGGTGGAGCGCACCGACATCCGCCGCTACCCCGACGGCGTTATCAAGTACAAGGATGCGGACGAAAAGTTGTACCCGGTGGAAGACAACACGCCCGTTTCGATGAACTTCTGGGGCTTCACGCCGGAGTATTTTGACTATTCCGAAGAACAATTCATCGAGTTCTTGACGAAAAATCAGAAAAATCCCAACCCGAAAGCGGAGTTTTTTATCCCGTTGGTGGTCGACCACTTGATTACGACCAAGAAAGCCCGCGTAAAAGTGTTAGACACGCCTTCCAAATGGTTTGGTGTGACTTACGCTGAAGACCGCGCTTCGGTGGTCGCAAAAATTCAAGCGTTGATAGACAAGGGCGAATACCCTGCGAAATTGACGTTTTAACGATGTACGTTTTTCAACCAGAGTAACCCTTCGGCGGCTAATAGAGCTTCACCCGAAGGGTTATTCGTATCGTTTCCCGATGATTTCCGAAAAAATGATGCCCCTGCGGATGTCGTCCAACGAAAGTTCTTCGTCGTCAATAATAATTGTGTTGTCTGCTGCCTGTTCCATAAAAATGAGTATTTTTGCACATTGTTTTTATATTGTAGCTTTTATTATCGCATGAGATTGCGGCTCAAGCCCGCAATGACGGAAAAAAATATAAGGGATAATTTCACAATCACCCCTTACCCATTTAACCAAAACCTTAACTATGAAAAAATTTTACGTTTTTCAGTCGCAAAGGTAATGACTTTTTTTTAATCTGCAAGCGTTTTTGCAGAAAAATCGAATATTTATAGTTAAATAAAGTTAAATGTTGAATAAAACGAAAAGAATTTTTGTTGAAACTTACGGATGCCAGATGAATGTGGCTGATAGTGAGGTAGTTAGCGCAATCATGCAAATGGACGGTTTTGAACCGACCGAAACCATCGAAAATGCGGATGTCATTTTCATCAACACTTGCTCGGTGCGCGACAATGCCGAACAGCGTGTCATCGCCCGTTTGCAGTATTTTCAGTCGCTGAAAAAGAAGCGTAAGTCGCTGATTATAGGCGTGTTAGGCTGCATGGCAGAGCGCGCCAAAGAAGAGCTGATACGCAACCATCACGCCGATTTGGTGGTGGGTCCGGATGCCTACCTCGACCTCCCCAACCTGATAGGAGCGGTGGAACAAGGCGAGAAAGCCATCAACGTGGCACTGTCGACTACGGAAACCTACAAAGACGTGATTCCGCTCAAACTGTCGGGCGTGAAACTGTCGGGCTACATCTCCATCATGCGCGGCTGCAACAATTTTTGCACCTATTGCATCGTGCCCTACACGCGCGGACGCGAACGAAGCCGCGAGCCGGAGAGTATTCTCAATGAATTGCGCGTGTTAAGGGAGCAGGGCTATCATGAGGTGACGCTGCTGGGGCAGAACGTCAATTCCTATTCTTGGGAAGGGATTGCGGGTCAATCCCCTGAAATAATCGACTTCCCCAAGTTATTGGCAACAGTCGCGACAGAGGCACCTGAAATGCGGATTCGCTTCACCACTTCGCACCCCAAGGACATGAGCGATGAGACTTTGCGGGTAATTGCCGCGCACGCCAATTTGTGCCGGAGCATTCACCTGCCTGCGCAATCGGGCAGCGACAAAATTTTGAAGGCGATGAACCGAAAATATACGCGGGAGTGGTATCTCGACCGCATTGCGAGCATCCGCCGCATTCTGCCGGATGCCGCCATTTCAACCGATTTGTTTTGCGGCTTCCACTCCGAAACGGAAGACGACCACCAGGAAACGCTCTCTCTGATGCGCGAGGTGAACTTCGATGCCGCTTTCATGTTCAAATATTCGGAACGCCCGGGCACCTACGCCTCCAAACATCTGCCGGACGATGTGCAGGAAGCCGTGAAAATTCGCCGCCTCAACGAAATCATCGCCCAACAGTTGCAATCATCACTACTGCGCAACAAAGCAGACATCGGAAAGCAGTTTGAAGTGCTGGTAGAAGGCTTTTCCAAACGTTCGCGCGAAAAACTTTTTGGACGAACCTCGCAAAACAAGGTGGTGATTTTTGACAAAGGCAGTCATCGCGTGGGCGATTTGGTGCAGGTAGTGATTGTGGATGCTTCGGCGGCTACGCTGTTTGGGGTTTTGTCTGAACCATGATTTTTACAAGATTTTCAAGATTAAGAAGATTATAGAGGCTGACCAAAACGGCTGTCATGACAAAACCTTTGTTTTTAACACAAATTAAAATATTTAACCAAAAATAACTCATAACTTATAACTCATAACTAAAATTTGTCGTACCTTTGGCGCGATATTATTAGTAATAACGCTATTAACCCAATTTACTTATGTCAGTAAACAAAGTTATTTTAATCGGGCACACGGGCAAAGACCCCGAAGTGCGGCATTTTGAGAGTGGAGGAGTGATTGCCAACTTCTCCTTAGCAACCACCGAAAGGGGGTACACCTTAGCTAACGGGACAGTGGTGCCCGACAGCACTGAGTGGCACAACATCACATTACGAGGCGGGCTTGCAGGAGTGGCTGAAAAGTACATTCGCAAGGGTGCAAAACTGTACATCGAGGGGCGATTGCGAACGCGAACGTACACCGACAAGCAGGAAATTGTGCGGCATATTACAGAAATTGTCGGCGAAAACCTTGAACTGCTCGACCGTAAGCCGGATGGCGAAATCAGACCGCTGGAACAACCGCCTTTGCCGCCACCATCGACTCAGGAAAACTTGCCACCCTTGGAACAAATGAAGGACGATTTGCCCTTCTGAAAACTCTGATTTTGTGCAGGGGCAGGTTTATGAGGTCTGCCCCTGCTTTTTTTTTGATTTCTATGATTATTTTGAAAATCATACAAATCAATAAAATCATCATACCTAATTGTAGAGACGTGGCGTGCCACGTCTAAGCGTGCCACGTCTAAGCGTGCCACGTCTTAGCGTGCCACGTCTTAGCATGCCACGTCCAAGCAGTCTAAGCAGCAGAGACGTGAAGGTAATGAAGCAAAGAGACGTGGCACGCCACGTCTCTACAATAATAATAATAGGATTTTATTGATTTGCATAATTATTTTGAATCATACAAATCACTGAAATCATACGAAAATCAAAGTACAGACAAAAATCAATACCCAAACAGTTCTTCCAACGACAATTCCTTCACTATGGCGTACTTATTCAGATATTTGAAATCAATCTTATCGCGCTTGCCGATGAGCAGGACGGAATATTGCGCCGGTTTCACGTGCTGGTCGAAATAGGTTTGCACGTCGCTTAGGGTCATCGCTTGGATGCCTTCAAAGACCGGTTTGCGGTGGTCGTAGTCGATGCCTAAATCCTTTAACCACAGGTAGTTCCAGAAAACGCTTGATTTCGTCCACCGTTCCGAGCGCATATTGTTTAATGCCGTTTCTTTGCTTATTTCAAAGGCTTTTTCCGAACTTGGCATATTTGCCAAAAGTTCGCGGAAGGCATCCATCGCGTTCGCCATCTTGTCGGCTTGCGTGCCCACATACGCCTGCACGTAGTTAGAAAAGCCTTTTCTTGCGGGGTTAGACACGTAGGCATACGCTGAATAAGCCAACGCGCGGGCTTCCCGGATTTCCTGAAAGACGATGGAGTTCATACCGCCGCCGTAATAAGTGTTAAACATCGTTTCGGCGGGCATCAGTGCCGGGTCGAACGGTTTGTCTTTGGCTAAGAAGAAAATCTCTGCCTGCACCATATCGTAGTCGGCGAAATAGACAACCGGCTTGTCCATAGGCAGTTCGGGATATTCCACGCGGGCGGGAACGTCCTGCAACACATCCGGCGTTTTAAATTTCTTGACCAGCGAAAGCACTTTGCCCTGTGTGTCGGGACCGTAATAGGCAAATCCGTGCTTGTAGGAGGCAAAACCTTTGACGATGTCCACCAATTCCTGCGGGTCAATCGCGCGTAATTCCTGCTCCGTCAGGATGTCGGTGAACGCCGATTTGGCACCGAATTTAGCATAATTCACCAAACCTCCCCGCAGAATTTGCCCTTTGTTGAGCTTGGCATTGGCACGCTCTTTGAGGATGTCGTTGACCAGATTGTCATAAGCCTCCTTGTTCACAACCGCGTCCTGCATCATTTCTTCCATCAACGCCAGCGAGCGCGGCATCGTTTCGTCCAGACCGGAGAGGTTGACATACGAGCGACCCGCCGAAGAATGGGTGTTGAACGACATCGCCAATTTGTACATCTCCATTTTCAACGCTTCGGGCGTGTATTTGGACGTGCCCAAATAGGGCAAATAGCGGAACGCCAACGCCAATTTTTTGTCGGTGATGTTGGAAATTTCCACAAATTGGTTGAGCGAATACACCTTATTGGACACGTTTTTGGTGTAATAAAAATCGATGCCGTCTTTGACCGACTCCTTTTTGATGGCTTCCTTGAAGTCCACAAACACCGGTTCGATGGGTTCGGTTTCGATTGCCAACAGGTCTTTGGCAAAGGGCGATTCGTTGTCGCGATTGACCAACACGGCGGTGATGCTGGGCTTTTCCACCACCACCTTTTCCTTGTTCTCACCCGTTCGTTTATAGACAGTTACATAGTTTTCGGCGAAGAATGTGTTGGCAAAATCCACCACTTGCGCCTTGGTTATTTTTGCCATTTCGTCGATTTTCGACACATAGTCTTTCCACGAAACCTGGGTGATGAACGCATCCAAGAAATTGTAGCACGCCTGACGACTGTCGGTGATTTTGACCACGCTCAATTTTTTGTTGTTGATAATCGCCTGCAATAGTTCTTCGTCAAAATCGCCTGCTTTCAGTTTTTGAATTTCTGCCTGAATCAGCCCGCTGATTTCTTCCAGCGACTGACCTTCGCGCGGCGTACCCATGAAGACGAAAATCCCGTAGTCGGTCAGCGATTCGGCTCCGGCATCCAGCCCCAGCACTTTTTGCTTTTGCAACAAATCGAGGTCAATCAAGCCCGCTTTTCCATTGTTAAAAATATCGCCAATCAGGTCTAAATACAAGGCATCCTTCGACTTAACATCGCCAAAGCGGTAAGCCACAATCACCCGCTCCTGGTCGGGCGTGGCAATCTCAAAAGTCTTTGCAGCAGTGATAGGCTCTTCTTTAATCGGCTCACTGTGAAGCACTTCACCACTCGCCTGCATCTGACCAAAATAGGTGTCCACAATTTTAATCGTCTTTTCAAAATCCAAATCGCCGGTCATCAGCACCGCCATATTGTTGGGCACATAATATTTCTTCTGAAAAGCCATCACGCTGTACATCGAAGGCGATTTCAGGTGTTCCGGCAAGCCAATAACACTCGTCTGATAGGGGTGTTTTTCAAACAAACCGGCAAAAACTTTGTTCCACATCAGCGAATAGCCATTGTCCTGACTGCGGTTATATTCCTCGTAAACAGT
>BNTU01000146.1 GCA_025996835.1 Bacteroidia bacterium
ATCTTTGCGGCTCATTTGAAAAGACAATGAAAGCAAAACGTATTGAAAAGTTAAAGAACAGTACGCCAATTGAGATAACCGGCAATGAAATTACTCCAAGCGATGACTTGAAAGAATACAAGAAAAACGCGCTTGAATATGGCAAGTCTTTGCGTGGTGAGTACATCAATATGGAGGGGAAAACCGTTCAACTAAATTCAAACAGCATAAAAGAGGTGTTGCACCATGATTATAAAAATGTGGCTCAACTTCAAAGTATTGCAGCTATTCCTCAAATTATAGCAAGCGGGATTTATATTGATACGATAGAAAATGAAGAACCGGAAAAAAACACAAAAGTTACAGAATATCAATATTTTGTTGCCGGATTAAAGATAGACGAGATAGATTATACGGTTAAAGCTGTTATTGCTGTTGACAACAATGGGTATAGGTATTATGACCATAAACTCACTCAAATAGCGAAAGAAAAACTCCTTGATGAGTTGGATAGGATAACAAATCCGTCCAGTCATCAAGGAATTTTAAACTCTGTTGTGTCGTCTGGCTTGTCTTCGATGGGCGATTCTGAAGAAACTGCAATAAATTCCCCTGTTTCCGACTACAAAGATAAGCGATTAATTTCAATTCTCCAAACAAATTATCAAAAACCCACCAATAATCAAGCATAACTCACTGAATATCAGTAAAATATTTTTTTGCCAAAAAACAAAATCACCCTCCGAAGCAACACGGTTAGGAGGATGCACTAAAAAAACTATTGCTTTTAATTTTAAAATGTATATCTTTGCGGCTCATTTGAAAAGACAATGAAAGCAAAACGTATTGAAAAGTTGAAAAATAGTATGCCAATTGAGATAACCGGCAACGAAATTACTCCAAGCGATGACTTGAAAGAGTACCGTAAAAACGCGTTGAGGTATGGGTTAGATAATTTGCGCAGAAGTTACATCAATAAAGATACCGGTGATGAAATTGCTGTATCACGAGGCTCTATTGAAGAAGTTTTGCATCATAATATAAACGAAAATGGACATATTCAGTCTGTTGCGGCTATCCCACAAATTATAGAAAATAGCATTTTTATTGACAGCATAGAAAACGAAGATAAAAACCGTAATCCTGATGTTGAAAGTTATGATTATTATGTTGTTGGGCTAAAAATTGGTGCCGATGATTATACGGTTAAAGCGGTTATTGCTAATGGGGCTAATGGAAAACGTCATTATGACCACCGATTAACACAGATAGAAATGACAAAACTGCTTTCAACTTTGCTCAACGTAAACAAGTCGGGGGAAGAAAGCAGTTTTTTAAGCGGTCAGAATAGTGGAATATCAAGCCCACCCTCAATAACCGACTACAAAGATAAGCGATTAATTTCAATTCTCCAAGTAAATTATCAAAAACTCACCAATAATCAAGCATAACTCACTGAATATCAGCAAAATATTTTTTTTTGACAAAAAGGAAATACACCATCCAAAACCAACACTGACGGGAGAACAGTGAAAAAAAACAGTGCTTTTAATTTTAAAATGTATATCTTTGCGGCTCATTTGAAAAGACAATGAAAGCAAAACGTATTGAAAAGTTAAAGAACAGTACGCCAATTGAGATAACCGGCAATGAAATTACTCCAAGCGATGACTTGAAAGAGTACAAGAAAAACGCGCTTGAATATGGCAAGTCTTTGCGTGGTACATACACGAATAAAGACACGGGAACGACAATAATGATTGGAAAAAGTGGAATCAAAGAGGTATTGCACCATGATTATAAAGACGTAGAACAAATCCAAAGCATTGCTGCTATTCCACAACTCATTGAGCAATCTATTTATATGGATACGGTTGATAACGAAGATGTGGATAAAAACCCACAAATAACAGAATATCAATATTTTGTGTCAGGACTAAAGATAGCCGGTGTGGATTATACTGTTCGTTCGGTCATTGCGGTTCAGAGCAATGGTGAACGCTATTATGACCATAAATTGACCCGCATGGAAAAAGGAAAACTGATTGATTCACTTTCCGGAATAACAAATCCCGGGTTTAATCAATCAGTCGTTGATGTTGACCGCAAAGATACGAAGTTAATTTCAATTCTCCAAACAAATTATCAAAAACCCACCAATAATCAAACATAACTCACTGAATATCAGCAAAATATTTTTTTTTGACAAAACAAAAAAATCTTCTATCTCCGGGTGCACGACAAATTTCCCTTTTTTACTCATGGTCAACGCCAAAGACCATACAGTCTTCAATCTACCCCGTATGGGGTACAATTTCGATAACCCCGTACAAGCGATAGCGCAGTGCGGGGTGAGACGACCTCCCCACCCACAGTGCCCCCGAAGGGGGCAAACATATAGGTTGTACACCTACGGTGTGCCGGAGGGGAGGATACCACCCTACCCCGCACTGCGCTACGCTTGTACGGGGTTATCAAAATTTAACGCCTTCCGGCGTAACAGACGGAAGCAAAATTGTAAAATATCGCTGAATTTTGATGCGGCTACCCTGTTTTCAACAAAACGACACCCTCCGAACCAACACGGTCGGGAGGGTGCTCTGAAGAAAAAATTAAGCAAATTTCAATTATCTTTTTGAGATTTTTTTATTGTTCTTCGCTATGCGCAACGCGGATGCCTAAGAATTTCTCTTGTGCGGTTACCGGATATTTGTAGCGAGCCGAAACGCGCAATCCGGTTGGGACATTGATAAATGTGCCTCCGCGAGCCACGCGCTCTGTTCCTGATGTTGCGCCGGTGGGGTTGGTTTGCGCTTCGGCGGTGTATGCGCCGTACCAGTCGCTTGTCCATTCATATACATTGCCCGTCAAGTCATAGATACCCAATTCGTTAGCAACAGAAGTTCCGATTTCCCATGAGTTGCCTGCAGAGCCGTAGTATTTGGTTACCGCATACGGGTCGCTGCTGCCGCTGTATGTGTAGCCCTTGCTCTTCTTTCCTCCGCGAGCGGCATATTCCCATTCTGCCTCTGTTGGCAGGCGGTAACTTTTGCCCGATTTAGCACTCAGTTTTGTCAGAAAATCCTGTGCATCAGCGTATGTAACATAGTAGATGGGATAGTTATTGCCCACTCCTTCATCTGCCGCAGGGGGTAATGCCGGATAATGCCCTACTATGTCGTTATATTGCTTTTGCGTGATTTCGTATTTGCCGATGTAAAAATCGCTGAGGGTTACATCGTGTTGCGGGGCTTCGTCGGATTTAATCAATCCGTCGCTGCCTTGCTTATAGGTGCCGCCTTCTACAAATACCAACTCAATGCCATCCGTAAACGTGAGTTTTCCCGTTTTGTCGGGTGTTTCATCGTCGTCGCAGGACACAAATGTTGTTGTTGATATGCCCAGTGCTAAGAGTCCAAATAAAATTTCTTTCTTTTTCATCGTTTCATGTTTTTTAAAGACATTCCATATCTTAAAGATATGGAATGTCTTTTGATTGTTTTTTTAATAACCCGGATTTTGACCGACAATACCCAAGTCATTATATGATTCACTCAACGGAATAGGGAAACGATAGAAATGCCCATCTACCTTCTCAACTTTTTTATGCAAATGTTTATAAACTCTTTGATAGAAAGCAAATCTGGTTGGGTCTGCATCCGTGAGAGCACTAAACAGTGCTACATCATTGTATGCGGGTTTGTAATATTCGTAACGTTTCACTTTGTCGATAGAAGAAATATACGTTCTCCAACGTACCAAGTTCAACCAGTGCTTTTGTTCAAAAGCAAGTTCATAACTCCATTCATTTTGGATAGCCTCTTCACTGATAGCATCCAATGCTGCTACACCTGCTCTGCGGCGCAGTGCATTGATGGCAGCCAAACCTTTGTCGCCGTTCTCTGCATACCATTGAGCCTCTGCTTTGATAAGATATACTTCACCCAAGCGGAAGTCGATATGGTCGATGTCGTTGGGTTGAACAGGTTTTGCCAAACCATCAGATGTACGGTGAATCCACTTGCCCGGACGCACGATGCTAAGTGGCCATGTCAATGTATCTTTGTCTCCGTCTTCATACTCAACCGATGTAACATAAGAATACTCTCTACGAGCATCACTCACCGGAATGGCATCTTCAAACGAAATGTCGGCATAACTGATGTGTGGGTCTGTTCTTTCAGCCTTAGGCCAGGTAAATCCGCAATGCGTTTGGTGGTTGCCTTGTGCATCAATACCATCGCCGTTGTGGCTGATTGAGTAGATAACTTCAAGATTGTCTTCATTCCCTTTACCCCAAATCTGATTGTAAACGGCGAGTAATTGATACTTGCCGCTACCGATTACTGCATCGGCATACTCAATTGCTTTTAGCAATTGATCGTTGTCCACCGCCGGTTTTTGGGGGTCTGCTTTGGCGGTTGCAATAGCAGCAACTTGCTCTTGCGTCAGCGGCTTTTGTCCCCAAGTGAGGTAAGCCTTTGCCAGAATGGTCTTAGCAGCCAATTGCGAGGGGTTTGATTTGATTGCGTCAAACTCCGGCAATTTTGCAATAGCAGCCGTCAAGTCGCTCACGACTTGAGCATAAACATCGTCAATAGACCGGCGAGTTGTTTTGTCTGCGTCCGATGCCTTCGAACTCAAAATCAACGGTACTTCGCCAAAAAGCTGAACGAGTTGAAAATAGTTGTAGCCACGGATAAATTGCGCACGAGCAATAGACAAGTCTTTTTGCTCTTGCTTAATTTTGTCGCCATCAACTACGGCTTCGCCGATTTTTTCGATTGCCACATTAGCCGCAGCAATACTTGTGTACAAGCGATTGAATACCTTGATGGGGTACCAATTGCTCTTTTCGGTTTCCAAGACACTGACCTGAGGTCCGTCTTTCGTTTCGTCTTTTTCTTCAAACGAGATAGTCGTTTCGGTAGCCGACTCTACCAAGAAAGAGTACGAAGAACTAAGGGTCTGCAAAGGCCCATAAACGGCATTAGCAAGAGCCGTAGCTTCTGCTGCAGTTTTTGGAACTGGCACTTCGGCTGTTCCACCACCGTTGTCGTCATCATCGCAAGAAAAAGCTGCGATGGAAAGCGCAAGTAGCGCTACTGAATAAAAATTTTTTTTCATTGTTTTTAAAAATTAAATTTATACTATAAAAAAATTATCTAAAATGTTATACCAACACCTGCCAAAAACGTCCGAGACGTGGGATACACGCCTGTGTCTATCCCTCCCGCTATTTCGGGGTCGTAACCGGTATAGTGTGTGAACGTATATAAGTTTTGCGCCGACACAAAGGCGCGAAACTGCACCAATGTCTTTGCTATTTTGAGCGGCAGATTATAGCCCAGCGTGATGTTTCTTATTTTCAAGAAAGAGGCATCTTCCACATAGCGACTGTACAACTCTTTTGCGGTAATAACGGCATCCAAACGCGGCACAGTTGATGATTTTTCCGATGTCCAAGCATTCAATAAATCTGTGGAGAGATTGTATGTCTTATTGTTTTCTGAGAGATGACGGCGCAATTTGTTATACACCTCATTGCCTTGCGACCCTTGCAGCGACACAAACACATCCCAACGGCGGTAGGTGAGATTGGATGAAAATCCATACGTGAAATCGGGCTGTATGCTACCGAGTATTGTGCGGTCGCCCTCCGTATCAATTCTGGTGTTAGTGTTCAAATCGCGCAATATGATATTGCCGGTTTCCTGATTCACTCCGTCATACACATAGCCGTAAAAAGAGCCTACTGATTTGCCCACTGTATATTTCTTTTCCTGATTGTCGCCCTCTGTCAGGGGGTCATATATTCCCAAACTTGTGACGGTATTCACATTGTGTGCGATATTGGCGGATGCCGACCAAGTAAATTTTCGCCTTTCGAGTAGCCGAGCATTCAGAGCCAGTTCAAAACCGGTGTTGGTAACATTTCCAATATTGAACGTCTGCTTTTCATTTGTAGGCGAAAATGGCACAAGCACCTTGACCAACAAATCGGACGTTTTCTTATAATACACATCGGCAACAAGATTTAAGCGGTCGTTTAGAAATCCCGCATCAATACCGGCATTGTATTCCGTTGTTGTTTCCCATTTCAGGTTATTATTGCCGAGATTAGTATACTTAATAGTTGGCACACCATTGTATCTAACAGATTCCGTGTCAATCGAAAATTCATCAAATCCGATTTCCTGGTTGCCGGCAGTGCCGTAAGTCGCTCGAAATTTCAGCGAACTCAGCGTTGGCGCGAGCGGTTTTGCAAAATTTTCATCGCTCACATTCCACGAAAATCCGACAGAGGGAAAAAATCCCCACAGATTTCCTGCCGCAAAGCGCG
>BNTU01000147.1 GCA_025996835.1 Bacteroidia bacterium
AAGTTTGGAAAGGTTGGAAGACATTTGCTGTTGAGTAGGAATCTCGTGGGGGGGGGGGGGCAAAGAATTTGCGCTGAGGCAGCGCATGAGGCACCTCAAGAGTCGGCGCAGATTATTGAGGTGGCGATTCCCTCGTCAGGGACGAAGACCATTACCGGCTTCGTTTACGATGAAACCGGAGATGCAATCCCCGGTTCCACCATCACCATCAAAGGGAGCTCTCGTGGAGTTGTAACCGATGTGGATGGTTCATTCAAAATAGACGTTTCGCCGACGGATGTTTTGGAAGTTTCTTTTTTGGGCTATGACGTCTACTCCGTGACGGTGGGCGACAAGGCGAGTTTTGTGATTCCGCTCAAGCCCAAAGCGAATGAGTTGGATGAAGTGACTGTGGTGGCTTTCGGCAAGCAGAAAAAGAGCAGTGTGGTTGCCTCCATTGAAACGGTCAAGGTATCCGACCTGAAAGTGCCCGCCTCGAACCTTACCTCCGCTTTTGCCGGTAAGATTCCGGGCTTGATTTCCTATCAGACCAGCGGCGAACCGGGACGCGACAATGCACAGTTCTTCGTGCGCGGCGTCACCACTTTCGGCTACGCTACATCGCCGTTGATACTGGTGGACGGCTTTGAATCTACTGCCGATGACTTGGCGCGCATGCAGCCCGACGACATCGAGAGTTTTTCTATCCTGAAAGACGCCGCCGCGACGGTCTTGTATGGCTCGCGCGGAGCTAACGGCATCATCATGGTCACCACCAAGAGCGGACAGGAAGGCAAAGTGAAAATCAATGCGCGGGTGGACGTCAATGTCACCACGCCTACGCAGATGCCCGAAATGATTGGCGGAGTGGAATACATGCAGTTGTACAATCAGGCACGCGTTTCGCGTAATCCCGCTCAGGGCGTCTTTTATGACGAGCAGAAAATACAATCCACCATCAACGGCGAAAATCCGATGATGTACCCCAATGTGGATTGGTACGACATGCTGTTCAACAAACAGACCATCAACACAAAAGCGAACGTGAATGTATCAGGCGGCGGAAAAGTGGCGACCTATTTTGTATCTTTCGGCTACGACAACGAAACCGGCTTGCTGAAAGTGGATAAGCGAAACAATTTCAACAACAACATCAACATTGACCGGTTCAATCTCCGCAACAACGTGATTTTCAAACTGACGCCCACTACCACTTTGGACACCCGTTTGCAGGCGCGGTATGAGAAATTTACGGGTCCCAACACTCCGGCAGGCGATATTTTCAAAATGGTGATGGAAGGCAACCCCGTTGACTTTCCTGCCGTATATGAGCCGGATGACGCCAACCTGTTTACCCGGCACACGCTGTTTGGGAGCCGTGCCTTAGGTACAAGCGGTCTGAAAACAAATCCTTACGCCGAAATGGTGAGAGGATACGAAACGCGGGACGAAAGCACCGTGGTGGCACAGGCTACCCTGTTGCAGGATTTGGATTTCATCACCGAAGGGCTGAAACTTCAAGCCAAAGTGTCCGCCAGCACGTGGAGCCTTTATGGCAACAAAAGAAGCTATGATCCGTTTTATTATGAGGTGGAATCTTACGACCGAATTTCGGAAAAATACAAACTGTTCAACCTCAATCCCTCCAGCGTAACAGGCGGAGGCACTGAAACACTTGGAAATGTGAAAGCGTCTCGCAGTTCTTCCGTGAAGTATTATTTTGAAGCCCGTGCAAACTGGAACCGTCAGTTCGGCAACCACTCTGTTGGTGCCATGACCGTGCTGATGGTGCAGGAAAACCTGTTTGATGTCGGTAGTGGCGATATATTTGAAACCCTGCCCGAAAGGAATGCCGGAAATTCCGGACGGTTGACCTACGATTATGACGACCGCTATTTCGCCGAATTTGGCTACGGCTACAATGGTTCCGAAAAATTCACCGGTTCCAAGCAATTCGGTTTCTTTCCCTCACTCGCTGCCGGCTGGCTGGTTTCCAATGAAAATTTCTATGAACCTGTCAAAAATGCCGTTGATATCCTAAAGCTGAAATTTAGCTGGGGATTGGTTGGTAACGACGCTATTGCGGGGAGAGCAGACCGTTTCCACTTCCTTTCCAAGATTACGGCAAGCGGCTCGCCCTATTTGTGGGACGAAAACATGCAAAGCGTTTACAGGGGATACACCATCGACAGGTATGCCAATGAAAACATCGGATGGGAAGTATCCGAAAAATACAATCTCGGCGTGGAGTTGGGATTTTTCAAAAATTCCCCTCTAAAATTGAATGTGGACTTTTTCAAAGATTACAGACGCAATATTTACATGGAACGTACCAATATCCCGAATACCGGCGGATTGGAAGCTCCGGTTTATGGAAATGTCGGCGAAATGGAAGCGCAGGGCATTGATGGGTCTATTGACTACCAGCAATTTTTCAACAAAGATTTCTGGATGACGGGACGTGTCAATATGACCTATTCCACGAATAAATATACGCAATTTGACGAACCGAATTATGCTGACGCATACCGCTATAAAAAGGGACATAGCGCCGGTCAGCAGTGGGGTTTGGTGGCAGAGCGGCTTTTTGTGGACCAGTATGAAATTGACGCATCCCCGGCACAAAACTTCCATGGCAGCACCCCCCAAGCCGGCGACATCAAATACAGGGACATCAACGGCGACGGCGTTATCAATTTGAATGACCAAGTTGCCATGGGCTTCCCAACCACGCCGGAAATACAATATGGTTTCGGATTGTCTGCCGGTTATAAGAATTTCGACCTTTCGTTCTTCTTTCAGGGGAATGCCAGAGTTTCGTTCTTTATCGACCCTGTGGGCATCGCGCCGTTTGAAAACAGACGCAACGCCCTGGCAATAGTAACACGTGGTGCATGGAGTGAAACAAATCCCGATGTACACGCTTTCTGGCCCCGCTTGTCGGTAGACAGGATAGAAAACAATACGGGCAGGAACCTACAAAACGTCAACCCCGGAGATAACAACCACCCTGAAGAAAACTGGACTTCGTCGTGGTGGCTGCGCGAAGGCTCTTTCCTGCGGCTCAAAAACGTTGAAGCAGGTTACAATTTCAGCGGCATCAAACGTATCAGATTGGAAAATATCCGTGCTTACGCCAGCATCGAAAATCTGTTTGTCATCAGTTCCTTCAAACTGTGGGACCCCGAAATGGGCGGCAACGGAATGGGATACCCGCTCAATCGGAGGTTTAATGTGGGATTGCAATTATCATTTTAATGTCTGAACTGTGATTTTAATGTCTGAACTGTGATTTTAATATGATTAATTTGATTAGTATGATTATAGAAAATTATGATTATCAGGATTATCAGGGTAATCATAAAAATCATACTAAAATCAAAGTTCAGACAAAAATTAAAAAAATTAAAAATATGAATAATATGAAAAAAAATATTTATAAAACAGTCATCGCTGCGATGTGCATTTTTCCGTCGTGCAGCGATTACCTCAACGTCGTTCCCGACGAGAGTTTTACTATGGAAAATATGTTTTCCATCCGCGAAGAAGCGAAAAATGCCTTGGCAAAATCTTACTCGTATTTACCGGCTGACAGCAAGCGGACATCCACTTGGTTGCTGGGCGACGAATGGATTAATCCTCTCGTTGACCAAAATGATAATAATCAGTGGCAACCTATCCGGATTATGGAGCGGAAGCAGAGCTCCGACGCGCCCATACTGGGCATCTGGTCGGGCACCGGCTCGGGCAAGAAGATGTATGAGGGCATCAACTTCTGCAACCTTTTCATCGCCAATATAGATAAGGTACAGGATATGGAGCCCGCTGAAAAAGCCGACTGGAAAGCGCAGGTAGTGTTTCTGAAAGCCTACTATCACTTTTTGCTGCTGCAGCGCTATGGTCCCATTGTGATTATGGACAATGCCGTATTGCCTGACGACGACCCCGTAAGTTTGTACGTTTCGCGCAGCAAGATAGACGCCTGTTTCGACTACATTGTCGAGACGATAGACAAAGCCATCCCCGACCTGATACAGAGAAAGACAGGTTCCGAAATCGGACAGCTCGGTAAATTGGCGGCATTGTCCATCAAAGCGAAGGTATTGCTGTTTCGGGCAAGCCCCTTCTACAGCGGCAATGACTATTACCGCGATTTCTTAGACCATGACGGCAAACCGTTTTTCCCGCAGGATGACGTTGCCACCACCAAAGCCAAATGGGACGATGCGGTGAAAGCCTTGGACAAAGCCATTACCGAGTGCGAGAACAGCGGAGTGGCACTCTACAAATACGACAAAAGGATGCTACCGGACGACATGGAAGACGCTGCGGCAAATCCTGACAACATGCAGACCCTCTATGATTTAAGAATGGTGATATGCGACCCGTGGAACAAGGAATTGATTTGGGGGAACTCGTATGTCGTTTCGGCAGATAATGATTTGTTCACCGACGGCAATATTATGCAGCCGGCCGGCTATATAGGCAACTCCCTGTCGCGTAATTATTGCCGGAACATATTGGGCGCCACCTATAAAACCATAGAAAGGTACTATACCAAAAACGGACTTCCTTTGGATGAAGACAATACCTTCGACCGCAGTACGATGCACGAACTCACGAATGCTCCGGGTCCGGGCGACCCTGAATACGCCGAAACCCGCGGTATTCTGCAGCCCAATGCCGAAACAATTAATCTATACCTGAACCGTGAGCCGCGCTTCTATGCCAATGTAGGCATTACCGGCGGCTACTGGCGCTCGCATAGCGCCCGCATCAAAACAACCTTCTATGCGGGCGGCGAAGGAGGTAGGTTCACATCCGTCCCGGACAATTTCTTTTGGTCGGGTATAGGAGCGCAAAAAGTGGTTCATATAAACAACGGGTCAGGTGCATCTGCGGATATAACAGTCTATCCGACGCCCATTATCCGTTTGGCGGATTTATACCTGATGAAAGCCGAAGCGCTCAACGAGTATCTGGACGCGCCCAATGCCGACGTGTATGCCGCCATCAACAAGGTACGCAAAAGGGCGGGCATACCGAATGTGGAAACGGTGTGGAGCAATGCTGCATTGGCAAAAACGGTGGACAAACATGAAACAAAAGAGGGGATGAGAGCAATCATCGCTCAGGAACGGCAAGTGGAGTTTGCTTTTGAAGGAAGTATTTTCTGGGACATGATTCGCACTGGCAAAGCACCCGAAACATTCACATCTCCCGCCATAGGATGGACTTATGGCGGAATAGGAGAAGATTTTTTCAAACAACAAATCTTACAAATCCGCACGTTTACCCAAAGGGATTGCCTCTGGCCCATTGATTTGGATGAGATGAACAAAAATTCAAACCTTATTCAAAATCCGGGATGGTAGTTGTCTGAACCATGATTTTTACAAGATTTATAAGATTAGCAAGATGAAAGAGAATATGATAATCATGGTAATCCTGAAAATCTTATTAAAATCAAGGTTCAGACAAAAAATTCAGACAAAAAATTAATAATTTAAAAAATAAGAATAATATGAAAGAAATAAGAAAAATGGCAATTTTATTGCTTGTTGGAGTATCAGGTTTTTATGCCTGCGAGGAGGGGGAACGGTTTGGTATCTCTTCGGGTGACACCACTCCGCCGACGGCTCCTGTGTTTGACAGTGTACAGCGGCTTCCCGGTGGTGGAAGGCTTTTTTACCAAATTCCACCCGACGAGGACGTCATCAGTATTGAAGCCTCCTATACGGCGGCAAACGGTAAACTCATCAAGTCGGCTGCCTCGTTTATGGCACCTTATTTAGAGGTGTACGGCTTGCCCGATAGCCTCGAACATACCATTCAGTTGTATGCCTTGGACAGAGCGGGCAATCAATCTAGGAGCGTGGACGTTACCTTTGAGCCTCTAAAACCTGCCTACCTGAAAGTGGCTAAGGGGCTAACGGTAAAACCCGCTTTCGGTGCCTTGCTCGTGGAATGGGAAAACGAATTGAAGCAGGATATTACCGTATTTGTGGATTTCACTTTTCCATTTAACGGCGCACAACGTTCGATGAGTCAGGTGTATTCGTCCAGAGACTCTATCGAGCATCAATTCATCAAAGGTTTGAATCTTTCGGAGCAGGAAGCGGTCAGTGTGAAGGTAACTGTGGAAGACCTGTACGGCAATCGAAGCGAAACCGTTGATAAAGGCTCTTTGCACCTGTTCACCGACAGCGAATTAGACAAAAGTAAATTTGTGCTTTTAAATCCC
>BNTU01000148.1 GCA_025996835.1 Bacteroidia bacterium
TGAAAGTGTCGTTGATGGAGCATCTGTTAAGTGCATATACCAATTATCCTCTTTCAACAATGTCAGCACTTGGGAAAGCGATGTTGAAACAAATCCTTGCTTTCGATGCGAAAGGCTTTACAAATAACATGCGTATCATGTTTGCCGACGTTCCTTACACTTTAAAGCCATCCAAGGCGAAAAACCCAGCCAAAGCGGAAGCAAAAAATTTGGCAAATGAAGCCCTTTATCACATCATCTTTCAACTGTGGATGACCATGCTGGGCTTCAATATTCAGAGCGAAAAGATGACCAACCGGGGACGTATAGACGCCGTGCTGCAGCAAGAGGGAGTGGCAATAGTGGTAGAGTTGAAATACCATGCCACCACGGAATTGGAAACTTTGCTCAACCAAGCCATCGCGCAAATCCGCGAGAAGCGGTATTATGAGCCGTTTCTTGACCGGAAAGTCATTTTGATGGGCATTGCATTCAGTGGAAAAGATGTTGGTTGCAGGATAGAACAAATTGTCTGAACCTGGATTTTCACAAGATTAAAAGATTAGCAAGATAAGAAATTAAAAATATTAAAAATAAAATTATTAAAGAAATGAAAAAAAGTTATTGTTTATTAGCAGTTTCACTGCTTGTGTTATCGGTGTTCACTCTGTCGTCTTGTCGGGCAGATATAAAATGGACTAAATATGAGAACAATCCTGTTCTCGGCGGCGCGGACCTTGGCACGTGTTTCGATATCGCGATGCTGCAAGAGGACGGCAAATACAAGATGTGGTTCTCGTGGCGACCAAGAAAGTCGCTCGCCTACACCGAAAGCAAGGACGGAATTAATTGGTCTGAGCCTACAATCGTTCTCGCTCCCAATCCCGACTCAGGTTGGGAAAATGAAATCAATCGCCCCACTGTTATTAAGCGGGACGGTGTGTATCATCTTTGGTACACCGGTCAGGTTTGGTACAACGATTGGGCGAAAAGCGGCTCGTGGATTGGTTATGCAACGAGTACCGACGGCATTCACTTTGAAAGAAAATCGGACAAACCCGTTTTAGTGCCGGAAAAAGGCTGGGAAAAAGAACATGCCGTGATGTGTCCGAACGTCGAATGGGATGCCGATACCAAACTTTTCACGATGTGGTACTCCGGCGGGGAGATATACGAACCGAACGCTATCGGCTACGCAACAAGCCCGGATGGTCTTGTGTGGACGAAATACAAAAATAATCCCATCTTTTCATGTGATAAAAACACAGAGTGGGAGCATCATAAAGTTGCCGGCGGGCATGTTTTCAAACACAACGATTGGTACTTAATGTTCTACATAGGTTACGAAAACGAGCATCTTGCCCGTATCGGCATTGCCCGGTCGAAGGACGGCATTACGAATTGGGAACGACTACCGACGAATCCGATTATTTCGCCAACCCCAGACGGATGGGACGCTGAGGCGTGCTATAAACCGTTCGTCATTTACGATAAGGCAGAGAAAAAATGGCGGCTGTGGTACAACGGTCGCACCGGAAATCTGGAGCGAATCGGACTTGTTTTTCTTGACGGAGAGGACTTGGGCTTTCCTAAAAATTAAAAATTAAAAATTAAAGAATTAAAAATGAAAAATATCATCATTCTATTCTTGTTGACATTGTATTGTCTTACAGGATTTTCGCAAGCGAAAGGCAGCGGTTATCCCATCAACCCCGTACCGTTTACGTCGGTAAAAGTGACCGACCAATTCTGGGGACAACGCTTAGACGCCAGTCGCGAAGTAACTATCCCTTTGGCATTCGGCAAATGTGAAGAAACGGGGCGGTATGAAAATTTCTACAAGGCAGCCCATCCAAGCCCCGACTATAAAGTGGGAGGATTTTCTTTTGATGATACGGATGTCTATAAAACCATCGAAGGTGCTTCTTATTCCATGCAAACATGGCCGGATAAGAAATTGGTGCGATACATCGACAGTGTGCTCGCCATAGTCGCCGCCGCACAGGAACCGGATGGCTATCTTTTTACCGCCCGAACGATGAATCCGCAACATCCGCACGATTGGGTAGGCCACGAGCGCTGGGCAAAAGTGGAAGAATACAGCCACGAATTTTATAATCTGGGACATTTGCTGGAAAGTGCCATCGCTCACTATCAGGCAACCGGCAAAAGGAATTTTTTGGATATAGCCATCCGCTATGCTGACTGTGTAGAACGGTCAATCGGCGATAAACCGGGACAGGTGGCGCGTGTGCCCGGTCATCAGATTGCAGAAATGGGATTAGCTAAATTGTATGTCGTAACGGGCGAAAAGAAATACCTTGATTTGGCAAAATATTTCTTGGACAAACGGGGTTACACTGCCCGAAAAGGCGACGCCTTCACCAGACAAATGCATAAACCCATTTTGGAACAGGACGAAGCCGTTGGTCATGCCGTACGCGCCGTTTATATGTATTCGGGAATTGCCGACGTGGCAGCGCTCACGGGCGATGCGGCTTACATCCACGCCATCGACCGCCTTTGGGACAATGTGGTGTCGAAAAAACTCTACATCACCGGTGGCATAGGTGCCCGTCATCAACACGAATCATTTGGCGATAACTACGAATTGCCCAATCTGACGGCTTACAACGAGACTTGTGCAGCCATTGCCAATGTCTATTGGAACTACCGCCTGTTTCTGTTGCACGGCGAAGCCAAATATTTCGACGTGCTGGAACGCACCTTGTATAACGGTTTGATTTCCGGTGTTTCGCTGGATGGCGGAACATTTTTCTATCCCAATCCATTGGAGTCGGATAGCAAATTCAAATTTAATCGTGGAAGTACACTCGTCCGCCAGCCGTGGTTTGACAGCTCCTGCTGCCCGTCGAATGTCAGCCGTTTTATCCCTTCCCTGCCGGGTTATGTGTATGCTGTCAAAAACAATGACCTCTATGTAAACCTGTTTATGGGCAATGATGCCGTATTGGATGTGGAAGGTAAAAAAGTAGCAGTAAGCCAATCGACCGATTATCCATGGACAGGCGACATTAGTATTAAAGTGTCACCGCGTTCAAAACAGCAATTTACATTGAAAGTGCGCGTACCGGGTTGGGTGCAGGGAGAAGTCGTTCCCAGCGATTTGTACAGTTATGCCGACGGCAAAAAGTTGAATTATGCGGTAACAGTGAACGGCGCCAAGGTGGACAGCCGGTTAGAGAAGGGATATTTTGCGATTTCCCGTCAATGGAAAAAAGACGACGTGGTGGAAGTGCATTTCGACATGGAGCCGCGCGTAGTGAAAGCCAACGACAAAGTGGAAGCCGACCGCGGCAAAATATCTATCGAACGCGGTCCCATTGTTTATTGTGCCGAATGGGCGGATAATGATTTTGATATTTTCAATGTCATGATAAATCAAAAGCCTGAAATCAGGGTGGAAACCAAGCCGGATTTACTGAAGGGTATTCATCAGTTAAAAACAACTGCGCAGTTAGTAGCCCAAAATGAAACGGGACGTTTACAAGTGAAAGATGTAACACTGTCATTGATACCCTATTACGCATGGAATCACCGTGGCAGTGGTAAGATGGCAGTTTGGCTATTGCAAAATTTGAATGGACTAAATTGAGTTAAGTTATAAAAGATCAAGTTATGAACGATAAAGTTATCGTTACCATTTAGGTGCAGCAGACCTCTGGAATGGCATGATTACCAGTACGGAGGATAATTTCATCAATAAAGTGGCTACCACCCTCAAAAACGAGCAATTATTTGTGCCCAACATTGCAGTGGACGGTGCGTATGTCATGCACACGGGCAATGAAAACCCCGCTAAACTTCGCGCTTTGCAAGACCGTTATATGCAAATCGCCAAACTATGGGGAGTCGGTTTTGTCCGCTTCGATGCGGGACCTCCAATGCAAAAAGATCGCAAAGATGAGGATGGATGGACGAATCAGGAGTTCGATTTTATAGTGAAGCGCTACAAGGAACTAGCGCAATATGCACACGACAATGGCTTCAAAGTGGGAGCAGAGGTGCATTTTGGACCCGCACGGTGCTGGACACACATATTCCATGGGATTGCTGCGAGGACATCAACCTGCCCAAACGCTTGGCTGTCTTGCGCGATGTAGGATATACCGGCTATTACAGCATCGAACAACATTCTGCTCAAAATGAATACAATCTGGTGGAAGCGCAACTCGGCAAGGTGAGAGCCGTACTTACCTCATGGAACAATGGAGGCAGCGGCGAACTGTATCCAAAGAGATAAAGGATGCAACAAGGACAACCTTAAGTTTGCCCTGTCATTTCTTCACCACCTTCACGATTTCTACTCCTGCTCGCAGGAAATAGATGCCTGATGGGTAGGCTTCTATGTTTATGCGGCTTTCGTTGGTGCGGAGTTGCAGTATGCCGTTCATGTTGTAGAGGCTTATCTCTGCATCTTTGGCGTTTTCTATGTTTAGTTCGCCGGTGGTGGGGTTGGGATACACGTGCAGGGATGGGGACGTGTCATCTATGACCTCTATTGCGGTTGATGCCGATCGCCATTTTGCATAGAGGTGAATATCGTTTTTGCCCACATAATCGGTGCTATACCATTTATCGGTGCAGTCGGCATCCTGATACCAGCCGTCAAAGACGTAGCCTTCGCGAACCGGATTGGCTGGGAAGTCTATGGTGCTGTTCGGCTCCACCTCCTGTGCTTCTACATAGCTGCCGCCTTGCGAATGGAACGTTACCGTCAATACCTTCACCCATTTGGCATACAGCGTAAGGTTGCTTGTAACATTGTTTGTAAGGCTCCAAACTTTGGCTTTGGTGCAGGCTGCATCCTGATACCAGCCGTCGAAGCGATAGCCTGTGCGGGTGGGGGCGGTGAACGCCGCTAATTTGGTGCCCGTCGCAATCCATTGCTGTGGCACGACACTGCCTCCCTGCACATTGAAGTCTATCTGGCATACTCCCTCCTGAACATTTGAAAACCTGCACCAGTCATAGACATTGGCATACAAGGTTTCTGTCCCCTCGAGCACGATGAGGGAGGCTTTTCGGTAGGTGTCCGAGTCGAAGATGTATTTGCCAAGTATCGGTTGCGGTTGCGTTCTATAATTGACCACAGAGGTTAGCCCGCTGCAGCCCACAAAGGCTCCGGCTCCTATATCCGTCACGTTGCCGTTAATGGTGATGCTTGAGAGGCTGCTGCAATTTTTAAACGCCTGACTGCCAATCCGTGTCAGCGTTTCAGGCAGTGTAATGGAACTACAATTATACAAATCGTTAAACGCATTGCTGCCTATCGTGGTTACTCCGTTTTCGACCACTACTGTGGTGATGGTGCTGTTGTTTTTCGTCCACGGTGCCGCTGTTACATATTCTGTCCAGTCCGGCATGGCTCCGGTGCCGCCGATGGTGAGCGTTTCGCCGTCTGTTTCAGCATCAATGTTGCCTAACGTCCATCGCTCAATGACACTTACTTTGGCGGTTGCCGTTTTGTTGCCTGCTTTGGCGGTTACCGTCACGGTGGTTTTGCCCGCACCCGTTGCCGTAATGATGCCGCCGTCTATCGTGGCTACATTGGTGTTGCCTATCTTCCATAGAAAGTCAGACGTAGCATTGGCGGGGGTCAGGATGGCTGTCAGGGTGTCGGTCAACTGCGGTGAGGAGCCTCCAATGATGAGCGAGAGTTCTTTGGGGTCAAGCGTTACGCCTGTCACCGGCGTTCCCCATTTCGCAAATAAGACAACACTCGCATTGGTGGTATATATCGCACCTTCGGGTGCATAAACGGCTTCTCCGCTGGGGTTGTTTTTCGCCCAGCCTCTAAATTCTTGCTCTGCTTCCGGTGCCGTGAAGGTATTGTTTGTTAGACGTAACGGCTCATTATGCGTTTTCGTTTGGGGTGCCATGGTGCCGCCTCCGCCGTTGGCGTTGAACGTAACCGTGTAGGTGCTGTCTTTCCACTGCGCCCACAGTGTGGCATTGGACGCATCGTCTGTGTAGGTGGCTCCATCGAGATAGTCCACTTCGCCATTCCTGTACGTTGACCAGCCTGTAAACAGTTTGCCGGCGGCAACAAACTTGTTCTTGGGCAAAATCAAATCTATACCCTCTGTTTTAATCCGTGCATCCATCGTTTTTCCTGCGGGGAGGGTGCCTCCATTGCCGTTGAAACTGATTGTGTGCG
>BNTU01000149.1 GCA_025996835.1 Bacteroidia bacterium
GGAAAGTATTACCACACCAGACAGGCGGACGGCAACGGGAATGGTTACCGTTAGGTCGACGGCACGTAGTGAGCACGAGATACAGAGGCCTTCTCCTTTAGCGCTTGATAAAACAAGCATTTCCGCCACCTATGATGGTGATACTTATTCCGTTGCCGTAACAAGCAATGGCAGATGGACGGCTACCTCCGATGCTGCATGGTGCATGTTAGATCCCGCTTCCGGCACAAGCAATGGCATAATTACGGTGAATGTGACGGAAAACACTACCGCAGACAGTCGTTCGGCAACAATAACCGTTATTTCGGGGGAAGTTACTCAGGAAGTGTCTGTTACGCAAGCGGCTCCTCCTTTAGCACTTGATAAAACATACATTGTTGCCACCAAGTATGGCGGTACCTATTCCTTTGCCGTAACAAGCAATGGCGCATGGACGGCTACCTCCGATGCTGCATGGTGTACGTTAACTTCCACTTCCGGCACAAACGATGGCACAATTGCGATGAATGTGGAGGAAAACACTACCACAGGCAGTCGTTCGGCAACGATAACCATTATTTCGGGGTCACTTACTTGGCAAGTGACTATTACGCAAGCAACTACCGGCAACAATTTTACTGAAACCGGCGGTGGTTTGAGTTTCGATATGATAGGCGTGGCGGGTAGCACCTTTACTATGGGAGCCACTACCGAGCAAGACAGTGAGGTTCAACCTAATGAAAGTCCTGAGCACGACGTTACTTTGAGCAACTATGCTATTGGCAAGTATGAGGTGACACAAAAGCTCTGGTGGGATGTGATGGGCAGTTGGCCAAGCACAGCACCTTCGAGTAGCTACGGTGAAGGCGACCAATACCCGATGTATTATGTCAGTCACGATGACATACAGAGTTTTTTAACTGCGCTGAACGCAAAGACCGGCAAAAATTATCGCTTACCAACAGAGGCAGAGTGGGAATATGCGGCACGAGGCGGCAACCAAAGTCAGGACTACAAGTATAGTGGCAGCAATACAATTGGCCGTGTGGCGTGGTACTATGACAATAGTGGTCGTAAGACTCATATTGTGGGCACAAAAGGCGCCAACGAGTTAGGTATTTATGATATGAGCGGTAATGTAGAAGAGTGGTGCAGTGATTGGTATGACAGTTATAGTAGTGATTATTATTATGTGCAGACTAACCCTACAGGTGCGGTGTCAGGTACGAACCGCGTGAGTCGCGGCGGTACCTTTTTAAGCGGTGCAACGGGTGCAACGGGCTGCCGCGTGTCGTATCGCAGCTACGCCGATCCCAGCAGCCACGCCTACTACCAAGGCTTCCGCCTGGTGCTTCCGCTTTGAGTTCTTTTTCACCTTTTAGTTTATCACAAGGCATCATGTGATAAGCTAATTGTCTGAACCGGGATTTTCACAAGATTACGAAGATGAGCAAGATGATTTCTGTCTTGGTCATCTTTTTTATGTCCCCTTAGTAGCCAATGGTAGCCCCTCCCTGCTCCTCTCCCTTGTTCCCTTATTCTTCTCATCTAAGGTAATAAGGGAGGAGGACGGGGACTAAACAATTCGATTTATTTTTTCGTTTAGTTGTTTTATTTTCTCAATGAGTTTAACGAATGGCAATGAATAGCCGTAAATCATTGTTCCTTGCATATTTTCATAATCTGCTTTCCAAAGTTCAATGATATTTTCGGGCGGAACAATGTTTATGCTTTTTGGGGTGAGTGTGTTGTAATCAAAACCTTTCAAACCGATAAAAACGCGGCGGTGTTCCACTACGGAATTATACAACTCTTTATTTGCCAAAGCTTCAACTGCAATAGGCGTATCCATTATTTTGACCACATCGTATAAATGGCGACTCATTCTTTCCGACCGCATCAGGTCTT
The DNA here is from genome assembly GCA_025996835.1 of Bacteroidia bacterium. GTDB lineage: Bacteria > Bacteroidota > Bacteroidia > Bacteroidales > Azobacteroidaceae > Azobacteroides. The sequence continues at coordinate 1,888 of BNTU01000149.1, forward strand.
GCGGTTTGGCAAATTCTTCGTGTAAAAGGCAAATTTTTTCGATAAATGTACGCTGTGGCACAACGGCTTGCACGGCAAAAGGTTTTTCTGCAAAATTTGTTTTTGGAAAAGTTTCATCTATCAATGATTGAAGATTGACACTTTGCACCGGTTCGCTCATTGACCGTCCGCTGACCTCTAAAACTACTTTGTGCTTGATATACGAAACTTCGTCAAAAAGGGTTTTATACTCAACCTCAATTATTTCGGGGTCGGTGGTAGAAACAGGTGTAATATTGACCTTGACAGTAAATTGTTCGGAATTTATGTCGTTGATTTCTAATTGTTTTGCTATATCAGACTGCAGTGTTTCGCGCACAAACGAACAAGCAGCGCGACGCAGGCGGTCACTGATTTGCGTTTTGGAAAGTGTGCCGCTAAAACCCAAATATTCGCGATTAACGGCAATGTCTATGTCTTCGGAAAATCGTTCTATCAAATTCCAACATTTACTCAGCGAAGTACCTCCTTTGAACGAAAAATTTTCGGCGTAGGGCAATGCAAATAAAGCGCGAAGGACGGTTGTAACCCACCAATCTTTTTCAACGGCAATATTTGGAAGTCCGGTTGTTAATGCGGTATTGTTAAAATATTCCGCTTTTTTTGTGTCCGGGAGTTTTATAAATTCATTCATTTTTATAAAGTTTTAAAATAATATTGCTAATCCAGTCCGGCGCAAGTTTGGCATCGTGCAAAACAGTTTCGTATGTTTCGTTAGATAACGCTGTTTTGATTTTCTGCAAATCACTTTCTGTGGCTTTTCCGTTGCCGATTTCTTTAAGGGCAAAAATTATCAAAGTGGTAATTTTCCCTTTGAAAGCCAAATTTTTAGCTGCTGTTTTTTTGAAATTGACAGTTGCTTTTTTGCCCACCTTAATCACTCGCGGCGCACCATCGGTAAGATAGACCACTTTCATCGGCACCTGCGTTGATAAGCCTAAGGCATTCAGCGCATAAACACCGGTTGGAATTAGTCGCGCTTTTTCGCGTTTGGCGATTGCTTTGGCAATGTCTTCTATAGACGGGTAGAGAACACCAATTTGTTCATCAATTTTCGGGTACAGATAAATACCGGCAGACAAGCGGACAATCAATTCATCTTTGCAAAGTCGGGACAATGCGTGGCGTACCGCCACGTTCGTACCGGAAAGCATAAAATCGTCTGCGAAAAATATTTTTCCGCGTCCTTTCTTTTTTATTGCACTTTCTATTTGATTATGAGTCGATTGCATACTTATTTATATTTTCACTTTGGCACAAATATAGTATAAATTTGTGCCAACAATTCAGTCGCAAAGGTATAGAAAATATTTGGAACCGCAAGGCGGTTTTTATTCAAAAAATAACACTACCTTTGCAGCCATGTATAAAATAAGCAAGCAATTCACTTTTTCGGCATCGCACCAACTGAATATGTTGAGTGCTGACCATCCGTGTGCGCGAATGCATGGGCACAATTATGTGATTACCATTCATTTGCGGTCGGAAACATTGGACGAGTATGGCTTCGTGAAGGATTACAAGGCTCTCGATATGGTGAAGCAATACCTCAACACGCATTTAGACCATCGGCATCTGAATGATATTCTGCCTAATCATCCCACGTCTGAAAATATCGCGCGTTTTTTGTACGAAAAGTTCAAGCCGGAAATTCCCGAATTGTGTGCGGTGGAGGTCAGCGAAACGCCGCAAACGTCGTGTGTGTATGAACCTTTAATTATGTTGGTGGCGATGGTTATGTCATTGGGACATATTGGAGAATTACAGCACTTGTTAGTTTTTAATACATTTTGAAGATGAAAAGTAGTTTTAATAAATCGCAAGTTTTTGTTCCGACAATTGCATTTTATTTTTATACAGAAAAAAAAGAAATACAGATTAAATTTGATATATAATTACAAAATTATTACTAACTTTGCCCCTTGAAATTTGAACATAAATATTTATAAAATAAAAAAACATGAAAGCAAAAAAAGTTTCAATCGTTATGGCATCTCTTTGTGCAACTATGATGCTGCAAGCACAAGTGAAATTATCGTTTAATCCCGACAAAGGAGCGACTTATTCGTATCTCTCGAAGTTGGAAATGAAAGGTAATATAAGTGCCGCCGGGCAGGAAATCCCGATGAATACATCCATGGATATACTGTATGCCATGAAAGTGACAGAAAAAAACGGCAGTGAGGTGAGCGTGGACTATCTTTACAAAGAACTCGCTATGTCTATGCAGACTCCTATGGGGGCTATCAACTACAATTCAAAAAATTCCTCTCTCATGAATTTGTCGGAACCGGAAAAGTTGATTTCGCAAATCATTGGCGGGCTTATTGATAAAACGCTTAATGTGGTTTTAAACGCTGACGGCTCGGTAAAATCTGTGTCCGGATTTCAAAAAATCATGGCAGAGATTCAAAAAAACACGCCTCCTGCGGCGCAAGCGATGACAACGCCGCTTTTGCAATCGTTCAATGATGAGGCAATAAAAAAGTCGTTTGAGCAGTCGTTTAATTTTTATCCCAAAAATACGGTGAAAACGGGCGACAGTTGGACGGGTGAGTATTCGTTTGACATGGCTGGAATCACTTGCGACATTCAAAACACCTATACACTGAAATCAGTAAAGGATAATACGGCTGTCATTAGTGTGACTTCTGTTGTGTCGATGAAGCAATTCGCAGGCGGAATATCCGGCGACCAAACAGGTGAAATAACGGTTGACCTCAAAACCGGAATGCCAAAAAGTTCCATGATGACCCAGACAATCAAAGGCAAGCTCAATCAGCAAGGCGTTGAAGTGGTGATGGACATTGCATCGAAAATGACGATGAGTTTGCAAAAATAAAAAAAGTACGAAAATTTGGAATTTTGCTTGCCAAAATCATTTGTTTTTCGAAAATTTTACTTACCTTTGCGCGGAAATTAAAAGAAATATTTTGGTGTTATGAGGTTGATTATACAGAAAGATTATCAGACATTATCGCAGTGGGCGGCTCTGTACGTAGCTGCTCGCATCAATGAGGCTAAGCCGTCGGCAAAAAAGCCTTTCGTTTTGGGTTTGCCTACGGGTTCGTCGCCGCTGGGGATGTACGATGCCTTGGTGGAATTGCACAACAAGGGTGAAGTTTCATTCAAAAACGTGGTCACATTTAATATGGATGAATATGTGGGGTTGCCGGAAAAGCATCCCGAAAGTTATCACACGTTTATGTGGGACAACTTTTTCAGCCACATCGACATCGACAAAAAAAACATCAACATCCTCGACGGCAACGCAAAAGACTTGGAAGCCGAATGTGCCAATTACGAAAAACGCATCGAAAAAGCAGGCGGCATCGACCTCTTTTTGGGCGGCGTGGGACCCGACGGACATATTGCATTCAACGAGCCGGGTTCATCGCTGACTTCCAAAACACGGGTGAAAACGCTGACGAAGGACACGATTATAGCCAATTCGCGCTTCTTTAACAATAATATAGCCAAAGTGCCAAAAACAGCATTAACGGTTGGCGTGCAGACGATTATGAATGCGCGCGAAGTGCTGATTTTGGTGAACGGACACAACAAAGCACGGGCATTGGCTCAAGGCGTGGAAGGCGCAGTAAGCCAAATGTGGACAATCTCAGCCCTCCAAATGCACCCCAAAGGCGTCATCGTGTGCGATGAGGCAGCATGCGGCGAACTGAAAGTGCAAACCTATCGCTACTTTAAGGATATTGAGAAGAAAAACTTAGACCCGAAGAGTATTGATGAGGCGAAGCATAAACATTGAGGAATTAAGAAATTGAGAAATTAAGGAATTAAGGAATTGAGAAATTAAAAATTATAAATTTAAAAATATTTTTCTATGTCAACACAAAAAGACAAAAGTAAGATTGTAGCAATTATCATGATGATATTCCTTTTTGGGATGATATCATTTGTTACCAATCTCGCAGCCCCAATGGGGATTGTATTAAAAAGCCAATTTGGCTTAGGTAACTCAGCCGGTATGCTGGGCAACATGATGAACTTCGGTGCCTATCTCTTTTTCGGCATTGCTTCAGGCAATCTGCTGACCAAGAAGGGCTACAAGTTTTCTGCCCTGACGGCTATCGCTGTTGGTTTCATTGGTGTGTTCATCCAATTCCTTTCCGGTCATGCCGGTGGGCTGGCTGGCACGATCTTTGGACTTCCTGTCAGTTTTTTTATCTATCT
>BNTU01000150.1 GCA_025996835.1 Bacteroidia bacterium
TACCATCCTCTTTCAGGATGCGAATCAGTATTTCGCGGTTATGCTCGTTTTGGGTAAGTTTTTTCAACCGCCCGTAATCCGTTTGCAGGTTCAGGTCAATAATATATTCGGGCGGTTTTTTAAATTCCAATATCTGACTGAAAAAATACAGCACCATAGCCGGATTATAGACACTGTGTGCACCCGCCTCATTGAACAGATACCCATCGTAATAGGCTCCCATATCCACATTTATCAGCGCGGGGTCAACACCCGTTTCCTGCATCAGCCATTCCACCTCGTCCTGCGTGAAGCCCATCATCTCGTTATATTTGGGATTGAGGGTGAGTATAGTGGCAATATTGTAGCCGCTGGTGAGGTCGTCGAGCATCACCGGCGAAATACCGGTGATGAACGTGCGGTTCACGAGTGACGATTTGGCACCATCTTTTATTCTTTCGTAGAAATCGCGCACCACACCGTTGGCTGCTATCACGGATTTATACAAATCTTTCCCCTGACGTTTACCCATGGCGATGAGGTCGTTTGCGAAATGGTCGTATTCATCGATGATGATATATATTCCTTTTCCTGCGGATTCTACTGCATTAAAGGCTATTTGTAAAGAGCCAATGCCTTTTCTTTCATCATTTATTCGCTGAATGAGAACTTTGCTGTCAGGGATAATATTACGATAAGTGTTGATAAAAGCAGTCACCGTATCCTGCACTTTTTCGGAAAAAGACTTCACAAATTGTTCTTCGCCGGAAGTATCTAATCCCGAAAAATCAAATTTCAGTACGGCATACGAGTTCCTTTCCGGCGTAGGATGCTCGCCGATATAAAGACCGCCAAACAACTTGTCGAAATTTTCCGCCTCATTGAGGTCGTAATAATACGACAATGTCATGAAAAACAGGCTCTTGCCGAACTTGCGCGGGCGGATGAAAAACTGGTTTTTGTTGGTCTCCTCTTCCAACATCTCAATGAACCGAGTCTTATCCACATAAGCATAATTCTTAGTCCTTATGCTCTTAAAATCCGAATTGCCATAAGGCAATCTTTTGTATTGCTTTGTTTCCATCTTTTATGGGATTTAGACTACAAAGATAGGCAAAATAATTGAGAATGCAGTTTTGCTCAATAACTCACTTCTGCAGTGCTGTGTTATATGGATGTTTCAAAAAAAAGGAAATTTGTCGTGCACCCGCTGTAGGCTGTCAGGGCAACCTTAAATTTATGTAACCCCCGAATTTGACCGTGCCTTAAAGACATTTCTTCCCGGTAGTCTTCTTAATCTTGTAAAAATCGTGGTTCAAGACAATCAAAGAGACAACCAAAGTTCAAACAATCACAATTCAGCCGCATTTTTCTTCACCAGCACTTTATCAATCCGTGCGCCATCCATATCCACTATTTCGAGCGCAAAATCTTTCCATTCGAGGCATTCGCCGGTTTGGGGGATGTGACCGAGTTCTTCCATGATGAGTCCGCCGAGGGTGTTGTGTTCGTTGTCGGGGTAGAGGTCACCTAACTTAAAGTAACTCAGGAAGTTGTAGAACGAGCATTGCCCTTCTACGAGGTAGGTGCCATCGGCGCGGGCTATTATTTCCGGGTCTTCGTGCGGTTCGGGAATTTCGCCTACTATCGCCTCCATGATGTCTTTGAGCGTTACCATACCTTGCACTACGCCAAATTCGTCGATGATGAGCGCGGAATGGTCGTGCGAGATTTTCATCTGCTCCAACGCCGAATAGACCTCCATGCTTTCGTAAAAATACTGTGCGGGGCGCATCTGGTTGTGAATGTCAAAATTGGGCAGGTCGATGTGTGTGAAAATATCTTTGATATAAACCATGCCTTCCACATGGTCTAAGTCCTCTTTGCCGACCGGATATTTGCTGTACGGGTTGGTCGAAATCAGCTCTTTGATTTCCTCTTTCGACATATCTGTGTCAATCCATTCAATGTCCATGCGGGGGGTCATGATGGACTCCAGGTCGCGGTCGCCGAGCGAAAACACGCGCTCCATGATGTCCTGTTCCACCTGTTGCACTTCGCCATCTTCCGTGCCTTCGCGAATCATCGACTTGATTTCGTCTTCCGTCACGCGGCTGCCCTCGTCTTTGATGCCCAGCAAGTGTATCATGCCGCTCGCACTGTGCGACAGCAACACGATGAACGGCTTGATGATAAACGCCAAAAAATTCATCGGGGCAGAAATAAATTTTGAGATATTCTCGGCATAACTCAGGCCGATGCGCTTCGGCACAAGTTCGCCAAACACGATGGAGAGGTATGTTACCACCACCACAATGGTTACGTGAGCCACTGAAACGGAATATTCGGGCGGTACCCCCCAGCCTTCCAAAATTGGGCTGAGGCTTCGCGCCCACATCTCACCGGCAAACAACCCCGTCAAAATATCAATCAGCGTGATGAATATTTGGATGGTGGATAGAAAATTTTCGGGATGCTCTGCCATACCCAAGGCGGCACGTGCCGATTTGCTCCCGTGCAAAGCCTCCGCCTTGAGGCTCGACTTTCGCGCCGAAATCATGGCTATCTCCGACATCGAAAAAAAACCATTAAGCAGTATAAGAAGCAGCAGTACAGCTATTTCCATAAATTAAATTCCTTTGGACTTCTAAAATTTTAAATTCTGTCACAAAACCGGCGCAAAGTTACACATAATTTTTCGATTTCCGATATTTTTATTCTTTTTTCTTGCCGTATAAAATAATTATCGTACCTTTGTCGCATCAATTTTTATCAAAGATAGCATGGCTGTAATGACTTATACTGAAAAGAATATTGTGGAGGCTTACTCAATTTTGTTTAATAACCTCAGCAATATTTGTAGAGAAACTCTGACAAAAAAATTGTTGGATACGAAAAAAACAAAGCGGAAATCTGCTAATGGGTTCGACTTATCCTTTGGCGGGTGGGAAAATGCAGACCAAAGTGTGGACGAAATTAAAGCCGAAATCAAAGCCAATCGCAAATTCAGAGAAAAAGACCCCATATTTGTATGAAATATCTATTAGACACAAAGACTTTGACCGTCTTGATGGCATCAAAATTGAAAATTGGTTTGTGCGATAACTAAGCTCAAGACCATCGTTTCAACGAGTAAGCCAATCTTTTCCATATTCCACCTCCGCTGCTGAAAGGTTAAAACCCCGTTCTGCCAGGAACGCCGGTCCCATCTTCTCTTTGCACCAATAAGTGAATTTCACCCATTCCCTGCTTTCGTCAGCTTCTGATAATGCTGCGAGGTCATCGAAATGCCTGCTGTGTGGAATGCGTCTTGGATATTGCTGCGCAAATCGGAGAATATTGCCGGAATTTTGTTGGCATCGGCGATATAGACATTGATTTCGTATTCCACATAAAAATCGTTGAAGCCTACTTCGAGCACAAACGGTGGCGGGGTTTGCAGCACATTTTCTGTTTTGAGGGCAGCCCCAATCAGCAGTTCGTGGATGGTGCGCCATGGAGTTTCATAGCTGAATGTTACGTTCAGGTGGATAATCAGACCGTTGTTTTCGCGTGCCGATTCGCTCAGGTTGGTGGATTGTGCGGTCATGATGTTGGTGTTTGGGATGGTTATGATTTCGTTTTTTATGGTGCGGATGCGGGTCACGATTGGTGTTCTTTCGATGACGTTGCCAATCATGTCGTTGATTTGGATGCGGTCGCCCATTTGGAACGAGCGCATATAGGTGATGATAATGCCTGCAATCAGATTGCCGAGAGCCGGACCGGAGGCAAACGACATGATGACACCGATGAACACCGTCATCCCCTGAAAAATCGACGAATCAGACATTGGCAAATAGGGCCAAATCATCACCACCATTAAAGCGTTGAGTATAAAGCGGATAATGCCAAACGTGGGCTGCGCCCAGTCGGGATAAAAACCGGTGATTTTCAGCCGTTCAAGCGTAATTTCATTCGACAAATAGCCAATCCCTTTAATAACGTAGCGGAAAATAAACCATATAATGATGATAATGAACACATTGGGAATGAAATTGATAATGCTGTGAATAATCGTTTTGAGCGGGTCCCAAATGTAAGAAAACAGTTTCATCGCAATGCCTTCCGTCGCCGGAAAAATGCCAAAAATCAATCCGACTGCTATATATATCAGAATGAATATCAGCAGATAACGAAAAATATTAAGAATAAAAAAGACAACTTTTTCTTCGGTAGAAATACTCAAAATGGGGTAGTCTTTGATATAAATAGGCTTCAAAAACTTCTGCTTGCGAGCATCCAAAAAAACTTTCAGTCGCGTATAACCATAACTCAACAAGCGAATAAGACCATACAAAACAAGCAAAATAAGCAAAACCAGCCCAATATTCTCCACCTCCACAGGAACCCCCTCAAGAACCCCCTCAGCAGTCACCCCAATACTCTCTTGCAAAATAGAATCACCCATAAAATTCCTAAATTCCTAAATTCAAACAAACTCATAACTCATAACTCATAACTCCCATAACTCTCCTCCTCGCGTTTCGCCTTAAGCCGAGCCAAAGCCCTCCTAACGCGATAAATCCCATACACAGCCAGAACGAGCGCAATGCCTCCCCTACCCCATCCCGCAATCTGCGGGAAATAGTTGGTACACAAAAAAACGCCGGAGAGCACCACATAGAACACCGGCATCACACACTCATAAACAAGCGCAATTTTTTCCGTCACCTTATTACCTGTCGTTTTATTAGCCATAATTATTCCATTTTTATTTCATTTTTATTTCATTTTTGTTGATTTTTTCCCTGTCGGATATTCATCCTTTATCAGCACCTGCATGATGTGCGAATCGGTTATGGGCATCATTCCCGACTTCAACGCAATTTTCTGACCCACATCGTGGACAAGAAATATGCTGAATCCCGACGACAAACCCGTTTTTGGGTCCGACAGAATGGCATACACCGGTCGCCACAACGGATATTTTTCCGTGTGAATGTCGCCCGCAAAAGGCAGATAACTGTTGGCAAGCGTTGGCGCAGCATCGGCACTCAGGCGTGTCAGGCGAATGTTTGGATGGCGATTGAGACAGGGCGTGCCCGTTTCGCCGCTCACCAGATTGGCACTGATAAAGCCCAGTGCGTTGGGCATTTGTTCGATGCGCTCGAGCAATTCGGCAGTGCCGTCGGTTGGGTAAATGTTGGGCGACAGTGTCCTGGTGCGGGCAATCGAATCGACCGCAAAACGCCAAACGCCCGATTTTTTGTTGTCAAACAGCACCCGAATGGTGCCGAGTGTCGATTTTTGTCCGATTTGGTTCCAGTCCGTAACCTCCCCTGTCAAAATCTTTTGGAGAGTCGCAACACTCAGAATAGAATCCCTGTTGGCGCGATTGGTGATGACGGCGATGCCGTCGAAGGCTATCAGATGCTTTTTGGCATCCAAATAGCGTGCCGTCAGTTTAGCGCGTTCCGACGTTGCCAAGTCGCGGGTGACAATCGCTATCCGCACACTGTCGTCTGTCAGCAGGCGAATGACATCTCCCTCATCGGTGTAAGTGGGAAAAAGAGCAGCCTGATAGTCGCTGTGCGCCTCAAAAGAGGCGATTTCCGTATTCATCCAATGCGAAAAATCCGCATCAGCAGCGATGCGGATGACACCTGTTTTCAGCGTGTCGTCCCATTGGCTCCGGCGGTCTTTCTTATTGCAAGAAAGACCGCCAAGCAATAGCGTACACACCATCAAGACGGATGCAACTTTTTTCATTTGCGCATTAGGTCTCCAAGCGGAATGCTACCGGCAAGTTGAACCACACGCGCACGGCTACACCATTGTTCTTACCGGGAGTCCAGCGAGGCATTTTTTTGACCACGCGGATAGCTTCTTTGTCGCAAGCCGGGTCTAATGAGCGGAGAATTTGCACCTCACCCACAGAACCGTCCTTTTCAATCACAAAACGCAGAATAACCTTGCCCTGAATGCCCTGTTCTTGCGCTACAGGCGGATATACGATATTCTTCGACAGAAAAGCATTGAGCTCTTTCATTCCTCCGGGGAATCCGGCGTCTACTTCCACATGAGTATGAATTTCT
>BNTU01000151.1 GCA_025996835.1 Bacteroidia bacterium
CCTTCGCAGCAGCCCAGCAGATGCTGGATTTGTATTTCAATTTGTGAAATTCTTCGGTAAATAGCTTCCCACACAAATTACGGTAGAACCTTTAATGCTAACATTGTGTTTTTTATCATTCCACAGTTACTAACTCATAATCCACCTTGCCTAACCCTATTTCTTGGGCGTATTTCAAGCCTGCCAGCCAGTCGGTGTTGGGGTGGATGAGTTTGAATTTCTCGATGTTTTGCAAATCGCCTTGCTGTGTGACGTTCAGGACGGTGTTGAGGTTGGCTCCGGCGTTTGTTACCATGTCGGCGGAGGCTTTGTCCAACGCTACGGGGTCGAAAGAGGCGGTTATGCCTATGTTGGGCACTATGGCGGCATCGTTGCACGCCCAGCAATCGCAGTTTGGCGACACGTCCATGATGAAATTGATGTGGAAATGGGGCTTGTCTTTCACCACCGCCAGCGCATATTCGGCGATTTTGTAGTTCATCACATCCGTTGAGTTGTCCCAGACGGGTTGAGCCGCCTCAAACTGGCACACAGCCACGCATTGCCCGCAGCCCACGCATTTTTTGTAGTCAATCTCCGCTTTTTTGTCCGCATTCAAATGAATCGCTTTTGAGGCACAATACTTCACACACTGACCGCAGGACGTACATTCTGCCGTTTCAATGATTGGTTGCGAGGACGAATGCAGTTCCAATTTTCCCTGCCGCGAAGCCGCGCCCATGCCCAGATTTTTTAACGCACCGCCAAAGCCCGTTTGCTCGTGACCTTTAAAGTGGTTCATCGACACCACGATGTCGGATTCTGCAATCGCCGCACCGATTTTTGCCGTTTTGCAATACTTCAAACCGAGCGGAATTTCCAAAAAGTCGATGGCTTTCAGTCCATCGGCAATAATCACCGGGCAAGGCACCGCAAGCGGGTTAAACCCATTCTCAAACGCACTCGTGATGTGGTCTAAGGCATTCGACCGCCTGCCCAAATACAGGGTGTTGGCATCCGTCAAAAACGGTTTCGCCTGCTTCGTCAGCAAAAATTGCACCAACCGCGCGGCATAATTCGCGCGAATGTAAGCCAAATTGCCCGGCTCACCGAAGTGAATTTTCACCGCCGTAAATTTGTCCTTGAAATCAATCGTTTCAATTCCCGCCCGCTTCACGAGCAACTCCAACTTGTCCGGCAAACTGCGCCCCGGCTTCGTGCGCATATCCGTAAAATATACTTTTGACATAATAAACAGTATTTTTTTTGTAAAAATCGCCCCAAAGGTATAATTTATTTTGCAAACCGGCAAATTTTGTGTTTTCCCATTTATTTTGCTTACTTTTGCGCCGTTTTTAAGAAAAAACATTTTTGCAAATGAAAATTATTGAAAAAATCGATGATTTGAAGAGCGTTTTGGCGACTGCCCGACACACCCATAAATCCATCGGATTGGTGCCTACAATGGGCGCATTGCACGCCGGACACCTCGCTTTGGTCGCACACGCTGTGGCAGAAAACGATGTGACGGTGGTCAGCATTTTCGTTAATCCCACCCAATTTAACGACAAAAACGACCTCAAAAATTATCCGCGCACCCCCGAAGCCGATTGCGAATTGTTGGCAAATGCGGGTGTAAGCATCGTGTTTATGCCCACCGCCGAAGAAGTGTATCCCACGCCGGACACCCGCCAGTTTGAGTTTGGAGCCTTGGCAACGGTGATGGAAGGCGCGTTTCGACCGGGGCATTTCAACGGCGTGGCGCAGATTGTGAGCCGATTATTTGAGATTGTGGCACCCGACCGTGCTTATTTTGGCGAAAAAGATTTTCAGCAGTTGGCAATCATTCGCGAAATGGTGAAGCATCTGCAATTGGATGTTCAAATAGTTGCCTGCCCTATTGTTCGCGAAGCGGACGGCTTGGCGATGAGTTCGCGCAACGCGCGACTGACTGCCGCGCAGCGGCAGGCGGCGGTGAATATTTCGCGGGTGTTGCTGCACAGCAGGGGATTGCGGGTCAAGCCCGCAATGACAAGCCATACAGACGCCATGACGGGCAGCAGCAATTGTCATTGCGGGCTTGACCCGCAATCCCTTGAAGGAACCAGGCAATGGGTGACAGAACAAGTCAATGCCGTTCCTGAATTGCAGGTGGAGTATTTTGCTATTGTGGATGGAACCACGCTGCAACCGATTAAAAATTGGGCGGACAGTGCATTTCCTGTTGGTTGCATTGCGGTGTTTGATGGGGATGTGAGGTTGATTGATACTGTTTTTTACGCTTAATAATATGGTTGGAACATTAGTCAATACAGCGGCGATTATTGTGGGGAGTGGCATTGGGCTGGTCTTCAAAAAGAGCATTCCGGAAAAATACCAATCTGTTTATTTTCAGGCTGTTGGATTGTTCACTTTGCTGTTGGGAATTAAGATGTCTATTGGCATTTCGGAGCCTTTGTTGGTGGTGCTAAGTTTGGTTCTGGGGGGCTTTCTCGGTGTCCGAATGCGGCTTGAGCAGCGGGTGGAGCAATTGGGCGAACTCATTAAAGCACGCACCAAATCGAAGAACGACCGCTTCACAGAGGGCTTGTTGACGGCTTTTTTGCTCTTTTGCATGGGGTCAATGACTCTCGTGGGGGCGATAGAAGAAGGCTTCGGACAAACCTCCGACCTCTTGCTCACCAAATCCATTATGGATTTTTTCTCTGCCATCATGCTTGCCTCCGCCTTGGGGATTGGCGTGCTGTGTTCCGCCGGTCTCGTTTTAGTCTTTCAAGGCGGCATCACCCTCTTAGTCGCGCTTATCGGCAAAGATATCCCTCCCGAAATCATATCCGAAATAACAGTAGTAGGCGGAATTATTCTCATCGGATTAGGCATCAACCTGCTCAACATCAAGAAGTTGGAAATCATCAACCTGCTGCCAGCATTGCTATTGATTTGCCTGCTGGTGTTGGTTAAAACTTTGTGATGAATGTCGGACATATCCTTTTTATTCATGCGCTTGGAAATCTCAAAATTTTCATGTAATTTTGCACCGCAAAAAAAACAATGAAGCATACAAAAACAAAAATACTGATAATCAGCCTGTTGCTAACTGGTAACTGGTCACTGCTAACTGGTAACTGGTCACCGGTCACTGCCCAAGAAATCGTGTCGCCACTCGACATCCCGCTGTTCCTGAGCGGCAACTTCGGCGAATTGCGCAATAATCATTTTCATGCGGGCACTGACTTTAAGACTCAGGGTGGCATCGGGCAGCCTGTCAAAGCGGTGCAGGAGGGGTATGTGTCGCGCATTGGCGTGAGTCCATACGGCTATGGCAACGTGCTCTATTTGGCGCATCCGGATGGCACTGCTTCTGTTTATGGGCATTTAGACAAGTTTGTGCCGCGCATTGAGGCTCTTGTGCGCGACAGTCAGTATCGGCGTGAGAGTTTTGCGGTCAATCTGCTGCTGTCGCCGCACGATTTGCCCGTCACAAAAGGCGAACGCATCGGTTTGAGCGGCAATACGGGCGGTTCGGGAGGTCCGCATCTGCATTTTGAACTGCGCGATAGCACTACAGAAGTGACATTCGACCCCCTTCCCTACCTCAAAAAATATATCTCAGATACACGTGCGCCCGAAATTTCGGGTATTCGCCTGTTTCCGCAGCCGGGGAAAGGCATCGCTAACGGTAGCACGCGCCCTCTGACCGTTTCGTTGAATAGAAATAAAGCGGGGCAACAGAGCGTGGGGACTATCACGGCGTGGGGTGTGATTGGCGTGGGTGTCAAGGCTTACGACTACATGAATCTTACGCACAACATCTACGGCGTGAAGGATATTACGCTGAAGGTGGATGGCAAAGAGGCGTATCATGCGGTGATGGACAGGTTTTCGTTTGCCAATTCGCGTGCGCTCAACAGTTATGTGGATTGGGCGGAGTGGATAGACCACAAGCATTTCTTTATGAAATCGTATGTTGAACCGGGTAATTTGCTGGGTGTCAATCGCTTATCGGAGAATGGACTTCTTGACATCAACGAAGAACGAACCTACCGGTTGGAATACATCCTGAAAGATGCTTATGGTAACACCACGCACCTGAACTTCACCATTGTGGGCAAGCAAACGGCTATTCCCGCCGCCAACACTTCCGGCGAGTTTTTTGCCCACAACATCGCCAATGTATATAAGAGAAACGGCATTTCGCTGCTGATTCCGCACGGAAATTTGTACACCGACATTTATTTTGAGGTGGACACATCGACCGGTTTGTCATCCTGCTTTTCACCCGTTTACACGCTCCGCGAACGGGTGCCGTTGCACGACTATTCTCCTCTGACTCTGACAATTACAGACGACGTCTATCCCGACAAATCGAAATATGGTGTGGTGCAAATCTCACCCAAAGGCGCAAAAAGTTGGCTGGGAGGCAGTTACAATTTTGGCGGCACCATCACGACAAAAATCCGCGAATTAAGTTCGTTTGCCGTGATGCTCGATACCGTTCCGCCCACCATCCAATTATTGGAACAAAAGACAAAAAAAGGCACCCGCCGCGACCATATTGCATTCAAAATCACGGACGATTTGAGCGGTATTAAGTCATACAGGGGTACTGTGGATGGGCATTGGGTGCTTTTTGAATACGATGCCAAGCGAAATTATCTCTATTACAAGCACGATGCAACACGGTTTGGTAAGCAACAAGAGATTGCGGGTCAAGCCCGCAATGACAGTGCCACAAAAGAAATCGTCCGTCCCCAACTGAAATTAGTTGTGACGGACGATGCCGGAAATGAATCGCAATTTACTTGCGAATACCCAATTCTTTGATAATCTTGCGGTAACGTTCAATGTTGCGTTCTTTCAGATAGTCCAAAAGGCGACGACGTTTACCAACCAACATCTTCAAAGAGCGACTTGTGCTATAATCTTTCTTATTTAACTTGAGATGCTCAGTTAAATGCGAAATACGGTAGGAAAACAAGGCTATCTGACCCTCTGAGGAGCCGGTATCCGTGTTAGACTTTCCGTACTTGGCGAAGATTTCTTGCTTCTTTTCTGCGTCTAAATACATAAATTGAATTCTTTTAATTATTATTATTTTTTTAGCGGGTGCAAAGGTACAACTAATTTTTGAATATACAACAATTTCGTTAATTTTTCGTTTAAATTTGGAATTTTTGGGGATACAATATAATGACAAAGAGGGACTGATTATGAAATATTTTTTAGTTGTGGGCGAGGCGAGCGGCGATTTACACGCATCCAATCTGATGCGGGAATTGATGGTGCAGGACAAGGCGGCGGAGTTTCGCTTCTTTGGAGGCGACCTCATGCAGGCGGTGGGCGGCACCTTGCTCCGGCACTATCGCGATATGGCATATATGGGCATTATCCCCGTGTTGATGCACCTCAGGGAGATTTTGGCGAATGGCAAACTATGCCAACAAAGCATTCGCGACTACCGCCCCGATGTGGTGATTTTCGTGGATTACCCCGGTTTTAACCTTCCGATGGCAAAATTTGTGAAAACACAATTGCGCATCCCCACCATATATTATATATCCCCAAAAATCTGGGCATGGAAAAGTTATCGCATCCGCGACATCCGAAAATACGTCGATAAAATGCTCTGCATCCTGCCTTTTGAAGTAGATTTTTACAAAAAATACAATTACGCGGTCGATTATGTAGGCAACCCAACGGTGGACGAGATTGCCGCCCGCGACCATCAGGACGAAACATTTGAGGCATTCCGGCAGGCAAACCATCTGCCGAACAAACAAATCATAGCCCTATTAGCAGGCAGTCGCAAGCAAGAAATCAAGGGCACTTTACCCACAATGCTCGAAGCAATAGCCGCATTTCCAACCTATCAGCCAGTCATAGCAGGCGCGCCGGGCATTGATGCCGACTATTATCGCCTCGTCATAGACCGTCATTGCGGGCTTAATCGTCATTGCGGGCTTGACCCGCAACCCCCTCCCATTCCAGTCATTTTCAATCAAACCTACCGCCTCCTCCAACA
>BNTU01000152.1 GCA_025996835.1 Bacteroidia bacterium
AATTTGTCATTGCGGGCTCGACCTTACCCCTCCAGCATCCGCTTAATCACCACTTGCGCCGAGATTTCGCGGTTGGCTGCTTCTTGAATTACGATGGATTGGGGGCTTTCTATCACGTCGTCGGTTACTATCATGTTGCGGCGCACGGGGAGGCAGTGCATGAATTTGGCGTTGTTTGTCAAGTTCATTTTGGCTGTGTCCACCGTCCATGACGTATCTTTGCTGAGGATTTTTCCGTAATTGGGGTCGGCGAAGGCTGACCAGTTTTTGGCGTAGATGAAATCGGCTCCGGCGAAGGCTTTCGCTTGGTCGTATTCCAGTTTGGCATCGCGCACGAACTGCGGGGCTAATTCGTAGCCCGTGGGGTGCGTGATGACGAAATCTACATCTGCCTCGTTCATAAAGTCGGCAAACGAGTTGGGCACGGCTTGCGGCAATGCTTTGGGGTGCGGTGCCCATGTCAAAACTACTTTTGGGCGTGCTACGGTCTTGTGCTCCTCAATCGTAATCAGGTCGGCGAATGCCTGTAAGGGGTGTGTGGTGGCACCTTCCATGCTGAAAACGGGTCTGCCGGAGTGTTGGATGAACTGTTGGATGATTTTTTCGCTGTAATCATCCGCCTTGTTTTCAAAGGTGGCGAAAGCGCGCACGCCAATGATGTCGCAATAGCAACCCATCACGGGGATGGCTTCCAAGAGGTGTTCCGACTTGTCGCCGTCCATCACCACGCCGCGTTCGGTTTCCAATTTCCACGCGCCCTGATTGACATCGAGCACCATTGTGTTCATGCCGAGATTCATACCCGCTTTTTGAGTGCTCAGTCGGGTGCGCAGGCTGGAATTGAAAAACACCATCAGCAGGGTCTTGTTTTCACCGAGTGCCTTGTGGGCAAATCGGTTCTGCTTCACTTCGAGAGCCTCTTTCACGGCGGCTTTCAGGTCGCCTAAATCTTTTACATTAGTATATGTCTTCATATTCATCTTATCAGCGACAAAGGTATGATTTTTTTTTCAAAAAAAAAATTAGTTTTGCCAACTCAGAAAAAAAAACTACCTTTGCGGTCTGTAAATTTACAGTTAACAATAATGAAAAAAGCAGTATTCGCGTTGTTTATCAGTCTGGTCGTCCCGACGGTTTGGGGACAAGACAGTTTGCAACTTACACGCCCGCAAGAGCCTGTGAAGCCGTATCCTTATCATGAGGAGGAGGTTGTGTTTGAAAACACGGTGGATGGCATCACTTTGGCAGGAACGTTGACTCTGCCTAAGGAAGACGGCTATTTTCCGGCAGTCATATTGATAAGTGGCAGCGGGGCACAAAACAGGGACGAGGAACTACTGGGACACAAGCCTTTCCTTGTTTTGGCAGATTTTCTAACGCAGAACGACATTGCCGTTTTGCGCTTCGACGACCGAGGCACAGGTGCTTCCAAGGGTGATTTTCAAACGGCTACAACGTTCGATTTTTCAAATGATGTGGAGGCGGGCGTCAAATATCTGCAAACGCGAAAAGAAATCAACGAGAACCAAATTGGCTTGGTGGGGCATAGCGAGGGCGGGATAATTGCCCCGATGGTTGCGGCGCGCTCCAAAGATATCGCCTTTATAATCCTGCTGGCGGGTCCCGGTGTGCGGGGCGACCAACTCCTTCTGATGCAGCAGGAAGCCATTATCAAGGCATCCGGAATGAGTGATTCTGCCCTGCAAGCGGCAAAAGCAATCAACACAAAAGTGTTTGACATCGTTGCCAAATCTACCGACCCGAAGCAATTGGCAACCGACCTGACAGCCATCCTGAAGCAACTTTTGAAAGATAATCCTGCCGCTAAACCGCAAGGGATGAGCGACAGTGATTTTATTGAGGCAACGGTCGCACAAGTTTCCAGCCCGTGGATGCAATATTTCATCAAGTATGACCCTGCACAGGCATTAGAAAAGGTGCAATGCCCTGTTTTGGCTCTTGCCGGCTCAAACGATTTGCAAGTGCCGGCAACAGTAAATCTGGAGGCAATAAAAGAGGCATTAGTTAAGGGGAAAAATAAAAATGCGTCCGCAAGAGAAATCCCCAATCTCAACCATTTGTTTCAGGAATGTGCGACAGGCTTGCCCTCCGAATACGCAACGATAGAGCAAACGTTTTCACCCATCGCCTTAGAGGAAATTTTGCAATGGCTAAAGTATGGGCAAGCGGATGAGTTGAATTAGTTTTTTCCTACAATCTTTCTGGCAAGATTTTTGATAGTATTATGCAGATAAACATACGAATTTGCGATTATTATTGAAAGGAGGATTGATTATGAGCAAGAAAGATTTTAAAAAGGCAACAGACGACCTGACAAATCAGCAGAAACCGGAAGAAATTTTGGAAACGACTGACAATTTGGCAGATGTGGCGACTGCGGAGGAGGCTGAAAGTGCTGAGGAAGTGGTGGAAGCGGAGGAAATAGTGGCACCGGATACCGCCAAAGAATTGGAGCGCGTGAAAGATGCTTACCTGCACCTGATGGCTGAATACGACAATTACCGGAAGCGCACCATCAAAGAAAAAGCCGACCTCATCAAAAATGGCGGCGAGAAAACCCTCGTGGGCCTGCTGCCCATCATTGACGATTTTGAACGGGCGTTGGACACGGTTGATAAAGCAACCGATTTGGCGGCTGTGAAAGAGGGTGTGGACTTGATTTATCAAAAATTCATCGCTTTCCTGACATCCAACGGCGTGACGGCGATGACAACGGTTGGCGAGGCGTTCGACCCCGAACTGCACGAGGCGGTGGCACTCGTTCCCAACCCCGATGAGGCTCAAAAAGGCAAAATCATCGACAATTTGCAAACCGGATACACATTAAACGACAAGGTCATTCGCCATGCCAAGGTGGCTGTAGCAGACTGACTGACAACACGATAGATGGCAACAATAACGAAGCGTGATTATTACGAGGTGCTGGAGGTGTCCCGCAGCGCAACAGGAGAGGAGATTAAGCGTTCTTACCGCCGAAAAGCAATTGAGTTTCACCCCGACAAAAATCCGGGTGACAAGGCGGCAGAAGACAAGTTCAAAGAAGCCGCAGAAGCCTACGATGTGCTCAGCGATGCCGGTAAGCGTAGTCGCTACGACCGGTTTGGGCACGCCGGTGTGGGCGGTGCAAGCGGCGGTGGCGGCGGCTGGACGGTGGAAGATATTTTCCAACAGTTCGGCGATGTTTTCGCGGAACATTTTGGCGGCAACGGTCGGTTTGCCACCTTCACAACCGGATTTGGCGGTGGCAGAGGGCAACAGCAACGCTACGTCAATCGCGGTTCAGACCTCCGCGTGAAAGTCAAACTGACCCTCAACGAAATTGCTGCGGGCGTTGAAAAGAAAATCAAGGTGCGCAAATATGTTGCCTGCCAACAGTGTCACGGCAGGGGTGCCGAAAACGAGCGCGCCTACGCCACTTGCCCCACCTGCCAGGGACACGGACAAGTCGTCCAAACCATCAACAGCGTCTTCGGACGGATGCAAACTGCCGCAGAGTGTCCGCATTGCAACGGCGAAGGCAAACGCATTGCGCAAAAATGCCCCCGTTGCAGCGGCGAAGGCATCGTGCAAGACGAAGAAATCATCACCTTAAAAATTCCGGCGGGTGTGGAAGAGGGTATGCAAATTGCCTTTCGACAGAAGGGCAACGCGGCGCGGCGCGGCGGCATCAACGGCGATTTGCACGTACTCATTGAGGAGGAAGAGCATCCGGAACTGATTCGCGACCAACAAGATATCATCTACAACCTCGTGCTCACGTTCCCACAGGCGGCGATGGGGGCTTCGCTCGAAGTCCCGACCTTGGATGGCAAAGCCAAAATCAAGATTGACCCGGGCACCCAGCCGGGGAAGTTGTTGCGACTGAAAAACAAAGGTTTACCCGCCATCAACCGCCACGGGACAGGCGATTTGCTGGTAAATATATCCGTTTATGTGCCGGAAAAACTCACTAAGGAGCAGGAAAAAAGCATTTCAGAAATGGCTAATCTGCCCAATTTTCAGCCCACCGATGCAGCGAGGGAGTTTGTTGAACTTAAATTTCGAAATTTTCAATAACAAATGATGGCAAACGGCGGATTTTCATTCAATAAAAGGCAGAAACGGAAGCCGGGCATTAGTTCCAGTGCTTCGGCTGATATTGCGTTTTTGTTGCTTGTGTTCTTCCTGATAACCAGTTCGTTAGATATGCAGACAGGGATTTATCGCCGCATGGATGCCTCTGCTGCCGAAGATGCCCTCAAGCAGCGCACTAACATTTTGGAACGCAACCTGTTAGAACTAACGATTGACGAAAACAGCCAACTTATTTACAACGATTCAGTGTTTGACACCAACAATCTGCGCGAGTTGAGCAAAACATTCATTGCCAACCCCAATCACGTTGATTTTTTGCCCGAAGACCCATCCAAACACGTCATCAACCTGAAAATCAGCAGAGAAGCCAACTACGAAACCTACTTGCTCGTGCTGAACGAACTGACCGCCGCCTACAACGAATTGCGCAAAGCAAGCAACGACACCCTCCGCACACTGTACCCAATGCACATTTCCGAAACAGAACTCGCTGATAATCAAACGAAAGGAGGCAAACCATGAACCGTTTTCGCCGCACCAAAAATCAAATGTCATTCGAGATAAACACGGCATCCTTGCCCGATTTGGTATTCACCGTCCTGTTTTTTTTCATGATTACAACCCATTTTCAGACCGTTCCTAACCAACTGAAAATTGATGTGCCGACAGCCACCGAGTTGCAAAAGTTGCAAGAAAGGTCATTGATTATTTACATCATGGTTGGAAAGGAGGGGATTGCGGGTCAAGCCCGCAATGACAATGGTGCCTCACAGCTCGTCATTGCGGGCTTGACCCGCAACCCCCTGAAAGAAATACCCAACTTGCAAATACAACTCAACAACGAAATTATCACATTGGAACAACTGCCGGAAAAGTTGCAAAATCTGAAAAATAACATCCCCGAAGCCGACCACACCCAACTGACGACCATCCTCAAAATGGATAGAAACACACCGATGGGCTTAGTCAGCGACATCAAAAACCACCTCCGCAAGGCAGAAATTTTGACCATCCACTACTCAGCCAACCGTCATTTAGCCACATCCGCCAAAAAGTCGTAAAGCGGATTAAGCGGCGCAAACTGTGCTTCCATCAGCGAAACTAAGTCATTGGAATAGAATGTTTTTTCAATCCCAAAACTTTTGTGCAACCACAGTCCTTTGCGCTGTATCCAAGGTTGGAAATATTCATCTAATTCATTGGGAATGGGGCGTTTGTAAGCATCGCCGCCCAATTCAAACTTGTGCTTTCCGGTCAAATCTTTTGTGATTTGTTTGAAATGTTCGGGGGCAAATTGTATTGCCTCGCGGTATTCTGTCATCGTTTTGGCACCGGCGTTGAACATTCCCATGCCAATGCTGATGCCGTTTTTGCCGATTTCCAAATAGAATCCGGGGAAAGAAGCCCACGCCGAGTCGTCGCTGTGGGGGAATGGTCGCTGAAACGAAATCCACATGTGCTCCTTGTAGGGCGTTTTGTCCTTTGAAAAACGGATGTCGCGATAGATGCGCGACACCATTTTGGCAGGATTCAATAACATCTCCGCATCCATCGCGTAGAAAAACGGCGACAACGCCACCGCCAAAGCCTTCAACGGCTCCAGCACTGCCGTTTCGTAAATCTTCTTGTTGGCATCAAACCACGGCTTGTGGTTGTTGTCGTACAAGTCCTTGAAAAATTGGAATGTTTCGGGCGAAAAACCCGTGAATGCTTGTGTTTTATTGCTCATATTTTATTCCTCATATCTTATTCCTCATATCTTATTGCTCATATTCCCAATGATTTTCTGACGGCAGCGATTTTCTCGGTCGCCGCCACTTCCGCCGCCGCGATGTCGTCGCGCGAAGCCACTTGCCCCGTTACTTCGATGTAAAACTTGATTTTCGGCTC
>BNTU01000153.1 GCA_025996835.1 Bacteroidia bacterium
AGCAATGGCAAAAAGATAACCTCTGTGACTCCTTATCTGTCAAGCGAAATAAGTTTTATAATATGGAGTTGGTTGGTTGATTTTTCTTTAAATGAAGCGATTTCTGCCACCCCACCTTTCAGGGCGAAAATGAGGAGGGAGAGGGCATCCTTCGTAGGGCGATGCCCTACGCTATTGCTCAAAGGGCTTCACCCTTAACCTGACGGCTATGCCACTACGGAGTTGCTGGGAGGAGGTAAAATTTTCGATAACCCCACCCAATAAGTTAAAAATCCACAATTTCACAAAAAACCAACCACACCTCACAACCCACAACTCAAAACTATGTTAAAAATCCATAAATTCGCAAAAAACTCATAACTCATAACTCATAACTCAAAACTATTCACTACCTTTGCGCCCGAACATAGAAAACAACAAAAAAAGATGATAAAAGGTAGAAATATAGCGTATGGCATGCTTTCGTTAGAAGCCCCGTTTTTGGGCATTTTAATGCGATTTAAGGCATTATCTCTGCGCGTGGCTACCCCCCCCCCCCCCCCCCCCCCCCCCCCCCCCCCCCCCCCCCCCCCCCCCCCCCCCACCCCCCCCCCCCCCCCCCCCCCCCCCCCCCCCCCCCCCTTTTTTTTCTTTTTTTTTTTTTTCTTTTTTTTTTTTTTTTTTTTTTTTTTTTTTTTCTTTTTTCTTTTTTTTCTTTTAATGATTCTTTTTATATACTATATTATTTTATTATATTATTATTTATTTTTTGTATTTTTTTTTATTTTTGTATTATTGTTTTGTTTTTGTTGTATAATTTTATTATGTTATGTTGTTTTTATTTTTTTTTTTATATTTATTCTGTACTCTAATATTTAGACAAGTGCGTAGACTTTTTTTATTTTTTATGCTCTTTCGATATTAGACTTATAATTATAATTATAATTATAATTATAATTATAATTATAATTATAATTATAATTATAATTATAATTATAATTATAATTATAATTATAATTATAATAAAAAGGAAAAGAGGTGTGGAGGGGAAGAGGGTAAGGCTAGGTGTAGAAGTAGGGGGTGTGACTGTAGTGAAAAAAAAAAAAAAAGTAAAAAAACAAAAAAATATCAAAAACAAACAAAATCAAAACCAATAAACAAAAAAATTTTCACACACTGTGCCCGAAAAAAAAAAAAAAAAAAAAAAAAAGAAAAAAAAAAGAAAAAAAAAGAGGTGGGTGCTTTTTTTTTTAAACCCCTTTTTGTGGAATTTTATTGGGGTTAAGAGGTATTTTTTTGGGGGGGGGCACCCCCCCCCCCCCCCCGAAATTATCGTAAAACAGACGGCTTACAATTGCTCGCTATGCAACTCCGGCTGCAGGGCATGCTTTGGTGTGGCGGGGCGGGGCGTGCCTGCTATGACCAACATAATTCGTAATTCATTCATATCATATAAACTTAATAAATAAATTGTATGAAAAACATCAACATCGCAGGCATCACAGCCCGCACAATCAAACAATCCCTCCTCGCGAGGACAGTAGTAGTAGTAGCAGCCCTCTGCCTCGCCACAACAACGGCGTTCGCGGCAGACGGCGGGACTGCCACATCGCCTACCGTAATTAGCAATAACCAAGGCGCGACAACGCTTAACTCCGGCTATTACGAACTTCAAGGGACGTTCACGAACAGCGGGCGGCTCACCGTGAGCGGCGACGTGCATTTAATATTGCAAGATGGTTGTAATGTTACGCTAAGCAGCGGGATAAATTGTGCGGCAGGCAATTCACTCACGATTTACGGCAACACAGGCACGTTGACCGCGAATGGTGGCAACTCTCAATCAGGCATCGGTGGTGGGTCTGGTCAGGCTGGCGGCAATATCACTATCAACGGCGGCACGGTTACGGCGACGGGAGGCTCAATGGCGGCGGGAATCGGCGGCGGATACAGCGGCACGGGCGCCAACATCACCATCAACGGTGGTTTGGTTATTGCCACGGGCGGCGTTGGCAACGCAGGAATTGGCGCTGACAACACGACGGGCGCGAACCTTAGCATCACCATCAACGGTGGAACGGTTATTGCCACAGGGAATGACGAGAGTGCAGGCATCGGGGGCGCCTACTCTGGACAGGGCGGCACTATCACTATCAACGGCGGCACGATTACGGCGACGAAAGGCGCGAGTTGCGACAAAGGCGACATAGGTCCCGGTAATTATGGGGCAAATGGCACGGTCACTATCAACGGCGGAAGCGTCAAATGTGCAAGTGCAACAAAGATAGTCGGGACGCTGACAAACGGCAGCGCACCCGTCTATCTCACCACCCTCACCGTGAGCGGCACAACGGACAACACCACTAAGTTCCTCGCGGCAGGATATGGTTCGAGCGGCAGCATTACCGCGAATTACGGTGTGAATGACGTAGTAACCCGCGATGGCAACAAGGTGTATTTTTGGCTACCTGCGGCTACTTATGCAGCCAACAGCATCACAGCGGCTCTTTCCGGCGGGGCGCAGTACGATAACACCTCTGTAATAACAACTGTCGCAGATAATACAGCGACTGGCGCGTTGGATAACAGCAGCAGCCATACGCTTTACACCGCAACGCTGAACGTCCAAAAGGACGGCGCCGCTTGGAATAATCACGGTAGGACGCTCACCAGCCCGACCGCCAGCCTGCAAAACGCAACCACCAATACGGTAACGATAAACAGTTTCCTTGCCGGCTCATACGACGTTTATGACGGCGGGAACGCGACAGGCATTTCGGTAACTGCATCAGGCAGTGAGACGCTGAACTACTACGATGTGACATACGACGGTGGCGGCGCGGGCAGCGGCAGCGTCCCGACTGGTGCCGTTACCTACTTTTCCGGCGCACAGGTGCCCGTGTTGGGCAACACAGGCGGCTTGGCGAAAACCGGTTATGCTTTCGGCGGGTGGACAGTTGATAACGGCATAGGCGAGAAGCAGTCGGGCGAAACCTTCACTATGCCCGCTACGGCAACAACGCTCGCGGCGATATGGAAGAAAGCGACTGTCACAGGCGCGCAAAGCGGAACGCTGACCTACGGCACGGCGGGCAGCGCAACCTACACAGTGACGACGGAGAATATCGCCGATGGAAACTATACCGTAACGCTCGGCGGGAGTGTGCCAACGGGCGTAACAGCAGCCGTCTCAATTACGAGCGGTTCGGGAACACTGACGCTTAACACCACAACGGCAACCCCAGCAGGAACGACCACTAACCTAACCGCAACGATTGAGGGCGCGGTTTCGGGGGCGTTTACGCTCACAGTGGGCGTAAAGACCCTAACGTGGAACTCAACCGGCACGGTGCTCCCGAAAGAATATAACGGCACAGACGCCGCAATAGTAGATAACGAGCCAACGCTGGACGGCGTCATCAACGGCAACTCCGTAACCGTTTCGGCGGGCAGCGTAACCTTTGACAATGAGAACGCAGGAATAGGCAAAACCATAACAGCGAACGGCTGGGGCATTAGCGGCACACACGCGGGCTATTACACCATTACGGGCGACCCGACTTTCGCCGTCGGCACAATAAACCCCAAAGTCATTACCTTTACGGTGAACGACATCCCCGCCGAGGACTACACCGGCGCGCCGCATACGCCCGCGCTCACAGTCAATGACGGCACCACACCGCTCACGCCGACCACCGATTACACGGTGCTCTACAGCAATAACACTAACGCAGGAACGGCAACGGCAACGGTTACCGGCGCAGGCAACTACGCGGGCAGCACAGGCAGCAAGGATTTCACCATCAATCAGGTAACGCCAACCGTAACGCTGAGCGTAAGCGGCACCACCACCCGCCCCACAAACGTAACGCTGACGGCGGGCGGCTTAACAACTTACGCCACAGGAACGCTGACCTTTAAGGAAGGCTCAAACACCATCGCAGCAGTTACTTTGCCGAGCAGCAATAGCACTACCTTCACGCCCACCACGGCGCAGGACGCATACAGTTTCACGGTAGAGTACAACGGCGACGGCAATTACAACCCAGCGACAAGCGGCGCACAAGTGTTGACTTTCACCAAAGGCACACAAACCACGCTTTCCATTACGGGGCGGGCGATGTCAACAGCGAGCGTGCTGCCCGGCGTGCCGTTGTATATCACCTGCGAGGTGCTTTCTTCCGGCGTTATGGTGATTTGCGCAGAGGTGGTGCCGCAGTCGGCAAGGTAGACGTTGGCTGTGCCTATCGGCAGCGTGGTGCCGTTCACTGTTACTGTGCTTACTTTTGTGTTGTCGCTTGTTGCGGGCTTTATTTCAAATGTTACGCCTGCTGTGAAATTGATGGTATAGTTACCACTCGTTTCCGCAAGCGTTCCCTGCGTGATGGCGTAGGTGCCTGCATTTTCGCCGGTGGCGCGGTCGAGTGCGCCGCTCAGCAGACTTGCACCGTCGCCGTTTTGCCAGCCGCTTGTTGTGTAGGTGTAGGCGGCGGGGTTGGGGGTGTCTACGGTTTTGTTTTGTGCTGCGTTGGGCGTTATGGTTAGCGTTGCGGGGGTTACTGTGAGTGCTACTGTTGCTGTGGTGGTGGTTATTGTGTTGTAGTTAGCCAGTGTGTTTGGGCTTGGGGTGAAGGTTACTTGGTAGCCGGTGTTGGGGACTATTGGGACTATTGGGACGGTTGGGACTATTGTGACGGTTGTCCAATTGAAGGTGCCGTATTCTGTGGAGCCGCCGCTCAAGGTGGCGGCTGATAGTGGCTGACCGTAGGTGATGGTGTTGGCGGCGGTGGGGTAGGTGATGATTGGTGCTGCTGCCTTGCTCACTGTGAGGGTTACGCTTGCGTTGCTCACATTCTCGTAGTTGGGATTTTGCGAGGTGTAGGAGTAGTGCAGCGTGTACGTTGTTGCGTTTGCCATGCCCGAATAGTTGGCATCCCATGTATAATTTGCGTCGGGAAGCGTAAAGTAACTGTTCTGTGTTGCACCTGTGTAGGTAACGCCGCTGAGGTTTGTTAGTGCCGTGTATGCGGGGTTGGCAGAGCCCGTTGCTTTGCCCACCGTCAGCGTTACACTTGCGCCATTCACATCCTCGTAGTTGGCATCTTGCGAGGTGTAGGTGTAGTGCAGCGTGTAGGTTGTAGCATCAGCCACGCCCGAATAGTCAGTATCCCACGCATAATATGCGTCGGGAAGCGTAAAGTAACTATCCTGTGCCGCACCTGTGTAGGTAACGCCGCTGACGGCTGTTAGCGCCGTGTACGCGGGGTTGGCAGTGCCCGCCGCCTTGCCCACCGTAACCGTGCTGCTTGTCACCGAAACGGGATTGTAGTCCACATCGCCTGCCATTTCTGCTGTAACGGTGAAACTGCCTGTGCCTGCGATTGTCAGCGTATTGCCGCTGATGGCGGCAACGGTGTTATCGCTTGAGGTGTAGGTTACCGCGCCGCTGGTGCTGCCGCCGTTGGTGCCGAGCGTTACCGCGCCGTCGCCGTAGGTGTAAGACCCGCCAAGCCCCGTAATGGAAAGCGTGGTTTGGCTGCCTTTGCTGAAAGTCAACGCTTGTGCGCCGCTTGTCGCTGGGTCGTAATTGCCGTCGCCGCTGTACTCTACCGTGAAACTATATGTGTCCGTCGCCGTGGTGGGCGTGAAGGTAGTGCTATTGCTCGGCAAAGTAACTGTTGCGATGGTGTTTGAGCCTTCCTTAAAGGTCAGCGTTCCTGTGGCGTAAGCCGTTAGGCCGCTCGCCGTCAGCGTTACGCTTGCGGGGCGGGTGGTGGTGCCGCTTACGCCCAACGTTACGGTTGACGTTGCCTTATTCACCACAACCGTGCTGCTTGTCACCGAAACGGGATTGTAGTCCACATTGCCTGCCATTTCTGCTGTAACGGTGAAACTGCCTGTGCCTGCGATTGTCAGCGTATTGCCGCTGATGGCGGCAACGGTGTTATCGCTTGAGGTGTAGGTTACCGCGCCGCTGGTGCTGCCGCCGTTG
>BNTU01000154.1 GCA_025996835.1 Bacteroidia bacterium
CCGTGAATGGGAAAGGCTTCGTGTTGCCGCTTATCAATGTGAGCTGTATCCCCGGATTTTTGCTCACACTTTGAGTTTCCATCACATCGTTTTCGCTGTCGTAAGAATAATAGGTCACTGTGTTGATGGTTGTTTTCCAGATAGCATAGAATGTTTTGTCCGCATTTCCGCTATATGCAGTTACGGGTGTCGGAGTTCCAATGGGGTACTCATATTCAGTCCATCCAACAAATTCTTTACCCGGAGTTGTGAAAGGGCAATCGTTGGCAGTGGGTAATATCATCCTGACACCATGCATTTTTTGCCGCGTTGTGGAATTGCCACTGCCGTTATTGGCTTCAAATGTGATGGTATAAGGGATTATATCCCACTGAGCATACACGGTAAGGCTCGCATTCTCGTAATAGGTGTATCCCGGCGGATAACTCGTGCCGGTGCCGTTCTCATTTGTTGTCCATGCAACAAGTCGTTTGCCATCAGGCACCGTAAAATCGTAGTCAGAAGCAACTTGTTCGGCCTTTGCAAAAAGTATCGATTGGTCATATTCTTTAGTTAGAGATTTCATTTCGAGGCTATTGTTATTGGCTCTAAACGTGACTTCGCATTTTGCAGTCTCCCACTTCGCCCAAAACGCTGTATCGCCTGTGCTGTGTTGGAATATGGTGGTGATGGCTGACCCGGTCAAACCTGCATTATTATACCAACCCTTAAAGTCTTTGCCTGAGTATGTTGGGGTGGGCAAGGTTTTATTGGGGGTTTCGTAAGTGTAGGTGTCATAAGTGGCTCCTGTGCCGCCATCCAGGTGGTAGGTGATGTGGTACTTTATCGTATCCCACTTTGCCCAATACTCTTTGTCGCCGGAAGTGCCCGTAAAAATTTTGCTGACAGGAGTCCCTGTCAGTCCGAAATTAGTAAACCAGCCGACAAACTCGTAACCTCTCTTTGTGTAGGTGGTGGGCAAATCTTTGTCCGGTGTTCCAATGGTGTAGGTGTCGTATTTGGTAATATCATCGCCGTTCACATGATAGGTGATGTTGTAGGTGATTGTGTCCCACTTCGCCCAAAACTCTTTAGTTCCGGTGCTGCCTGCGGGGATGGTGGTGACAGGTCCTGTCGTCAATGCCGCATCAGTGTACCAACCGCCAAAGGTGTAGCCTGCTTTTGTCATCTTGGCAACAGTTGGCAAGGTGATTGTCAGCGAATCAATGTTATACTGCCCATTGGTGGCTCCGGTGCCACCGTTTTGGTTATAGATGATGTCGTAAACTAATGGTGTCCACTTCGCCCACAAGGTGGTATCAGCACATTGGGTGAGGGAGTTAACTTTTGTGAGGGTCTTGACTTTCGTTGTATCTGCATACCAATCCATGTCGTAGCCGTCCCGCGTTGCCTTGGCAATGGTCAAAGGTAAATCCGCTACGATATAGGTCGCCGGATTGCCGGGAGGATTTGTGGCTGGACGGGATGTGGTAGCATTCAGGTTGTAGGCGATGTTGTAGGTTTTTGCCTCCCACTTCGCCCAAAACTCTTTAGTTCCGGTGCTTCCTGCGGGGATGGTGGTGATGGCAGTTCCTGTCAGTGCTGCATTGTCAAACCATCCGCCAAAGGTGTAGCCTGTCTTTTGCATCTTGGCAACAGTTGGCAAGATGATTGTCAGCGAATCGATGGTATACTGTCCATTGGTGGCTCCGGTGCCCCCGTCTTGGTTATAGATGATGTCGTAAACTGCCGGTGTCCACTTCGCCCACAAAGCGGTATCAGTCGTAGAACCATTGGCGAGGGAGACAACTTTTGTGACGAGCCCTGCATCTGCATACCAATCCATGTCGTAGCCTGTTCGCACAGCCTTGTCAAGTGCTAAGGGTAAATTTGCTATGGAATAGGTTGCCGGATTGCCGGCGGGATTTGTGGCGGGGCGGGATGAGTTATCATTCAGGTGATAGGTGATGTTGTAGGTGATTGTGTCCCACTTCGCCCAATAGTCTTTAGTTCCGGTGCTGCCTGCGGGGATGGTGGTGATGGCAGTTCCTGTCAGTGCTGCATTGTCAAACCATCCGCCAAAGGTGTAGCCTGTCTTTTGCATCTTGGCAACAGTTGGCAAGGTGATTGTCAGCGAATCGATGGTATAATGTCCATTGGTGGCTCCGGTGCCCCCATCTTGGTTATAGAAGATATCGTAAACTATGGGTGTCCACTTCGCCCACAAAGCGGTATCAGATGCAGAACCATAGGCGATGGCGACAACTTTCGTGATTGATGTGCCCGGATCGGCATACCACCCCCCAAATTCGTAGCCCGTTCTCTCTGCATTTACGAGAGTTAAAGGCAAATATGATGCGTCATACTGCAAAACCAAATTGACAGAATTAGTAACGGGGCGACCGGGAGAATCGTTCAAACCGTAGGCGATGTGGTACATTCCATCCCACTTGGCATAAAAGTTGTAAATACGGTCGGCTGGCACAGGAAGAGGAAGCGTGCCTTGAAAAAACTCTTTATCTATGAAAGTAGCTGAATCGGTCAATGCTGCATTTTTGAACCAACCAACAAAATTGTAGCCGACTTTTGTAGGGTTCGTAATTCTGAAAGTTGGAGTAGTTAAATAGAATTCCTCGAGATTGTCGGGGGGCATGGTGGCACCGATTACGTTATGATAGTGTATATAGTAGACAAGTTTCCACTTCGCCCAAAACGTTTTATGTCCGGTGCTACCTGAGGGGATGTCGGTAATGGCAGACCCTGTCAATCCTGCATCGCCGTACCAACCGTCAAAGGTGTAGCCCGATTTTGTCATTGCGGCTGCGGGGGGTAAATCAATAGTGCTTGATTCCACCGTATAAGTGCCATCGGTGGCTCCGGTGCCACCATCTTGCTCGTAGTGGATGTTGTAGACTGTTGCTTCCCACTTTGCCCAAAACGTTTTATCTCCGGTGCTACCTGCGGGGATGTTGGTGATGGCAGCCCCTGTCAATCCGACATTGCCATACCAACCGCCAAAGGTGTAGTCCGGTTTGGTCATTGCGGCTGCGGTGGGTAAATCAATAGTGCTTGATTCCACCGTATAAGTGTCATCGGTGGCTCCGGTGGCACCATCTTGCTCGTAGTGGATGTAGTAGACTATTGCTTCCCACTTTGCCCAAAACGTTTTATTTTCGGTGCTACCTGCGGGGATGTTGGTGATGGCAGCCCCTGTCAATCCTGCATTGCCGTACCAACCGCCAAAGGTGTAGCCCGATTTGGTCATTTCGGCTGCGGTGGGTAAATCAATAGTGCTTGATTCCACCGTATAAGTGTCATCAGTGGCTCCGGTGCCACCATTCTGCTCGTAGTGGATGTTGTAGCCTGTTGCTTCCCACTTTGCCCAATACATTACATTGGCGTGGCTTTCGCTCGCACCCGTTCCCGGGTTCACTACGGTTACCGGAGTCCCAACACATCCGGGATTATTAAACCAACCCAGAAATTGGAAGCTGCCCCTTGACCATGCCGTAAATTCGGGGGCACCATTGGGATTGACGGGCAAGGTAATAGGACTAGATTCAACATTGTAAGTAACTCTAACGGTGTCGGTGCCGGGGTTAGTGCCGCCGGTATTGATGAGTTTGATAGTATATTCGTCTTTTACCTTATACTTTGCAGTTACGGTTACATCGGAGCCACCTATGGTCAATTTGTTGGTGGTGCTATTTATGGAGGCTGCGGGGGTTCCTGTAGAAGAAATGTCCCAACCATCCGACTCATAATAGGCGGATGGAGTACCGTGGGTCAGTTGAATTTCATTTCCTTTCAGACCGTAGTCCGATGATGCACTCCCATTCGTTCCATTCACGGCGGCTCCCAAGGTGATTTGGAAATATCCTATGATATCCAAATCTTTCCATAGATACGGCGAACTCTTATACAGGTCAGTTGTGCCGACGGGTACAATAACTCTCACTGACGGCTCAAATGCCTGTACCCCTATGCTCGGCGGATTATTTGCTAACACTTTAACCGTGTCTATGTTTGTTCCCTTAAAAGCACTACTTCCAATGCTTGTCACACTGTTAGGAATGGTGATGGAGGTGAGACCGGTATTGGCAAAAGCACCATCTCCAATGCTTGTCACGCTGTTAGGAATGATAATGGAGGTGAGACCGGCATAGGCAAAAGCACTACCTCCAATGCTTGTAACGTTGCCAGGAATGGTAAGAGAGGTAAGAGCATCGCAATCCTGAAAAGCACCACTTCCAATGCTTGTAACGCTATTAGGAATGGTAACATAGGTAAGAGCATCGCAATTATGAAAAGTATTACTTCCAATGCTTGTAATGCCGTTAGGAATGGTAACAGAGTAAAGATGATAGCACTGCCCAAAAGCACCATCTCCAAGACTTCTAACACTTTCAGGAATGGTAACAGAGGTAAGAGCATCGCATTCCCAAAAAGCACCATCTCCAATACTTCTAACACCTTCAGGAATGGTAATGGAAGTAAGCGCCACGCAGCCTATAAATGCACCATCTCCAATACTTGTAGCAGTGCTAGGAATGGCGATGGAGGTAAGGCGGTGACAATAGATAAAAGCACTATCCCCAATCGAGGTAACGCCAAGGTTGATGACCACACTTTCAATACTATTCAGGGCAGAAAACCAAGGCAGGGCATCAACAAGAAAATCCTGCATTTCCCCTGTACCGCTGATGGTAAGGGTCTTGTTGTCCGCACTAAGCGAAGC
The DNA here is from genome assembly GCA_025996835.1 of Bacteroidia bacterium. Taxonomy (GTDB): domain Bacteria; phylum Bacteroidota; class Bacteroidia; order Bacteroidales; family Azobacteroidaceae; genus Azobacteroides. The sequence continues at coordinate 4,718 of BNTU01000154.1, forward strand.
CGTCACATTGGCTGCTGTTGGGGTGCCGATGTTCCATGGCGTTTGTGCGAAACTGCTTACAGAGAGCAGTAAAGCTGCGATAGTGATTGCAATTTTATTTTTCATAACGCATCTATTATTCATAATTCATAACTTGTTTGCAACCTACTCATAACTTGTTCATAACTTATGAGCGCGCAAAGATACGGACATTTTTTGATATAGCCAAATATTTTTGAAGTTTTTTTTGAAAAATGTAAAAAACAGTTAATTCCTTTTTGAGGGGGTAGAGCCCGAATTATCCAAAATTATCTACCTCATTTTCATCGCTTTTTCCAACAATTCTACCTGACTGTTAAACTTTTCGAGGTTTAGCGTTTTTAGTTTTTCAAGATTCAACAACTTCCAGCGGATTGGCGGATACTGCGAAAAATTGTAATTTTCTGTCCATCTCGGTTCTCCTTTTTGAAATGATAAAAGGAAATTTTTATCGGAATCGGTCAGGGATTTATTGACTGCATCAATGTTTTCCTGTCGTGTTTTTTCGTAATTCTCATAAGAAAACGGCGTATCCGACATCCCGATAAACTGATTTAGCAACACGCCTCTTTGGTCGATATTTTTAGATTGTAATACCTCGTGTATCGGTCGTTTGCTGCAAAGCAGGAAATAAAGAATGCCGCGTTTTACCTCATCGGTAAGTGTGTGATTTTGATAGAAATTGCGCATATCAAACAAATCTCTCGGATGCTGCCGGTCTAATGCGGCGTTGATTTTACCGCCCCATAACTGCCCCTGCGAAACAATGGTTGCTTTGCAATATGTATCAAAATAATCCTGCGCTTTTTTCGACAGCGTTAGCACTCTCGCGTTTGCAATCAGCCCCCTGTTTATCTGATTAACTTCGATTTTTATAACAGCATTATCTCTTAAACAAAACAGTTTCAGTTCTTCGTCTGCCCGCTTACTATCCGGAAATGTTACACCGCTTAAATTGGCTTGTATCCCCTCTTCTATGTTCATCAAACCCTGCCTGATATGGGAAAAATCATCTTCCCTATTTTCCGTAAATGGAATAAAAGTCAAATCCACATCAACCGATAGACGAGGCATATCCAGCTCAAACAAGTTGATTGCCGTGCCGCCGTGTATGGCGAATTGCGGCTCTTTGGCTATTATCGGCATAATGTCGAGCAATAGCGATACTTGCTGTTTGTAACTTTCTTTTATCATACTAATTCTTCC
>BNTU01000155.1 GCA_025996835.1 Bacteroidia bacterium
CGATTGGTAGATATTGTACAAGTCTTCCCTCACAACTTGGGGTCTAAGGTCTTTTTGGTGTTTAAACCCCTGAGCATTAACACTTAGTGCCAAAAAGACACTGCACAGAAAAACAAATATTTTTTTCATACGTAAATAAAATTAAATCGTGAATAATTATTTGCAGGCAAAGGTACGAATTTATTTTCCATATAGCCAAACACATTTAAGAATTGAACTTGCCGCCCCTCATACATCCGCGTTGCCGCATGGCTTCAAAGGTGAGGATGGCTGTTGATACGCTCACGTTGAGCGAGTCGATGACTCCTCGCATGGGGATTTTGATACGGGCGTATGTGCTTTGTGTGCAGGAAATTACGGGCTTCTTCGTTGCTGCATACGGCAATGGGCACTGTGAACAGACAGCCTACACTCGACCTTACTACATTGGGGTTGTAAATATCCGTTGCGGGGTCGCAAACGATGACGGCATCGGCTTTGGCGGCATCGGCGGTGCGCAAGATTGCACCCAAATTGCCGGGTTTTTCCACAGCTTCCAACACGATAACAAACGGATTGTCAGGCAGTTGCAAATCTTGTAAGTTGTGCGATTTGGGGTGCGCCAATGCCAAAATTCCGTCCGAGCCTTCGCGGTAGGCAATTTTTGAAACACGGCTTCGCTCACTTCCTCCGCCATTTCATTCCCGTGTCGGCAAGCCTCTGACACTAATTGCATCACCTCCGGATAATTCGCTGTGTGCAACAATTCGGGGCAGACAAACACCGCTTCAAACCGGTATTTTCCGGCTATTTCTTGCTAAAAATACTCCGAGTTTTTCCCACGTCGCCAATTTTTGAACCGTTTCTTGCTGAATTTTCGCAAAAATTTTGTGGAATATTCCCAGCCATTTGTTTTCACTAATCGCGGCACTGACAGTATTGCTTGCAACCGGCTGGCGTTGTATAGTTTTGTCCACCAGTAATTTACATTTTTTTTCACTTGATGTCCTTGACCATAGCGGTTCAAATAGTCAACTGACCAACATGCCATTTTGAATCTTAATTTTTGCGTTTTTGCTCTTTTGTCTGTCATCAGAGAGCCTTTTCGTTCTGTTACGCAATAAATGTCGTAGTCGGCTATTGTTTGATTGGTTGTGACGACGCTCAATTTATTCACAAACGGGAGGTCTTCTGAGGTGTATATTTCGGGGAACGAAAGCGCGTGCTGCCGTATCACGTCATGTTTTATGAATCGCGCCCAACAGACGGCAAGCCGGAATGCAATCTCCCAATTGCCGGTTTTTTGAATGTGCTTCAGCCGATTGTTTAAATATTCTTCCCGATTGGCGAGCTGCAAGGTATCCGAATCCACGCTGTTGCAAAAAAAGAACACCACATCATGCTCATCATCAGCATATTGAGTCATCGCTTCGTCCACGCACGGCATAAAAAAATCGTCCGCATCGGCAAAAACAATCCATTTGCCTTTGGCATGTTCCAACCCTATGTTACGGGCATAACCGGCACCTTTCCTGCCTTTTTCATTTTTGGCAAAAACAAATTCAACATGCGGGTATTTTGGTAAAGACGTGGCACGCCACGTCTCTACAATGTCGGCATCGCTGTTGTCATCCACCACAATAACCTGAATATCATCCCGTTGTGGGATGGATGCCAGACAACGTTCCAATAATTTTGGAATGTTTTTGTGCGGGATTATGATACTGTAATTTATCGTGTTCATGTCATTATATTTTAAAAATATCTCATTGTCACATACTGCTTGCGAAAGCCATAACGAGGTCGTTTCAACGCATCTTCTTTGTTTTGCTCAACGATATGCTCCAAAAAGTGTGAAAAAACCTCTTCCCAATGCTTGTAAGTGTCATTTATCAGCCATGGCTTTTTTAATTTTTCCAAATAGGCCGCATCATCATTATCCAATCGGATGACCTCTTCGATGGCTTTGTTCACCTCCGAGTGATTTTTCAAATAAATAATGGCATCCAAATTAAAATCTTTATGCACGGAGGGATTGCCCCAGTATATCGGCAACGAATTTACTTGCATCGGTTGCATTAGTTTTTCAGTCGTGTAGCCATCCACTGCGGAGTTTTCAAAGGCAATGGTAAACTTGTAATTTGAAATAAAATCCAATTTGTTTTCAACCGGATGCCCGATATTGTTTTCGAGTTGTCCGCCCGAATCAACCTGCTTGTATTCGGATAATTTTTTGAAGAACTGAAGCCGAACAGGGTCTGCCTGGTCGCCATTTGTATAAACAAAATTGCAAAATTTCCGGTTCAACAACCACTCATCGCTTGGTACGTTTTTGTCGTACAGTGTATTAAAGTGCTGTGTCACAACATATAAAGGCAATCTTAAATAACGGTCGCCAAATGTGAGATGGTCAAATCCCAGCGCATAATCGCACAAATTGAAATCAGGGACAATGTTTTCGCCCGTAAAAAAAATCTTAACACATTTTTTGTATTTCAAATGATTGGGACTAAAGCATGAAAAAAACAAATAATCGGGACGTTTCTCGTCAATGATGATATCATATTTTTTTGCCAAAACGCGATAAATAAAATTATCCGTAACATCAAAATTAGCCCAAAAATCGGTGAAATATATTTTTAATGTCTTCATTTTATCTTTCATTAGCTTCTTCTCTATTAAATTTATATTCACGTGTATCAATATAAATTCTATTGCGAAGGTTTTCCGGATCTTGCCGTGTATTCCACACATCAGCGATATAGACCGTACCTTTTTCTATGTAATACACTACTTTGTATGTTTTTCTGACAATTAAGGAACGGAATGTTTCCGGGCGGTATGCCAATAAAGGTTCCCTGAAACCTATTTCCGGATATTTTGCAAGCTGTTTGGTAGCCTGCCGTATATCGAACACAAGTTTAATGGCAGCTTGCTCACTTCTTTCGTTGTAAAAACGAAAAATACCGCTTAATGCCTCCTCTGCTAATGGCAACCAAATTATAACCATTCAGGGTGTCTGTCAAACATTTCTTCGTGAGTGATGCCTAAACCCAATCGCGCATCCAAAACAGATTGCTCTATGCGCGTTAATTTTTCTTCATTCGTAAAACAACATGGATATACCTCATTGGCACCCTTTATTGTATGGATATACGCCACTACTGCCGACATTTCATCCGGTTCATCAAGGACTGAATGAAATTTTTGCTTGCTCGTTGCATTCAAATTCGTTGTGTTCATAACATTATTATTAAAAATTTTGCGCAAAGGTACATATTTTATTTTGATTTTCAGAAAAGTTGATAAACAAGCGATATACTCACTGCTGTGGGACCTTTCCACCAGCCGTAGTCTTTCAGAGCCGGATGGGTTTCATAATGATATCCCTCGCTATAGGTGAAGTATTTTTTGTTGTAAAATTCCATGTAGCCCAAGGTCATGCCGAGGTCAAGCAGCAAGCTACGGGAGAGGCTGAATTGGTAGCCTGCCGCCAGTCCGACACTCCAAAAGTCGCCTTGCTCGCCGCTCGTGTTTGCCACGCAGTATTGTCCTGCGGAATATTCCACACCTGCATACATACGCAGGGCTGCTCCCAAATAGTAGCGCACTTGTGGTGCTATATACCACAGCCGTCGTTGTTTTTCGTCCAAATCCCACGGTGCCACAGCAACGTTAACCAAGATTCCAAGCCTGCTCATGGGGGAATATTCAAGACCAACGCTTGGTGCGGTTACTATCCAGTTAGCAAGATTTGCCCGCAGATAGAAAAGATTTGCGGCATTGGTAGTGTCTTTTTTGGGCTTTGGTGCGGCGGGCTTGGGCGCAACGTTCCGTTGAGTTGAAAACGTGGTAGGTTCATAAGTCGGACGTGAAGTCACAATCTGTGCTCTTCTGTTCTGTCCATCAACCGTTGGGCAACAGAGAGTTATGCACGATACTAATATAACAAATGCTTTTAACGGATTCATATTGCGCTTTAATTGTCAATTAACGTTTAAATGTCAATTTTTGTTTATTTTGCAAATCCACCGGTTTCACAAGCGTTGCTATTGTTGCATCCCAACCACCCACACTTACCGTATAAAAAGTGTCGCACAACGCATTGTTAGTGAAACCAAAATAGTCAAACGCATGAGCCGGCAAAAAAACGGATACCTCGCGAGCATATTCATCAAAATTGGCAACCACCAAAACCAATTCCTTGCCATCGCTACGCAAAAAAGCAAACTGCCTGTCGGGATTAAACCCGTCGCTATGCGGATTAACATACATCAAATCGAAAAAACCACCCGCCCGAAAAACCGCATGAGAACGGCTCAAATTCAACCACTCACCATAACGCTCCCGCAACGCCTTCTGCTCATTGCTAACCGATAACTGGTAACTGGTAACTGGTAACCGGTAACTGCTAATCGCCCAATAATCAAAAATCGAGGTGCGCCCATCGCAGCCCGAAAATCCCTCCGCATCCATCCCGCGCTCGCCAATTTCCTGACCAAAATAGAGCATAAACGGGTTGGTATTCATCAGCAGCGCAACAGCCAATGCCGGAATGGCGCGTTGCGGATTGCCGGCAAAAAAGTCAGATGCAATGCGCTGTTCGTCATGATTTTCCAAAAAATTGAGCATCTGCGGCTGAATATCGCTCACCGATTGCCAGCAAGCCGTGATGGCACTTGCCGACTGATGCCCCTCCACAATAGCCCGCAAGGTATCGTATAACCCCACTTTGTCGTAGAGATAATCAAATTTGCCGCGATGCAGATAGTTCCGATATTGGGCGGGATTGTAAATCTCGGCGATAAAAATAAGGTGAGGATGCTGCTTTTTGACCTTGGGAATGGCATATTCCCAAAACTCCACCGGCACCATTTCCGCCATATCGCAACGAAACCCATCCACCTGTTTGTCCGCCCAAAACAACAAAATATCCAGCATCTTTTTCCAAGTGTCCGGCACCGGCGAAAAATGCGCTTTTCCACCATTCAAATAGTCCACCCCATAATTCAATTTAACCGTTTCAAACCAATCATTAGGCGTAGGATGGGGGCTAAAGCAATCATTCCCCGTAGCCTTCGCCGGAAACTCATAGTAAGGATTTTTGCCATGGCGGGCTTGATATTTTGGAGGCTGCAAAGCCTGTCCGGGCAGATAATAAAAATTGTTCTTCGCCGAAAACGAGGCGTGAGTGTTGTCTAAGGCACCCAAATCAATCACCGAATCGGGCTTGGCATCCGAATAATATTCGCGAGCCACATGGTTGGGCACAAAGTCGATGATGACTTTCAACTCGGCTTTGTGGGTGCGCTTGACCAAAGCCTCAAATTCAGCCATGCGGTCAGGCACATCGTCCGCCAAATCGGGGTCAATGTCGTAATAGTCTTTAATGGCATAAGGCGAGCCTGCCTTGCCTTTCACCACAGTCGGATGGTCGGGGCGAATGTTGGGATAAACAGTCTGCGTGGTATGTTCCAACACGCCGGTATACCAAATATGGCTGATGCCCAACTTTTTAATTTCCCTCAGCACACTGCCCGAAAACGCCGACAACTTGCCGCACCCATTCTCCGTGATTGTGCCATTAGGAACAGGATTTGGCGTACTGTTGCCAAACAATCGCGGCAAAACCTCGTAAATAGTTATCTTTTCTGTTGTATGCATATCTTGCATATTCTTATCCATTTTGGGCACAAAAGTACGGAATATTTTTAAAATACCAATTATTTTATCTACCTTTGCAGCAATTCAGCCTCAAAAAATAATTCATTGAAAATGAATGGTATAGAAAACTTGCAAAAATAAAAATTTCCGGCTATCTTTGCACCGTGTAAGCGCAAGGCAGGGGCTTTCGCCCCTTTTGTGGAGGCTGAGCTTTTAACTGCAGTGTTCTTTCATGTTAAAAAAAA
>BNTU01000156.1 GCA_025996835.1 Bacteroidia bacterium
CGCATCAACAAATGACTTTCCACTTGTTGCAAGGTATCCAAAACCACGCCCACCAAAATCAACAGCGATGTGCCACCAAAGAACGACGCAAAGCCCTGTTGAATGCCGATATATTTTGCCAACGCCGGCATAACTGCCACTCCTGCAAGGAATAAAGCACCCGGAAGCGTGATACGCGACATAATCTCATCAATATACTGCGCCGTCTGTTTCCCCGGTTTGATGCCCGGAATAAAGCCGTTGTTACGCTTCAAATCGTCAGCCATCTGCTTCGGATTTATCGTGATTGCCGTATATAAATAGGTAAACACGATAATCAAAAAGGCATCAACCAAATTGTACCAAAAGCCGTTCATATCCGTCAACCAGCCAAAATACTTCATCCCAAAACTCTCCGCATCGGCACTATAGCCAATAAACTGAATCGGCACAAACATAATGGCTTGCGCAAAGATAATAGGCATCACATTAGCCGCATTCACCTTCAAAGGAATGTACTGACGCGCACCGCCAAACTGCTTATTACCAATCATTTGCTTCGCATATTGCACCGGAATACGCCGGGTACCCTGCACGAGCACGATAGCAAAGGCAGTCACAAACAACATGATAACCAACTCCACAAGGAACATCACCAAACCACCGGCATCCTGACCCAAGCGGGACACAACTTCCTGACTCAAAGATTGCGGCAAACGAGCGATAATCCCCACCATAATGATGAACGAAACACCGTTGCCAATACCCTTATCCGTGATGCGCTCGCCCAACCACAACACAAACATCGAACCCGCCGTGAGGATGAGGATGGACGAAAAAGTGAACCAAGCACCCGTAGGAACCGCTGCACCGGCTGCGTGCAACTGAACGCCCAAGTTTGTAAGGTATGCAAACGCCTGAGGAATCAAAATCGCAATGGTGAGATAGCGCGTGTATTGCGCAATTTTTCGCCGTCCGCTCTCGCCCTCGCGTTGCAACTTCTGAAAACTCGGAATCGCAATCGCAAACAACTGCATCATAATAGATGCCGAGATATAGGGCATAATCCCCAGCCCAACGATTGAAGCGTTAGAAAACGCACCACCCGAAAACATATCCAGCAACGACAACAACCCACCGGCAGTCTGACTTTGCAATGCCGCCAACCCCGCTGAATCAACGCCCGGAAGGACGATGGTACACAGGAAACGATACACCAAAATAATGCCCAGCGTGATGCCTATCCGCATTTTCAGATCTTCAATCTTCCAAATATTCTTTATTGTATCAACTGCTCTCATGCTTCCTTAAAGATTTTGAGGGTCGTTGCCTTACCGCCTGCTTTGGCGATGGCTTCTTCGGCAGTTTTGGAGAAAGCGTGCGCTGTTACTTCCACTGCTGAAGAAATTGTGCCTTTTGCGAGCACTTTCACCAATTGCTTGGAGGAAACGAATCCTGCCGTTTTCAACTCTTCGATACCAATCTTCGTCAATTGTTGCGCCTCTGCCAGTGCTTGCAAAGTGCTCAAATTGATGGCTTTATATTCCACGCGATTGATGTTGTTAAAACCGAACTTCGGCAAACGCCGTTGAATAGGCATCTGCCCACCTTCAAAACCAATCTTCTTGGAATAGCCCGACCGTGACTTCTGTCCCTTATGACCGCGTGTGGAAGTGCCGCCCATGCCTGAACCGGTGCCACGACCGATGCGTCTTTGGCTATGAGTAGAGCCTTTTGCGGGTTTCAAATTTGATAAATTCATTTCTTTTAATTATGAGTTATAAGTTATGAGTTATGAGTTTTTTGTTATTTTGTTATTCGCTATGAATCATACCCCGAAAGTTACAATCCATAACTCATAACTCATAACTCATCACTCCTAACTACGACTAAATGTTTCACTTTCTCTATCATTCCCAACACTGCGGGATTTGCCGGACGTTCTACCGTGCGACCTGTTTTTCTCAATCCAAGAGCGTCTAACGTCAAGCGTTGGGCTTTCGGACATCCGATGCGACTTTTGACTTGCGTTACTTTGATTGTTGCCGCTGTTGTTGCTTTTTTTGCCATTTTTTTTGTCCTCCTTAACCTTTAAATACGCGTTCAACTGAAATACCTCTGTTTTGAGCCACCATAGCGGGGTCGCGCAATTCGTTTAATGCCGCGATGGTCGCTTTTACCAAGTTGTGGGGGTTGGATGAGCCTTTCGACTTTGCCAACACGTCCGTCACACCTACCGACTCCAACACCGCGCGCATGGCACCTCCGGCTTTCACTCCGGTTCCGTGCGTAGCCGGTTTGAGAAACACTTGCGCACCGCCAAACTTCGCTACCTGCTCGTGAGGAATCGTTCCTTTATAGATAGGCACTCTTATCAAGTTCTTCTTCGCCGTTTCTACGCCTTTGGAAACAGCTGCCGTCACTTCGCCGGCTTTTCCCAAGCCCCAACCGATGACACCGTCTTCATTTCCAATCACCACGATGGCGGCGAAACTGAACGTGCGACCACCTTTGGTCACCTTCGTTACCCGATTGATAGCTACCAAACGGTCTTTCAATTCCAAGTCGTTTGTCGTCTTTACTGTATTATTTATTGCCATTTCTTATTAAAATTTAAGTCCACCTTTACGGGCTGCTTCAGCCAATTCTTTCACTCTACCGTGGTACAGATAGCCATTGCGGTCGAAAACCACTGTTTCGATACCGGCTGCCTTAGATTTTTCGGCGATGACCTCGCCCACTTTCGCGGCGATTTCCTTTTTAGGGGCTTTCTCGGTCAAAGCAAGGGAGCTTGCAGCGCACAAAGTGTTGCCGGTCAAGTCGTCCACGACCTGGGCATAAATTTGTTTGTTGCTTCTAAACACTGTCAAACGTGGGCGAGCGGCAGTTCCTGAGATATGCTTGCGCACCCGTTGCTTGATTTTTATTCTTCTTAATTCTTTTGTTGTCATGATTTTCCGGTTTTAATGTTATTTACTTGCTGATTTTCCGGATTTCCGACGAACCACTTCATCCACAAAGCGAACACCTTTACCTTTGTAAGGTTCAACTTTACGGAATGAGCGAATTTTCGCGCAAACTTGTCCGATTAGCTGCTTATCAGCCGACTCCAAAATCACTAACGGGTTTTTGTTACGTTCCGACTTCGTTTCCACCTTGATTTCGGGCGGCAACTGCAAATAGATATTGTGCGTGTAGCCGAGCGAGAAGTCCAACAAATTGCCCGTGTTAGCCGCGCGGTAACCCACACCAACCAATTCAAGCTCTTTCTTGTAGCCCTGCGATACGCCAATCACCATATTATTTAGCAACGAGCGATACAAACCGTGGTAAGCACGATTTTGACGTTCGTCATCGGGGCGCGTCACCGTTAAAGTGTTGCCTTCCACCGCGATAGTGATAGCGGGATTTATCTCCTGTTTCAACTCTCCTTTCGGACCCTTTACCGTCACAACATCGTTTTGTTGCGTTACGGTTACTCCCGAAGGGATTGTGATGGGTAATTTTCCTATTCTTGACATTTTCTTTCCTCCTTCATTAATAGATGTAACATAATACTTCGCCGCCGACATTGAGTTCTTTGGCTTCTTTGTCTGTCATCACTCCCTTGGAGGTCGAAAGTATCGCGATACCCAACCCATTCAGTACGCGCGGCATATCTTTGTGCCCGGCGTAGCGACGCAAACCTGGCGTAGAAATACGTGTCAGGGCTTTAATCGCGTTCACTTTGTTGACGGTGTCATACTTCAAGGCGATTTTTATCGAGCCTTGTGGACCGTCTTCTACAAACTTGTAATTCAAGATGTAGCCTTTGTCGAAGAGAATCTTAGTGATTTCCTTCTTCAAATTCGACGCCGGAATGTCCACCACGCGATGTTTCGCTTTAATGGCGTTCCTCAGTCGCGTCAAATAATCTGCAATTGGATCTGTCATTTTTTTTATAAATGTTTTAAATTAATCCGGACTTTCCGGACAATATTTAAATGTGTTTCCCGTAGAAAAAAACTGCATCGCAATCAGCTAATAATCAAGCCATTAACCCCTCAAAACGCGGATTTTTACCCGTGAAACGGTGCAAAGGTACAACATTTTTTTGAAACTGCCAAATGTTTTTTTGAAAAAAAACTTCCAATGCGCGGGGAACATCCTGTGAGAGTTAATAGAGCAGTCATGGCTGCATAAAATGTACTTTTCATATTAATGATATTTTCGAGTTGCAAAGTTACATATTTTTTTTGGTTCTAATGGATAGCAATGATGCGAAATCAAAATAAAAATTGTAATTTTGTGCCCGACAATGACAAACAAAAGCAGAAAAAAAGCACGAAAATGAAAGTATATTTTGATAATTGCGCCTATAACAGACCGTTTGACGACCAAAGTCAGATTCGTATTCATTTGGAAACGCAAGCGAAACTGTATATACAGCAATTGATAACCAATGGGAAATTACGGCTTGCCTATTCGTACGTTTCACGTTACGAAAACAGCAATAGTTCGCATACAAAGAACAGGGCAACGATTGAAAAGTTTTTCCGAAATGCTGTGTCTTTTGTAGATATTGACAAGGCGGATATTATCGAAAAAAGGGCAAATGAAATTATGAAATACGGGGTAAAAGCAAAAGATGCACTGCATATTTCCTGCGCGATAGAAGCCGGTTGCGATTGCTTTATAACCACCGATGACGGAATTTTGAAAAAATACGAAAACGGCGACATTAAGGTTTGTTCGCCGATAGAATTTACAACTTTATGGGAGGATTTTTATGTATAACACAGCAGCAATTATGAATGACGGTATGAACTGTTTGATGGAAAGATTAGGCGTTATCGAAACAGAAATTTTCATATCACAAATAATCAGAGAGCCGTTTGATTACACCAAATGGCAGCGAGAGTATTATGCCGATTTTTCGGTCAGTGAATTAAATAAAAAGGCGGTAGAATATGCAAAAAACAATCCTGCATATTCTCCTTCCGACCACGACTGGGCATCGCCCTACGAAAGATGCCCTCTCCCTCTCGTTTCGCCCTGAAAGGGCATCAGCCATTGCTATCGCCCTTTCAGGTGGGGTGGCGTAAATCGGCATTGAGTCCAAAAAAGCACCCACCACATATTGCATTTGTTTGGTCATATATTTTTGATAATCAATAATATAAAAAAATGATAAATTGAGGCAAAAACATAAAACAAAGAAAATGAAACTTGATTTACGCCACCCCACCTTTCAGGGCGCAAAACACGCAAAATCCCATTTCCCAACGCGATGCGTTGGGCTGGGATATGGTGGGCTTTCAGCCCGTGTTAAAATCTTCCGAACGCGATTGGGGCATGCTTCCATGGTCCACCACCAAACCTGTTAGGTCTCTAAGACCTAACAGGTTTTTTTTCGAGCCACCCCCGGCAATGCTAATTCAGCCCCATGCTTCTCAACTGCTCGGGAGTATATCCGGTAACTGAAACGATGAGTTCCAAGTCCAGCCCTTTTTCTTTCATCCGCTTAGCAGTGTGAAAGATGCCTTGTTGGATACCTTGCTCTCTGCCTTTCTCCATACCTTTCTCCATAGCATAGTCTGCTGCCAATTCGGCACCATAGCATCTTTCAAAACTTTTTTCGTACGCTGTCATATCTTCTTCTGTTAATGTTTTTAAATCTGTTATTTCAAACAATTCATCGAATATTTCGCCTTTTAGTTCTGCCGGTTGCTCCGGCAACTCGGACTGATACTTCATGCAAAACAGCCATTTGTCTAAATCAGTTTGCGATTCTGTTAGCAATTTGTTGAACTTTGTCAATTCGAGCGTGGTAAATT
>BNTU01000157.1 GCA_025996835.1 Bacteroidia bacterium
TATCTGGTTGTCTCTATCGTTCTACCCTTTCCCGATTAGCTCACAAAAATACAAAATTTGTGAATAATCGACTCCTCAACATTTCTCGCTGCAAAGGTACGAGGTCGTTTTGTTAAGAAAATTAGGTAAAAATGAGGTCGCATAACAATAAACTTACACCACGTCCCCCCCACATTTAACTTATCCGTACCAAACGTTATAGAGCCATTTTTAATGCGTTGACCCTGCTCGATTTTGTTTTTTTTTCGTTATCTATCGAATTTTTATTAACTTTGCGGCGATTTTATTTGTATAAATAATGGAACGATTAAAGAAGTTGGGAATAATTCCAGTGAATACGGATATTTTATACTCGTTGTATAGCGACTTGAATAATCCGGATAAGAAGTTATCCGAATTAGAGCGAAAGGGGCTTATAATTCGGCAATGTGCTGAGGTGGGAAGGAAGAAAGGGGAATTGGGGTTGTTGTTGAATTTTGGAAAGAAACTCAAAATTCGCCGTAAAGCATTTGATAACAGTAGAAAGAAAATGTTTTGTAAGCACGCAAATAACACAGATATTAAAATTTAGAATGATGACAAAAGAAGAAATTACAAATAGGGCAAAAGATATTAGAGATAATTTAAAAGAAAAATCTCAATATTGTCGATATAATGAGATTAATACAAAATTAGATGTTATTCCACCTTTCGTTGGGAATGATGAAATAAAATTGATAATTATTGGACAAGACCCAACTGTGCAAAATTCAGAATCAAGAAAAAACATAAAATGCACTTTGAATTTAGACAAATCAAATTCTTTAAGAACATACATTGAATTTATCTGCAATAAATTACAGATTAGTGTTGATGATAATGTTTACGCTACGAATGTTTTTAAATATTTTTATTCAAAACCACCTGCTCAAACAATGTGTGTTTTATATGAGCACCTAATGGATAATTTGGCTTTGTTGAAAGAGGAAATAAAGCAATATCAAAAAGCAATAATAATCACATTGGGAGAACCTGTATTAAAATTATTGACAACAGAAAAAGAGGAAGTAAAGAGATATTGGGGATATAATAGAATTAATAACGAGACGAGATGCGATAAAAACAAATTTCAAGTATGTGAAAACAATAAACTTGAAAGGAATTTTTATGTCTTGCCTCACGTTGATTATAAAAGAAAAATATTTTACAAAGAAAATATTTGTGATTATTTAAATTATATAAAAGAATCTGCGAAAATCCATTAAATCTGCGTCATCTGCGTGCTAAAACAGTAAAAATATGAATCCAATTTTTGAAAATATGCTCTCGCGTTACGAATGGCAACGCCATCGACGAAGTCAAATACACACAAAGGACGATTACACCAACGCCCTGCACGAAGTGATGTATGGGGAACAACCTCATTTTTACCTAATTTAAACAACAGAACGACCTCAGTAGCAAATAGATAACATATAACCCCCAACCTCATTACCTCATTAAAAATGAAAGTAGAATACAATAATCTTTACACGCATTTTGTTTTTACAACATTGAACAGAATGCCAATCATTTTGGAAAAATTCCGCGATAGAATTGAAAAATATATTACGGGAATTGTGAATAACAACGGCTGCAAAATGTATTCGATTTACGCCAATCCCGAACATGTACATTTTTTTGTATCTCGTGCGCCTCAATTGGACGAAGAAACATTGGCAACAATCATTGCCAATAGTTCTGAAAAATTTATCAACGACAATCGCTTGTGTGTTGGGCTTTTTCAATGGCAACAATCATGTTCGGCATTTTCGGTTTCCAAACGGAATATACACGATTTGTGTGTTTATATTGAAAATCAAAAAGAGCACCACGCCACAAAAGAAACTTTTGAGCAAGAATATGAAGGATATGTCAAATTTTATCAACAAACCATTCGCAAGAAAACAAATGAATGAGGTAATGAGGTCGGTTTTGTGGGTGTAATCATTTGCTACTGAGGTTGTTCTGTTGTTTAAATTAGGTAAAAATGAGGTTTTGAAATCTGCTGATTTTCGATTTTGCAAACAATAATATATACAAAAAGGGGGGGGCTGTGCATTTCCCAATCATTCGCCTCAGTCGTCGAACCATCAATGATTCTGCATCTATATTAAAAAGTTGCCACTCGTATTCGCTCACTCTTCGAGCAAATATCGGACGGCAACGGGAGGCAATTTTTTTAAGCAATTTTCATATTTCCGCGCTTTTTTAGGTTAAATAGTATTAATTATTATCAATCTGCCGAAATGCGTGCTGTGGGTATGCAAATAA
Source organism: Bacteroidia bacterium (assembly GCA_025996835.1). Taxonomy (GTDB): domain Bacteria; phylum Bacteroidota; class Bacteroidia; order Bacteroidales; family Azobacteroidaceae; genus Azobacteroides. Next base: position 2,293 of record BNTU01000157.1, read on the forward strand.
TGCCTACCTTTGCGGATAATCATTATAAATTATAATAAAATGAATAAAATATCTGTGAAATTAGTATTGTTTATAATTGGCTGTATAGCATGTGGCTGTACGGGATTAGTTTCGCCTGATGGCGACAGTCAGTATCAGGATTTTTCGCCCGATGGTGTTCCGTTTGTTGTTGCCGACAGTTCGTGGAATGTGGACAGTGTGGGTAATCATCGGGCGGTGGTTTCGGTGACGGATGCGAAGCAAAACGCCGTTGTTGCGACCTTGCCGTGGCGACGTTCGGATATGCGTCCCGAAACCAAGCGGGTGGTGGTGAAAAATGCTGCTTCCGGTGAGGAAGTTAAAAATGTGAGCCTGCTTGAATTTTCTTCGGAAAAAGGCGTGATTGCCTTTCAACCGGAAGCCGGTGCGGGAACCTATTATATTTATTATCTGCCCTATAAATTCCGAACCGGATATGATGATGCCCGCTATGGAAAACCGTGGAATGATTATTTGCCACCGGAATATGCAACCGATTCCGAATGGGAAAACGGAGTAAAAGCGCAATGGGCAACGCTGCCGGAAGCGAAAGTAGAACGGATTGAATCAAGGTCTCGATTTGATTTCTTTACCCCGATGGGACTAATCGCCACCGGAAAAGAACTACAAACGCTTAAAGAGCAACATCCCGGCGATTTTGTTGTATTTCCCGAAGACCGCGCTTTTCCTATCCGGCTGACAACGATTCCTGCGCGTTGGGCGAGCAAGGCGTATAACACAGGATTGAAAGCCCTTGCCTTTGAAGGATATGCCTTGCCCAACGAATATTACACTTGGCAAATTGGCTTGTGGGCGTCTCAGAAGAAATTGGAGACGGTCAATCTGCAATTCGGCAATTTCACGCACAGTTCGGGAAAAAGCGTGCTTTCGGCGGAAGAAATCACCTGCTTTAATTTGGGAGGCACCAATTGGGATGGCAAACCTGTTCAATTTACGGTGAATGTTCCCCAAGACAATGTCCAAGCCTTGTGGTGCGGGTTGCAAATCCCTGAAAATATTCAAGGTGGAGAATATAAGGGAACGGTTACTGTTTCGGCAGAAAATGCAAAGCCGCAAGTGGTGGATGTCGTGATTCATGTTGGCAAAAAATTGCTTGCCGATAAGGGCGACGGCGATTTATGGCGCCATGCACGGCTCCGGTGGCTCAATTCGACTATCGGCATGGACGATTTACCCGTAGCACCGTATCAAAAAATGTCGTTCGACGGTCGTACTGTTACCGCTACCGGCAAGACCGTCCTTGTAAACACTAACGGACTGCCCCAATCCATAGAAATTAACGGACTTCATGTACTTGAAAAGCCGATGGAATTTGTGGTGAGTACCGCAAACGGGAAAATCCCGTTTACGGCAGACAATGTGACGATGGAGAAAAAAGCAGACGGTCTTATCCGGTGGAATGCTTCGGCAATCCGCGACGGTTTGAAATTTGACTGTGAAGCATCTATGGAATACGACGGCTATCTCCGTTACCATGTCCGATTATCGGCAGACAAGAAAATACCGGTTCAAAACATCCAATTAATCACTAACTATACCCCTTCTGCTTCCGAATATTTTATGGGAACAGGTTTTAAAGGCGGATACCGTCCGGCAAATTACACATGGGACTGGAAGGGCCCTTGGGATAGTTACTGGACGGGCGGTGCTTTGTCCGGATTGCATGTGGAATTTAGGGGTGGAAGTTATCATGGTCCCTTGATTAACGATTATAAACCTGCTCCTCCTGCCGTGTGGGAAAATGCCGGGCGGGGGCGCATATCCGTCAACGGTGCTCCCGGCGGGTCGGCAACGGTGGTTACCTCAACCGGAAGCAATGTGATTTCGAGCACGCCTTTGGATTTTGAATTTGCCCTGTTGGTGACACCGGTGAAACCCGTCGATCCGGCAAAACATTTCTCGGAAAGATATTATCACGGCAGTTCGGAAAGTTTTGCCAAAGCAGCCGGGGAAGGTGCCAATATTGCCAATATACACCATGCTCAGACCTTGAATCCGGTTATCAATTATCCATATATTGTGAGGGAGCCGCTGAAGGAATATATACGGGAGCAACATGCCGCCGACCGGAAAGTGAAACTCTATTACACCATTCGGGAGCAAACCACGCATACGGTTGAAGTCTATGCTTTGAAAAGTCTGAACCACGAAATATTTACTGCCGGGGTCGGCTACGGAACGCCTTGGAATTGTGAACATCTGATAGATGATTACAAACCTGCGTGGTACACCGAACTGCCCGGTCAAAATCCTGATGCAGCACTTGTCCTGACCGGATTCTCCCGCTGGATTAACTATTATCTGGAAGGATTGCGCTGGATGTTTGAGAATTATGAAATAGACGGCATCTATATGGACGATGTTTCGTTCGACCGCGAAGTAATGAAGCGGATGCGTAAAATCATGGCACAATACCGTCAGGGAGCGCTGATTGACTTACATTCCAATACCGGTTATTCCATTGGACCGGCAAATCAATACACCGACTTTTTCCCGTATGTGGACAGGCTTTGGTTCGGAGAAAGTTTTCGTTACAACCAAATGATGCCGGATGAATGGTTTGCGACCTTTTCCGGCATCCCGTTCGGACAGATGAGCGAAATGCTTCAGGATGGCGGCAACCGTTATCTGGGTATGGTGTATGGCGCGACCGCCCGCCATTCGTGGACAGACGATACTCATTCGCCCGTCCCCGTATGGAACGTTTGGAAATCGTTTGGAATAGAAAAGGCTGAAATGCTTGGTTATTGGAACGAAGCCTGCCCCGTGAAGACCAATCACCCGAATGTGAAGGCAACGGCTTACGTCCGCGAAGGCAAAACGCTGATAAGCATCGGTAATTTTGACGACAAAGACCAACAAGTGCGCTTGTCGTTCGATTGGGCGAAGTTGGGGCTTGACCCGTCGAAGGCGGTATTGGAAGCACCTTTTGTGAAAAACTTCCAAAAGGAACAGATATTTCAGATTAACGAGAGTATTCCTGTGAAAAGTAAGGAGGGGTGGTTGTTGATTTTGGGGAATAAATAATTTATAATAAAATGAAAAAAATATCTGTAAAATTAGTTCTTCCCGTTCTTGGCTTGTTGCTTTGCACAAAAGCCGTGTCACAGGAGATAAAATCGACTGAATTGTACAAAATAGTCAGTCCTGCCGGTTGGGTGATTGATAATCGGCAAAGTATGCAAAACGAAGCCGGCTTGTTTCTGGCGCAGGATAACGCCACAGACGAGGGGCAACTTTGGCAAATAATGATTTAATTACAAAACATTTTTGGCAATAAACAGTCGTTATTGCCAAAAATGTTGTATTTTTGCAGGCAGAATAATATAGTATAAAAATAGATGATTACAAATGCGGACATAATGCGATTTGCTGCTAACAATAAGCAGTTTACACGTAAAGAACTTATTAATTATTTGGAGAAATACCAACAATTAGTATCTTCTAATGC
>BNTU01000158.1 GCA_025996835.1 Bacteroidia bacterium
CCCTGTATTTTTATTTATAACCACAATAAGCGAATCGTTATTGACTGATTGAGATAGTGTACACCATGTATCATCCACTGAAAAGTTCCAAACGGCACCACTCGTTACAAGGATTATGTGTGTTTCGGCAGAGTCTGCCTCGGCAAAAATGGAGTTTACCTCCACCGCAAGGGCAGCGGCTTGTATCACACGGACTTCGCGCGTAATTGTTGCCGAACTAACCAGAATTACTGCCGAACGGATAGCGGCTGCATCATTTGCAGTCAGAGATACAGCAATCTTTCCATTTTTGCCGGTTGCATCCGGAATTATCCTGATTTTGCACCATGTAGTATCATCTTCTATGGCAACGGAAGCCACCCAGTCGAATACGCTTGTTACGGTAATGATACTATCCGTGACAGTGGGAAGAGCGGAAATTTCCGTTTTATCAACTCCCAACTCACTGCCTTCCTGCGTGATGGCAATTTTTTGCTGTGCTCTACCCGCTGTTATGATTAGTGTATCGGAGCGCGTTTGTCCCGTTGCATTTTCCTGTATTTCCACGATAATTGTTCCTGACAGTCCTGCCTGACCATTAGTCGGCGATATTGTGTACCATGTAGCACCTTTTCTTGTCGTCCAGTCTTCCTTGCTCGTGATGGCAATAGTGTCGCTCGTGGCAAGGGGTGAGGTGGAAAGGCTTGTTTTATCCACCGAAAAAGCCAACGTACCGGCCTGCGTAAGGATGATTTGCGTGGATAATCCTCCCGCAATGACGGCTATGGTTGCATAACGGGGGCTTATTGTGGTATTAGCCTCCACGTTTGCGGTAATTGTTCCGTTGTCTGTCGTCAATCTGCACCAGGAAGAAGCGGTAGTAGCCTCCCACTTCTTGTTGCTATAGACGGAGATGATGTAAGTCGCCGCAAGACTATCCGCAGAAATTTCCGGTTTGTCCACCGACAACACGGGAGTCTGGGTTTCTTCGGTGCAGCCGACAATGCCAAGTGCCACAGCCATTACAAGATAAAGAATTTTTTTCATTTGTTTTTATATGTCATTTAAAATAATGCCGCAAAGGTACGAAAAATTCATAACTTTTTCGTACCTTTGTGCGCTAAAAAAATAAGAATAGTGAAAAAAATTAATTCTTCTGCATTTTGGAAGAAAATGCGGTTTAAGTATAAACTCTCCTTTTTGAATGAGAAAGCCCTGGAAGAGGTGTTTTCTTTTCGGGTGTCGTTTCTTTCTATTGTCTGGTCGCTCTTTGTGCTTGTGGTTGTGGTGGCGGTGCTGACGGCGGTGGTGATTATTAAAACGCCGGTTCACGACTATTTGCCCGGCTATTTGGACGATGAGATGCGCGAACAACTGCTGACGAATGGTATGAAAACAGATTCGTTGGAAGAAATCATTCGACTGCAAACCAACTATTTAGACAATATCACTCAACTGCTGAACGGCACGAATGAAGTAACTCCCATGCCGGCAGATGATACTTTGACTGTGCGGGCGGAAGAACTGAAAAAGTCTGAAATGCTGGCAGAATTTGTGCGCACCCACGAAGAAGAGACCAAATACAGCCTCAACAACGCGGCTGTGGTGCCCGTGCTGTCCGAAGATGCCATGCCCTACAAGCCGGTGGTTGGGTATGTGTCGAGCCATTTTGATTTGAATGAGAAACATTATGGCATTGATGTGGCTACAAAGCCGAAAGAAAGCATCCTGGCAACCATGCGCGGTATCGTTATTTTTGCCGGTTTTGAGGCAACGGGTGGCTATACGATTGAGTTGCAACACCCCAACGGCATCGTTTCGGTGTATAAACACAATGCCGTGCTACTGAAAAAACAGGGCGAAAATGTCAATGCCGGCGAAGTCATCGCCATTGTAGGCAATTCAGGCACCCTCTCCAACGGGACGCACCTCCATTTTGAACTGTGGTTCAAAGGCAAACCCCTCAATCCCGAAGAACTAATCACCTTTTAAACGATGAAGCGACAAATCGCGATATTAGGTTCGACCGGCTCCATCGGCACACAAGCCCTTGATGTCATCCGTCGGCACCCCGACAAACTGGGTGTGTATGCGCTCACAGCCAATAATCAAGTCGATTTGCTGATTCAGCAGGCGCGCGAATTTAATCCCGAAGTGGTCGTGATTGCCAACGAAGCGAAATATCCTGCGCTGAAAGAGGCATTGGCAAATTTGCCGATTAAGGTGTGGGCAGGTGCGGAAGCGATTGCGCAAGTAGTTAGTATTGAGGAAGTTGATATGGTGCTGACCGCCATGGTGGGTTATGCCGGTTTGCAGCCAACGATTGCGGCGATTAAGACAGGCAAGGCGATTGCACTGGCAAACAAGGAAACGTTAGTCATTGCAGGTGAGTTGATTAAGAAATTAGCTTTGGAACATAAGGCGGCGATTATCCCTGTGGATTCGGAACATTCCGCGATTTTTCAATGCTTGGCAGGCGAAGGAAACAACGACATCAATAAGATACTTTTAACTGCTTCCGGCGGTCCGTTTCGCACGTTCACAAAGGAGCAACTGTGCCACGTGACCGCCAAAGAGGCGTTGAAACACCCCAATTGGAGCATGGGCGCGAAGGTGACGATTGATTCGGCATCGATGATAAACAAGGGCTTTGAAATGATTGAAGCGAAGTGGCTGTTTGGCGTGCAGCCCCAACAAATTCAGGTGCTGGTGCATCCACAGTCGATAGTGCACTCGATGGTGCAGTTTGAGGATATGTCGGTGAAGGCGCAACTCGGCGTACCCGACATGCGCCTGCCCATCCAATATGCGCTGAACTACCCGGAGCGTTTGCACTCTGATTTTCAAGCCATTGACTGGCACACATTCAGTAGCCTGACATTCGAGGAGCCGGATATGGAAAAGTTTCGCAACTTGGGCTTCGCATTCGAGGCAATTAGCAAAGGCGGCAATATGCCGTGTATCCTCAATGCCGCAAATGAGATAGTTGTAGCAGCATTTCTGGAAGACCGCATCGGCTTTTTGCAAATGAGCGATGTGATTGAAAAGATGATGCAGAGCATCCCGTTCATCGCTTCGCCAACGTATGATGATTTGATAGAGACGGATAAAATCACGCGATTGCGAGTTATGAGTTATGAGTTATGAGTTATGAGTGGCGATTTGGTTAAACTTTGTTAAATATTGAGGTTTTATAGTACTATGTATTGCATAGTACTGAAAATAGTTTTACCTTTGTCGCCGAATTTGAAAAATGAATAAAAAATAAAAATGGAAACAATTGTAATTAAGGCGTTGCAGCTCATTTTGAGTTTGTCTATTTTGGTGATTATTCACGAGTTAGGGCATTTTGGGTTTGCTCGGATGTTTAAGGTGCGGGTTGAGAAATTCTACCTGTTTTTTGACGCTTGGGGTGCTCTTTTCAGCTTCCGGTCGGAGGGTAAGGAGACCAAAGAGGTGTATGTAACCGGTGAAGACGGTAAGAGAGTCAAGGATGACGATGGCGAGTTTGTTACCGAAGAGGTGGAACTCGAAGGGAAGGAAAAAGGGTGGAACTTTTTCAAGTTTAGGAGCCTCGCCAGCCTGAAACGCGGGCAGCGTGAAACGGAATACGGCATCGGCTGGCTACCGCTGGGCGGCTACGTGAAAATCGCGGGTATGATTGACGAAAGTATGGACAAAAAGGCTCTGAAAAAGCCCGTTCAGGACTACGAATTTCGCGCCAAACCCGCTTGGCAACGCCTCCTGATTATGGTTGGCGGTGTTGCAATGAACATTCTGCTGGCGTTTTTTATCTACGCATTGGTGGTGTTTTCGCATGGCGAAACGTATCTGCCGTTGAGCAATCTGCCGAGCGGATTAGCCTACAACACGATGGCGCACAACGCCGGTTTTGAGGATGGCGACTTGCCCGTGACTGCCGATGGCGTGGCATTGCAAAACTTGAATGCAAAGACCCTCTTTGCCATTGTGGAGGCTCACGAGGTGGAAGTGTTGCGCGTCGGCGAGTTGGTAAAGTTGCAGTTGCCTGCCGATTTCAAGGATATTGTGTTTGAGAAGGCGGCTCCCTACACGCCTATAGATACGCTTCCGAAGATTGAAGTGAAGCATTACAGTTTTTTTGCATCGTTTCCTGCCGGTGTGCGGATGGGTGTGCGGCAGATTGGCAATTATGTTGGGCAGTTCAAATACATTTTCTCGTCCAAGGGTGCTGAAAATATTGGCGGATTTGGTGCTATCGGCAACCTGTTTCCGGGCGAATGGAATTGGCTGGCTTTTTGGATGATGACTGCCTTTTTGTCGATTATGCTGGCTGTGATGAACATTTTGCCGATTCCGGCTCTGGATGGCGGGCACATCTTTTTCCTTCTCGTGGAAATGGTTACGCGCCGCAGACCGAGCGATAAATTTCTCGAACAGGCGCAACTCGTTGGCATGGTACTCCTCATTGGGCTGCTGGCGTATGCGAATGGCATGGATGTGATTCGCGCGTTTTTCAGATAAAGTTTTTTTGAAATTAGGGCAATGCCGCTGCTTTTCCGCAAATGAAATCAGCAATCGGCAGTCGTTTTTTTCCGGCTTGCTGCACACTTTTCAGGCGAATGAAACCGTCTTGTGTGGCTACGTCCATGATTTTTTTCCAGTCACTGACAATGGTTGCGGGCGGCAGGTTGTGTTTTTCAAACACTTTTTCGGTTTCAAAAATTTTCAATTCCCAGATGCCGCCTTTGGGGGCGGTCAGTTCTGTCCATGCTGCCGGATAGGGCGACAGACCGCGTATGAAGTCGTAGATTTCTTTTGTGGGGCGATTCCAATTGATGCGGCAGGTTTCTCTGAAAAGTTTGGGGGCGGGGCGCAAATCCGCCGGATTAACGCCCATTGTTTCTTGGGGGGTGGGTTGCGTATTGCCTTGTGCGATTGCTTCGACCGTTTTGAGAACCAACTCTGCGCCGAGATTCATCAGGCGGTCGTGCACTGTTTCGGCGGTGTCGGTGTCGGCGATTGGGATTTTGACTTGGTCGAGCACTTTGCCGGTGTCGATTTCGTGGGTCAGGAAAAATGTGGTGATGCCCGTTTCCGTTTCGCCGTTGATAATCGCCCAGTTGATGGGCGCGGCACCGCGATATTGCGGCAACAGCGAGGCGTGCAGATTAAATGTACCCAATCGCGGCATCGCCCACACCGCTTCGGGCAACATCCGAAAGGCAACCACAATCTGCAAATCAGCCTCCCAAGCCCGCAAAGCCTCCAAAAATGCCGCATCGCGCAACTTTTCGGGCTGCAAAAGCGGCAAATGGTGCTCCAACGCAAACGTTTTCACAGGCGAAAAGCGAATTTGCTGACCACGTCCGGCAGGCTTGTCAGGCATAGTAACCACACCCACAACATTATAGCCACCAACAACCAGAGCACGCAAACTCGCCACGGCGAAATCTGGCGTGCCCATGAATACTATTTTCGGGGATTGCTTCAATCGAAAATAAATTCGTCACTTTCAAGATGAAAGTCAACATTGATACCGTCGCATGTATAAATAAATGAAACATTTCTGACACCTTGCCGACCAAGGTTATTTATTTTGGTGAGATTCATCTCGAACCACGTTCTG
>BNTU01000159.1 GCA_025996835.1 Bacteroidia bacterium
AAATAACAGTAGAGTGCCCTGCAGCATAAGCACAAACACCTCCGGCAAAACTTGCATCGTTGGCATTAACCGTTCCGCTCACATTCAGATTTTGAATAGTAGCATTTTTAATATAGCCAAACACGCCAACGGATAGTATTGTGACTCTGGAGCAGGGGGATAGCCTTACTCTAAATTTTTCACCTGCAGTCGGTTATGATGTCTATAAAATAAAGGTGGACGGCAGTGATTATAATCCGTTTATTTCTAATTGCTATAATACGGGACTAATTACGGCAAACCAATCATTTGAATTTGGTTATTCGTCAAAAGTTTGTGCAGGAGGTATTATAGGAGGTATTACAGATGATTGGTATAGTAGCGGAGTTTATATTTCCGAGTGTTACAATGTCGGAAATATCAAAACAGTGCATGCTGCCGAATATAATGGCTATGCCGGCGGTATTGTGGGATATGGAAACTTCGCTAATGTCCAATATTGCTTTGCGGCGAATGAGTCGATTATATTAACCCGAAAAACTACCGTAAAGGTAGAGGAGGAAATCATCGACAACCCTGATATGACCTATGAAATAATCAATGATTCAACTCTGCTGTTAACGGAGGAAGAAAGTAATAATGCCGGTACGATAGCAGGCAGCGGTTCCATCCAAAATTCTTATGCTAACAGTGGCATGGCATCTTCGACTGTGTACGGAGACCTTTATGGTACTAATGGAAATAGTGAAATATTGGACAATTTTACAGATGCAACTTGGTTTAGCATTCATTTGGATTCATGGAACTTTACGGACGCAAATCCGGTTTGGGAACTACCGCTTGATGAGTCGGAAAATCCCAAATTGCCCATATTTGCCGGCACACACCCGGTTTATTTTACTATCACTCTATATGAGGGGGACTCGAAGACGCACTTTAAGGATGTTGACGGCAACGTTTTAGGCAACACTATTATTATTCCACAAGGGCGGGATACAACAATTGTTATTGCTCCTGATGAAAATTTTCTATGCAAGTCTTATAAACTGGATTATGACCAACCCATAAGTTCTGATTCGCTGCTTGTGTATAATGCGAGTTTTCCAACTTACAGAACGTATACTTTTGAGAAGGTCATGCACAACCATCAGTTTGAGGCGGATTCCAAATCCGAAAAAATACCCACTTATAATGGAGGTGCCGGCACACAGAGAAGTCCCTATTTGATTAACTCCAAACTCGATATGGATTCGTTGGCTATGGCTGTGAACTTCGACGGCATTGATTATGACGGCAAGTATTTTCGGCTGACCACAGACCTTATCGGAACCGAGAGTATAACAGACTTTATAGGGGAGGATAATACCCCATTCAGAGGAATTTTTGATGGCGGCGGACATACTATTCACATATCTAACGAAACAGGTGTGTTTGGACATTTATATGGCGCAACTATTCTAAATTTGAATGTTGAAGGGTCTGTTACTGTTACATCATCGGACTGGAGCCCGGCTGGTGGTATTTGTGCCAAAGCGTTCCAATCAACATTTCGTTATTGCTCTAATAGTGCAACAATTTTAAGCACAGATTATGATGGTGTTGGAGGACTCTGTGGCGTAGGTTATGATGGATGCTTTTTTGAATATTGTAGCAATGTAGGAACAGTTACTGCCGCCAACAAAGCCGGAGGTATTGTTGGATTTTCTACTGATGGTTCTGCTATTTTGAATTGCTATAATTTGGGTGATATTACCGCGACTGGCGACTATACCCCAGATGTTTTTGCCGGAGGTATTTGTGCTTCTGCTATTGCGCTTAAAATTGAAAATTGCTACAATTTTGGAGATATTACTTCTACCGGTTATGCTGCAGGAATTGTCGGACGCTATAAATTCAATATTCACGAGGATGAAACTCCAACTGCAAATGATACTATTCGGCGACATGTAAGTAATTGTTTTGCGGCAAATACGGTCTTGGATGGAGCAATTTCTGCCAAGATATTTAATAAGGAAATTAGTTCTAATTGGATTGATGGTAGTGAAGTTTTTGATACGCTTAATCTCGATTTTGTTGTCCAAAATTGCTATGCGCTTTACTCTGATAGTATGCAATCCAAATCCGGTCTTTGTGATAGCATTGTTGTTGCAGAATTCACGGATCCCATAACCGTTCGCACAGGCTATCATGGAAGAGATACCACCATGACGACTTTTAAAGATTGGGATTTTATCACCAACAATTTGAATTGGGATAATATGCGTTGGCAGATGTCTTCGGATGCAGCAGCCTCTAAGGGTTTGCCCATTTTTGAATCACTAATCCACACAATTACCCTCATAGCCGAAGACGATGGTAGAATTTTAGTGAAGAAGGACAACGGCAAACTTCGACCAATATCCAGTTTGGATACGCAGGTGCCGAATACAGCTGCCAGTCCCCAATTTGTATGGCTGCCTGATGTAGATTATGCAGTTGATTCGCTATACATTGATGGCGTAGTTAATACAGACTCAATATCCAACGGCAGCTACACATTTACAAATGTAGAGAGTGTTCATACCATGCGTGTGACATTTAGGGAACTACCCGTTGCTGATGATGACGATGATGTTGATGATGTTGATGATGTTGATGATGTTGATGATGTTGATGATGTTGATGATGTTGATGATGTTGATGATGCTGACGATGATGCTGACGATGATGCTGACGATGACGATGATGCTGACGATGATGCTGACGATGACGATGATGCTGACGATGATGCTGCTGACTGTTCTCTGAGTGTAGATGGCGTTGTGTTCGTTGTACGACTTTGGGACGATGTTTTGTCGGTGGTCAACAACAAAAATAACAATGGCGGCTATAAATTTGCGAAGTTTCAATGGTATCAGGATGGTGTCAAGTTGGACAACGAAACAGCGGCATATCTGTATTTTGGAGACGGTCATCTGAATCCTGAAGCATCGTATTCGGTGGAATTGACACCGGATGACGGGAGACCCTCTTTTGTAACATGCCCCGAAAGAATAAATGTTCCGGCGACTCAGGCTGCGATACAATGTTATCCCAATCCAGCATCAGACATACTGACTATTAGAGGCGCAGACGTGCAAGCAGGTGCTCAAGTTGATTTGTATGACATGACAGGACAATTGGTTGGTAGCCGGTATTTAAACGAATTGCAACAAATCAGCATATCTTCCTTGCCAAAAGGAACATACATTTTGAGAGTGAATGGGATGCCGGGGAGAGTAATTAAAAATTGAAAATTTGCTGTCATTGCGGGGCAAGTCTGCAATGACGAAACGATAGAAAAAGCGAGAAATGAAAAGGATAATAATAATATTTATTTTTACATTGAGTGTTTGCGGATTGCATGCGCAAGTGCCGGATAGCGTTAGTGCTTATTCGGGCGAGTGGCGTGTTCATGTGGGGGGAGGAGGCTCTATGTTCAAATTTTGTGCGGATGATTTGACGGCTGTCATGAATGATGCTAAAATGGGCTTGAGTGGCAATTTGGGTGTTGATTATGCTTTCTTTTTTCATCCCAATTTTAGCTTGTCGTTAGGCTTGGAGATTGGATTGTATTCCGGCTCGCTCTTTTCAAACTTGCCGGCGGATTCTGTATTGCGCACAGAAGATTTTCCTTCCGATTTAGATATGACTGAGGGCAATTTTTATGATATTACACGCAGGAGCCTCAAAGAAACTCATACAGCCTATTTTTTGCAAATCCCGCTGATGCTCGCTTGTCGATATCCGCTCAACCCCAAAGTTGCCCTTTATGCAACGGCAGGAGGCAAATTAGGTATACCACTTGCTGCATCTCACAAAACGGAAACAACAAGCACCACTTGGGGGCATGTCGATTATACAGGGGAGGACTATGAAAATATGCCTAATCACGGTTTTGGCACAGTACAAACCACAAGTAAAGGCGACATAACAACACTGAAGATGAACTTTATTCCCTCTGTTGAGTTGGGTGCCCAATGGCAAATGCAGGGACGTCAAACTCTCTACACAGGGCTGTTCATGGATGCCGGCTATGCCTTTGGCTTTAAGGCTACTTATGCGTGGAAGCATCAATTGAAACGCCGCAACAAGCCGGAAACCGATGATGTGCCACGGATTATTGTCCGCCCTGCTCAGTCGATTCCGGTGATTGTGGCTCCACCGGCGGTAACTGTTGCGCTTGTTGAGCCGACTCTCAAACCCATGCCGAAGCAATCTGTGCGAAAAGTGGCAAAGGCGGTGAAACCAAAACCGGAGCCAAACATTCCTTACACCAATCATAAAATAAGCAACCATTTTATGTTTGAACCCGGCAGTTTGCAAATGGACATCTCCTTTGCCCAAAATAGAGAAGTGTTGGAAAAACTCAAAGAAACGATTGCCGACCTTAACAACGATACCTCGGTGGTTATCACACAGATACAACTCAATAGTTATTCATCGCCCGACGGTACGTTTGCTCTCAATAAACGTATCGCCGACGATAGAGTGATGGTGTGGAAAAAATTCCTGATAGCAGAGATGTCTAAATTTGAACTCGATGATAACATTTTCACCACTAATGCCGTAGGAGAAGACTGGGCAGAACTTTCCCGTTTGGTGAAAAAAGGCAACTGGAAAGACAAAGATAAAATCATGAAAATACTGAACTCTAAGGCATCGCCGGATGTTCGCGAAAAACAACTGATGAAACTGAAAGATGGCGTTCCGTTCAACCTGATAAAGAAGGAGTTATATCCCCAATTGCGCAGGGTGGAATATACGATTAATTATAAGAGAAAGGTGAATAAGACGAAAAATTGAATTAGAGACATAAAAGTTATTTACAATAATTGCGGGGTAGCCCCAAAACAAAAGAACAGTGATTTTTGATAGCGAACACAAACGCTATTCTCGACAAGAGGCACACTGAACCAAGGGGCTTATCCCCAAGACTAAAAAACAGCGATTTTTGGTAACGAAGCATTTCGCTACTCTCGACAAGAGGCACACTGTTTTTTTAGCAGGAGGAGGGAAATAGATGGTCGAAAGCCACTTTCCCCCTCTCTTTTTTTTTTGAATGTAGAAATGTAGGAATGTAGGAATGTAGGAATGAGGCTGTCATTGCGGGCTTGACCCGCAATCCCCTGAGAAGGAATCGAATGTTGGGCAACAGAGCAATGTAGAGTAGGGGATTGCGGGTCAAGCCCGCAATGACGAATCAGGATAATTCTTCCATCCGACAAACAATCTCTTTCCCCACAAATGCCACGCCCAGCAGTGCAATACGCTTATTTTCGCCGGCATAACGCTCATAATAGCGGACTTCGCGAATTTGTGCCAATGCTGTGTCTAATAATTGGGCTGTTGTAGCGGCGTTGCTTGTAGCATCTTTACCGCCGTCACTTGCAGCATATTTCACTTCTGCAATCACAACCCGCTCTTGCCACGTCCACACGGCATCTATTCGCCCTTTGTCGGTGCACATTTCGGCATCCGGCTTGAAACCTAATGCATTCAGCCACAGCAGCAACATGGAATGGTAATACTTTTCATCGTTGCCCCACAATT
>BNTU01000160.1 GCA_025996835.1 Bacteroidia bacterium
TGATGAACACGCACATTGGGCTGCATCGGAAGATGGCTACACGCTGCTGTCCGACTCAACCGGTTTTTATGAATATGCAGACAAGGATGGCTCCGGCAAGTTGAAACGCTCCGGCATTCGCGCCCGCAATATTGCAGAGCGCAGGGCAAGCGACAAATCGTTTTTGCGAAAAACGCGAAAAGGCTTGCGCTTCAGCCGCGAACAGGCAGAGGAGTTGCGCAAGGCAAGTAAAGAAACGGCGCCAACCAATGACCACCCCGTGCGCTCGTTGCGCAAGCGCCGGACAACGCTCAATGGCAACGCACAATACGCACCGGCAGCACCAAGCACTGTGCACGCACCGCTTATTTTGGTGCAGTTTCCCGGGAAGCCATTTACAAAAACAAAAGCTCATTTTGAACAATTGATGAATCAGCCAGGTGCCACCACCAATCTTGACGGCGAAACCATCACCGGCAGTTTGCACGACTATTTTTATGCAGACTCTTATGAGCTGTTGGACTATCAAGTGGATGTTTTTGGACCGTACACGCTGGCTCACGAAATTGCGTATTATGATCATAAGATTGGAGGTGACCCAAGCGAAATGGCACGCGAAGCCGCAATTTTAGCGAATGCCGATGGGTGCAATTTTGCTAATTATGATATAAACAATGATGGCAGAGTGGACGGCATACATATTATTTTTGCGGGTTATGATCAAGCCGCAGGTGCTCCTGCCGGAGATGCCATTTGGTCGCACGCGCTCTCTGGTGGTGGATATACGCTTGCCACTTTGGACGGAAAAACTGTAACTAAGTATTCTTGCTCTTCTGAATTGCGTAACACCAGCGGTACAAACCTTGCCCATATTGGGACTATAGCCCACGAGTTGAGCCATGTGTTTGGCTTACCCGACTTGTATGATACGGATTACGAAGGCAGCGGCGGACAGTCGGTGCATTTGGGCACATGGGATATTATGGCAAGCGGCAATTGGAACGATGACGGGCGCACTCCCGCCTTGCATTCGGCTTGGTGCCGCAATGATTTGGGATGGGTGCCTGTGAGCGTATTTACAGCCGAAGGCGACATCACTTTGCCTAATCCTGCAACCACAGGTGTTTCTTACAAATTACAAACAAAAACGCCGGTTGAATATTTTCTCTTGGAAAATCGGCAACAACAAGGTTGGGATGCCTTTATCCCTGCAAGTGGTTTGCTGATTTATCATGTGGATGAAAATTACACCGGCTGGAACTCTAATAACGTTAATAGCGACCCGCTACATCGTGGATTGTATGTGAAGCAGGCAGGCGGCGGGGCAAATAGCAATAGTTTTTCTCGCACAACAGACCCATATCCTTCAGACGGAAACACCGCTTTTACGGATGCATCCACGCCTAATGCCCTTTCGTGGGGCGGTGCAAACACCGAACAACCGATTACGAACATATCTCAGAATACAATTGACAAAACAGTTTCGTTCCATTATGCAGGCGAGCCAATCATTTTCAGACCTTTTGCTTGGACATTGAGAAACGATACGCTTACTATTAGCGGGGACGGACCAATGCCAAATTATAACGTGCTGCAAGATGTGCCTTGGTTTTCTTCTATCCATGATATTAAAGCTGTGGTCATCAATGCGGGTATTACCCACATTGGAAACAATGCTTTTGCCGATTGCAGCGGTCTTGCCTCTGTATCCATTCCTGACGGCGTGACAAGCATTGGAGTGTCTGCTTTTGCCTATTGCAGCAGTCTTACCGGTGCGTTGACCATTCCTAACAGCGTGACAAGCATTAGATGGGGTGCTTTTGCCGGTTGCAGTGGTCTTACCGGTGCGTTGACCATTCCTGACGGCATGACAAGCATTGGAGATTATGCTTTTTACGGGTGCAGCGGTCTTACCGGTGCGTTGACAATTCCTAACGGAGTTACAAGCATTGGAGATTATGCTTTTTACGGGTGCTACTTAGATACGGTTAGTGTGTCGTGGATTACGCCGCTCAGTATTTCGTCCGATGTATTTGACCTTAATTTTGTCAATGTAATGCAACTCATTGTACCCGAAGGCACTGCAGATGATTATGCAGTTGCTGAAGGATGGAAAGACTTCTATATTGCAGGAGTTAGTGACCCTATCCTTGCAAGTGGAACCTGTGATAACAATCTCACATGGGAACTCACGCTTCCCCTCCGCGCTCTCATCATTAGCGGCACAGGTGCAATGGCAAACTTTAGTGGCAATGATGCACCATGGAATGACTATAAAACTAAGATTAAGTCGGTGGTAATCAGCGAAGGTGTTACCGGCATTGGAAATTATGCTTTTTACAATTGCAACCGTCTTACCTCCGTTACCATTCCTAACAGCGTGGCAAGCATTGGAAGTTATGCTTTTTACAATTGCAGCAGTCTTACTGCTATCAATGTAGATGCAGCCAATACACAATATAGTTCGGTAGATGGAGTGCTTTACAACAAAAATAAGACCACTTTAATACAGTATCCTGCCGGGAGGCAAGGTGCTTTTACCATTCCTAACAGCGTGACAAGCATTGGAAGTTCTGCTTTTTCCGGTTGCAGCGGTCTTACCTCCGTTACCATTCCTAACAGCGTGACAAGCATTGGGCAGAGTGCTTTTGCCTATTGCACCGGTCTTACCTCTGTCATCAATTTGAATACAACGCCACAAAGCGTAAGCTTAACATCTGCATTCTATAGTGTTACATTGAGTGGAATAGTGCTAACAGTGCCAAGTTGTGCATTATCAGCCTATCAAGGTGATACAGAATGGAGCCAATTTGGTACTATTGTTGATGATGCATTGCTTCCGTGCCACATTCCCGTAACGAGTGTGACCCTGAACAATTCAACAACCTCATTGCTTGTCGATGACACAGAACAGTTGACGGCAACCGTTTTGCCGGACAATGCTACTAATCAGCAAATTACATGGTCAAGCGACGATGAAACAATTGCAACGGTAAATAATGCAGGCGTAGTAACAGCAATTTCCGCAGGCACAGCAAACATAGCAGCGGAAACCGTTGACGGAAATTATACCGCCGGTTGTGCAGTAACAGTAACTGCCACCGTAACCTTCACCGGCGAAGGCATTAGCGGCATATCTGCGCAAGCGATAACCACAAAAGGTGGAAAAGTGAACAAGCCGACCGACCCTGCCCGCAATGGCTATAACTTTGAAGGTTGGTACAATGGTGCTGCAGAATGGGATTTTGATTCAGACATAGTAACAGTGAATTTGACACTCACAGCGGAATGGACGGCAATAACATACACCATCACCTACGATAATCTGAATGGTGCAACCAACAGTAATCCAACAACTTACACCATAGAGGATGTCATCACACTGTTAAATCCGGGTGCAAGAACAGGTTACACGTTCGCAGGCTGGACAGAGGGCAGCACAATAGCCGCAGGTAGCACGGGCGCAAAAACCTTCACGGCACAGTGGACGGAGAACAGCGTTACACCGCCAACTCCCACCATCTACACCGTAACGTTCAATTCTCGTGGCGGTAGCAACGTAGCCGTGCAGCACATAGCAAAGAATGCGTTGCTGACATCGCCTCCTCCACCCACTCGCGACGGCTACACCTTTGGCGGTTGGTTCTACGAGGTATCCTGCCAAAACGAATGGTATTTTGACAGCGATGCAGTAATCGACGATATTATGCTGTATGCCAAATGGACAGAGGTAAATGCTCCCGTTAACCCCGATGATACCCTCGTTACAAGCGTATCGCTCAGCAAAAGCGCAATCACGCTTGCTGTCAACTACATCACAATGCTCACCGCAACGGTAACCACTACCAATAAAAAAGTAAAGTGGAGCAGCAGCGACGTAAGTGTTGCTACGATAAGCTCAGGTGGCATAGTGAGAGGTATATCGGCAGGCACAGCCACGATAACAGTAACTACCGCAGATGGCAGTACCGCTACATGCACGGTAACGGTAAGCGCAGCAGGCACTGAAATCGAAAGCATTAATGCAGAGCCGTTGGCGGTATATCCCAACCCCACCACCGGCATCGTAAACATCCACCATGCCAACGGCGCAGAGGTGCAGGTATACAACCACATCGGGATATTACTACACCGCACCAATGAAAGCCGCATAGATTTGTCAGCATATCCGAGCGGCATTTATCTGCTGAAGATAGGTGAGCAGACTTTGAAGGTGGTGAAGCAGTAGAGACGTGGCGCGCCACGTCTCTACCAATGATCCTCGTATGATTTTCAAGATTAAAATCGTGTAAATCTTGAAAATCTTATGAAAATCCCGGTTCAGACAAAATTGCAGTAGAGACGTGGCGCGCCACGTCTCTACAGACAGAAGGATTGGCAGGATTATCAAAAATCCTGCCAATCCTATAATCCTGAAAATCCTGATTCAGACAATAAAAATTGATTTATTGAAAAAATATTTCAATTTATAGTTCATAATTAAAAAAATTAACGTTTGCTGAATTGGAAGCGTTTGCGGGCTTTTGGGCGACCCGGTTTTTTGCGTTCCACTTCGCGTGGGTCGCGGGTCATGAAGCCTTCTGCGCGCAATACGGGCTTGTTTTCGGCGTTAATTTTTACTAATGCGCGGGAAATTCCCAAGCGGGCGGCTTCCGATTGTCCTTTGTAGCCTCCTCCTTGCAAATTGATGCTGATGTCGTATTGGTCGGCAACACCTAATTTGTTAAGGGGTTGCTTCACAACGTATTGCAAAATTGATGAGGGGAAATAGGCTTCGAGTTCCCGCTTGTTGATAACGATTTTTCCTGTTCCTTCTTTCACGTAAACGCGCGCTACGGCTGCTTTACGTCTCCCTAAGGCATTTATTGTTTCCATTTTCTTTTTATTTTAATGCGTTAATATCAATTACTTTCGGCTGTTGAGCTTCCTGCTTGTGCTCGGTGCCATCATACACATAAAGATTGGTCAGCAACTTGTCGCCGAGGCGGTTTTTGGGAAGCATCCCTTTCACCACTTTGCGCAACAGGCGGTCGCTGCCTTTCGCCAACAAGGTTGCGGGCGTGTTCTCGCGTTGTCCACCCGGATAGCCCGTGTAAGACAAGTAGATACGGTCTGTCCACTTGTTGCCTGTTAACACTACCTTTTCGGCATTGATAATAATCACATTGTCCCCACAATCAACGTGCGGGGTGAAATTGGGTTTGTACTTCCCTCGGAGAAGCTTTGCCACTTTCGAAGCCAGACGACCCAAACGTTGACCGTCAGCATCCACAACGACCCACTCTTTGGTAGCCGTCGCACTATTCGTTGAAATAGTCTTGTAACTTAATGTATTCACTCTTTTTATTTAATTTGTTTATATACAACTCTTTAATTATCCGAAAGGGGATAAACGGCTGCAAAGGTACAACATTTTTTTTAATTATGAACTATAAATTGAAATATTTTTTCAATAAATCAATTTTTATTGTCTGAATCAGGATTTTCAGGATTATAGGATTGGCAGGATTTT
>BNTU01000161.1 GCA_025996835.1 Bacteroidia bacterium
CGCTTTTCGTCGTACCATTGCGTGAGCACTTTCAGACCGCTGCTGATGGTGAATACGATAAGAAAATGCGTCAGGCGGGTGTATAACTTCAACTGCTGCATCACATCAACCTTCGGAAACGGCATCTCCGGTCGGTGGTGAGGCGACATCTCCGGTCGGTGAAACGGCATATCCGGTCGATGACGCGACAGTTCCGCAAAGAAATGTTGGGGCACAACCCACGTAATCACAAAATAAAGCAGCAGACCGCCGAGCGAAAGCCCGATGAAAGCGAGGATTTTCTTCTTCGACAAAAAGTGAGGGACAAGCACATTCAGATTCAAATAAAAATAGGTGAGCAAAAACAGATTATCCAAAATGAAAAGCCCCGGATGCCGCGAAATCCGCGCCAGCATATTCGTATCGTTGATAATCGGAGTGGCAATAAAGATAATCCACCCAACTGAATGCGCGAAAATCAAAATTGCTTTCTCTTTTGAAATCTGTAACATAGTTTGCCTATTTCACTGTAAATGATTGACTTGTGCCGCCGGAATAGGTGCCGCCAAGGTTGTAGCCGTTCACGGTGGTGCCGCCGGTGATTGTGCCGCCGCTATAAAATGAGTAGGACGTGCCTTTCGCGAATTGGGGCGATGAAAGGAGCATTATGAGTGAGTTGCCGCCGCCCATACCGCCCGGACCACCCATACCACCGCTTGAGGCTGCCGGAACTTGATAGAGCAAAATCCATTCGCCTGCTGCATTTTTAATGCCGAGTTGCGTGGATGCTGTCGCTGTAACCTTGACGAAGCCTTGCGTTGAGGTGGACGATGGACCGCCGCCCATGGATTGCGAGCCAACGCCGATAATCGTGCCGCCGTTGATGATGAAGGTGTTGTTGTCGCAGTCGAGACCTTCTTCTGCGCCCTGCGCAATGATTGAGCCGCCGGTAATGGTGATGGTGCCGTTGCTGTCAATGGCATCGTTGCCGGTTGCCTTGCAGTAGAGGTTGCCGCCGGTAATTTGGATGTGCGTGGCGGCGTTGATGCAATCGTCCACGGTGCGAATTTCGATGTTGCCGCCATTGATGGTCAGCGTGGCTTTGCTCTCCAAACCTTCGCCGCCGTCGGTTGTACCGTTCAGGCGAAGTGTGCCGCTGTTGACAATCATATTGCCCGTGCTTTTGATAATTTTGGGGTTGGCATAATCGGAATTATCCTGTCCGCCTCCGCCGGGGCGACCTCCGCCGCCTGTTGAGCCTGTAACGAGAAACTTCGCGCCGGTGGTGCTTGCCGTGATAGTGAGCGCATCGTCGCTTGCGCCCGCCCTGCCGATAGTCATTGTGCCGTCAGCCGAAATGCCTTTGCCGGCAGTGCCCGAACTGTTGCAGGTGATGGTGCCGCCCAAGAGCGATATGTTGGCATCGCTTTTGATGCAAGCTGCTGAATAGGAATCTTTTGCGCCCGTTTCGTTGGTGTAAACTGCGCCGTCGCCTGCTGTTGCGATGTTGATTTCGCCGCCGGTAATTGTAATATCGCCGTCTGCGGACAATCCTCTGCCGCCGTTGGCTGCTTTGAGGCTGTTAATGGTGATGGTGCCGCTGCTGACGGTGATGGTGCCGTCGGCTTTGATGGCGGTGCAGTAGGAGGGGTCGAAGCCGCTGCCGATTGGTTCGAGTACGGCTGCGCCTGATGTTTCGAGCGTGATATTTCCGCCGGCTATTGCCACATCTGCCTTGCTGCTGATGCCTTTCGACTGTGCGCCTGCAATGTGCATCGTGATGTTGCCTGCGTTTACGCTCACGCCGGCATCGCCTTTGATGCCTTTTACGTCCGCGGCGGTGGATGTAATGTTGATATTGCCGCCGTTGATGACCGCCGTACCCGTGCCTGCATCAATGCCATCGCCCGAAGCGGAAATATTCAGTGAGCCGCCCGACTGCAAAAATCCAACTTCGGCGTGAAATCCATCGGATGCCGCCGAAGTAACGGTTATATCGCCGCCACGCACCGTAATGTTCTTTTTGCTGCTTGCAATGGCGTGTTTCGCCGTGCCGCTGATGCGGAGTTTGCCATAACCCTCAAATTCGAGCGAGCCGCTTTTGCTGATGAGCGTGGCGTTTTCTTCGTTAGTTGCATGGTCGGACAGGATGCTGTTCCCTTTCAGTTCGACAATGGTAATGCCTTCGTTTTTCGTAATCTGAATGGGCGGAAGTTTCGATGCAGAGGTGATTACCGCGCTGTTCAACGTCAGACGGAGCGTATTGGGATTGGCTGCATTGTTCTGAATTTTGAGCGAGCCGTTGGATGTTGAGCCGGTAATATAGAACTCAACCTCTCCCGTTGCAGAGGAAGCAATTGTAATGTCTGCGCCGCTTTTTGTTGCGGTAACGCTGCCATCCGCCGGAAGATTGCTGATAATAGCATCGTTATTTGAATAAACGATGTTTATAGCATTTTCGCTTATTATACTTGCTTGTAAAGCAATATTTTGCGAAGTAAGATTTGCATTATTTACCGTAATGTCGGTAACAACTCCGGCATCGTAGCCGTCAAGCGTAGCAATGAGGGTGTAGGTGCCCGCGGGAACGTTGGTGAGCGTATAGGCACCGTTGGCATCGGTCGTAACTGCCTGCCCCACAAGCACATTGTCGGCTGCTGTTTGCAGTTGCAGGGTTGCTCCTGCCGCCGCACCGCCGTCAGAAATGGTTACCGTGCCGCTAATCAAGTAGGTGGCTACAGTAAACTTTTGCAGCACAGCATCTTTACCGCTCACATCGCCGGTTAACTGAAAGTCGGCAATGGTTGCCGTTTCATAACCATTAAAGGTTACAACAATTTTGTAGGCACCCGCCGGAATGCCCGAAAACGTATATGCCCCCGCAGCATCGGTGGCAGTTTGTCCCAGATTGCTGCCATCAGCCGCTTTTTGCAGATGAACAGACGCTCCGGAAGCCCCTCCGCCATCGGATGTCGTAACCGTTCCGCCGATGCTGTATGTTGGCGTGATGTTTTCCACCGGCTGCTCATCGGCACTACAGCCTAATGACAGCACTAAAATGCTCCCTGCGCACATCGCGAAGACAGCCTTCGCAATTGATAATTTTTTTGT
The DNA here is from genome assembly GCA_025996835.1 of Bacteroidia bacterium. Lineage (GTDB taxonomy): Bacteria > Bacteroidota > Bacteroidia > Bacteroidales > Azobacteroidaceae > Azobacteroides. The sequence goes on from BNTU01000161.1 coordinate 3,091, forward strand.
TTTCATAAGAATGAATTTTATTTTGGGTGCAAAGTAACAAAAAACAATTTAAAAATACGAGGAAAGTTTGGGTAAAAAGCAGAAACAAAATGGTGAATAACCGGGGGGATTTTTGTCTGGACTGTGATTTTCGTGTGATTTCGGTGATGGGCTATGATTTTTCACAATCACAGACCATCAAATCAACTCACAGGTTATGCTTCTTTGGTGGGGTTGGGGCGTTATGCAAAGATATTGACTATCGTAAGGCTGTTTTCGATTATTTGTCCGTCTTTCAAATCTTCGGACAACAAATATTTGCAATCGTAAACAAGTGCAGATGAAATATGGAATACAAATAGACAAACACATTTGTATCTACAAAGGCTCTATCTTGCATTGGCTTCTTCTCGTGTAAATGATAATCCTTTGGTTTTCAACTTCATCGCCGTAAATTTTTTTATGCTATTGGTGTTTTTAGTGTAAGTGGAGGAGGGCAAAATGATAACTCTTACCGAAGGCGATAAACCCACTTTGCGGTATTGTTCAGGTATGTGAATGACCCCTTCACGCACCTCTGTATCAAATTCAAATGCTTGCATAATATTCAATCTTTTGTGAAAATTTCTGCAAAGGTACGAAACTTTTTTGTATTGGCAATTTTGTCTGAATCTTGATTTTACAGAAAAGGGTTGACGATTGATACGCATCCGTTTATTACTAAACTATGTTGCATATCTTCGGAGTAAAGAATATTGCACCCCGATTCAATCGCGGAAGCCACAATAATACTGTCGAAAATTTGCAAATTGTAGCGTTGAACAATCTGTTGTGCCATTTCTATTGTGGAAATGACAACCGGATAAATTTCGCAAAACGCAAGACTTTGAGCGCATAAGGTCAGCAAATTCAGTTTTGGGAGTGGCATAATCCGCATAAGTACATTGATGTATTCCGAAACAACTTGGGTAGATATAATTGGCGACTGAATTATCAGGTTTCGTGCAATGTTTTGTTTGTAAAAATCTTCCTTATCGTGGCTGTAAATAAGTATATTGGTGTCTAATGCGCATTTAGTGGTAATCATTGGCTTCGGCTCTGTTAAATTTAAAATTTTTCAAACTGACTAAATGTGGGTCAAGTATCATATCCAACTTTTTCCGCTTTGCTTTGGCAGAATTTTCTGTTACCTTTTGCGTAATTGGGAAAGCAATCACTTCTACTTGCCTTCCATACCATTCGCGTGGAATGGGAATATGTGCGTTTTGTTCGCTCGGAACTAATACTTGATGATACATTGCGCTTTTTATTTAATAATTTGCTGCAAAGGTACGAAACTTTTTTGTATTGGCAATTTTTGTCTGAATCATGATTTTCAGGATGAAAGGATTGACATGATTATCATCAATCCTGCCAATCCTTTTGTCTGAACTTTGATTTTCGTATGATTAAAGTGATGGGTTATGATTTTTCACAATCACTGATGAATATAAAACTCATCGCTTTATCACCCGTATCTGAGTAGGTGCAATAATGTTCAAAATATAAAATCTATTGTAATCTTTTTTATTGTTTGTGATAAAATGCAAGCAATTGAACTTCCTGCTTATAACATATTGTATATTATCCTCCATATCAGCACCCTCAATGCTTAACGAGTCTTCAATATCTTTATCTGTAAAGGATAGCACCGTAAACTTGGATAGTAAATAACGAACAATAGTCTTTATTTCGGCATTGTCTTTCTTTTTCTGAAAAACCGACACCAACTGAGCTATGCTTAAAGATGATGTAAAAAGTCGTTTCCCTGTTAGGGAAAAAAGATAATCCAAGCAGTCCTTATCCACTTTTTTGTCAGCCCATGCACCGATTAGCACATTGGTGTCAACAAAGATATTGTTCTTATTTGTGGGTGCCGTCACAGCAATATTGGTTTAAACTTTTGCAACTCAGCCGGTTGCAGTATGTCTAAATTACTTACCACAAATTCTCTCTTGGCTGTTTCTAATAACACATCATAATCTACACCCGTCTTTTTCAAAACAAGATTGAGCAAATCATTTTGCATTTTAGCCACATCCTCCGGCAAAGAACTCCTCTTTTTTGCTACTGTTTTCATACCTCATTATATATTTTTATCAGCTGCAAAGGTACGAAACTTTTTTGTATTGGCAATTTTTGTCTGAATCAGGCTTTTCAAGATGAAAGGATTGACAGGATTATCATCAATCCTGCCAATCCTTTTGTCTGAACTTTGATTTTTGTATGATTTCATTGATTTTTTATGATTGTTTTGAATCATAGAAATCAATAAAATCATCTTGAAATCACAGTTCAGATTATTTTTTCACCACTTTCAAAGTCTGC
>BNTU01000162.1 GCA_025996835.1 Bacteroidia bacterium
GTTTGAACCTACTAAAGACATTATTTCTTTCTTCTTGTTTGTCAGCATCTTCCCGTTGGCAATTGAGGCGCAATTGTCGGCGATGACCACCTTTTTGAACAGCCCCCACAGAATTTGCCGCATCCCATCGACCGCCAAAGCATAATCAAACGTTCGGCGTTTGTAAATCTGCGGCAGTAAATTGGTCGCTCGCTCTATTGGACCCGCCATTGCCAACGGGAAGATGCTGACAAACAAGAAGAAAGAAATAATGTCTTTAGTAGGTTCAAACTTTCGCCGATAAACATCTATTGTATAGCTTAATGTGTGAAAAGTGTAAAAACTGATTCCGACCGGCAAAATTAAATGTAATGTATTTGTTTTAAACTGAATACCAACGAAACTTAAAGCATCTTTAAAGGAGGTTATAAAAAAATCATAATATTTAAACACACCCAAAACTCCGAAAGAAACCAAGCAACAAACAAGCAAAATCCACTTCCTGTAGCGTTGTACATCGGTTTTCATCATTAACACACCCGCCAAATAGTTGGTAATAGAACAAAGCAACACCAGCGACAAATATCGCCAATCCCACCAGCCGTAGAAAAAATAGCTGGCAGCAAGCAAAAACACATTCTGCACCTTGACGTTTTTGGATATAGCCCAGTACAGCAAAAATACGATGGGCAAGAATATTCCGAAAGCAATTGAGTTGAATAACATATTATTTTTGTCTGTTTTTAAATGACACAACAACAAAGCCACACCAAGGCATGACCCTGATATGGCTGGAACTACGTTTCCCTCGAAAAATGCTTAAAAATAGCTTTAAAATAAGGTCATAACTTACTGATAATGAGCAAGTTGGGGGGGGGGGGGGTAAATTTAACTATTTTTATATTCTTTTCCATTTTTTTTGTTTTATTATTTCAAGCATATTCCAAAACATGTTTTGCATCTCGCACCCGTTTCAAAGGCGAACTACCGTGTATGGTGATATTTTGAAATTGCATTTTTGTGTCCTCGTAATCAGCACATAAACGCCCTACGCGACCTATTTCGCGTGTATATTCATTGTTGGCATCTTGCGCAGCTAATGCACCGATAGAGGTTGCTTCATCTATCAGTTCATCACAATAATCCGAAACTCTATCAAAAAGTTCCCTGCTGTCAATATTTGTCATATTCTCAAATTTTTTAATCATTATTACCTCAGCGTATTTTAATTTCGGGCGCAAAGGTAAAACTTTTTTTTCAATTACAAAAATGTGACCATGACACAATTCAATTTTTTTTTCTACCTTTGCGCGAAATTTTGAAAAAATGGTGGAAGAAGTAAAGTATGATGAGGAGAACATTGTCAAACTCGACTGGTGGGAGCACATTCGCCTCCGTCCGGGGATGTATATTGGCAAGTTGGGCGATGGCAACTATGCCGATGACGGGATTTATGTGCTGCTGAAAGAGGTGTTGGACAATGCTATGGACGAGTATATGATGGGGCATGGCAAGTCTGTGGAGATTACGATTGCCGATGGCGTGGTCACTGTGCGCGACTTTGGGCGCGGCATTCCGCTGGGAAAAGTGGTGGACGTGACCTCGCAGATGAACACCGGCGGGAAATACGACTCCAAGGCGTTCAAAAAATCCGTGGGGATGAATGGCGTGGGCATTAAAGCCGTTAATGCGCTGTCGTCCAATATGTTCGTACAGAGTTTTCGCGACGGTCAAGTCAAGGCGGTTGAATATTCACGCGCCAAAATCATTGACGACCCTGCGCAGGCTGCTTCCAAAGAGGCTAACGGGACGTTGGTGCGCTTCACGCCCGATGATGAGATTTTCAAGGGCTACCATTTTGACGACAAATTTGTGGAACCTCTGCTGAAAAACTATGTGTTTCTCAACGCCGGGCTGACAATCAATTACAACGGCAAACCATTTTTCTCGAAAAATGGCTTGGAAGACCTTCTGAACGAGAATATGACCTCCGAAGCACTCTACCCAATCATCCATTTGCAGGGCGATGACATCGAAATTGCCATCACGCATGCCACTCAATATGGTGAGGAGTACTATTCGTTTGTCAACGGGCAATATACGACGCAAGGCGGAACGCATCTCGCGGCATTCAAGGAGGCTGTGGCGCGTGTCATCAAGGAGTATTACAACAAAAGTTTCGAGTATTCCGACATCCGCATGGGCATCACCGCCGCCATCGCCATCAAGGTGGAGGAGCCTGTGTTTGAATCGCAGACGAAGACCAAGTTGGGGTCGAAAGACATCGGTCCGGAGGGTCCGTCGGTTACCAAATTTATCAGCGATTTTATCAAAAAAGAGCTTGACAACTACCTGCACCGCACACCGGAAACGTCCGAAGCCTTGCTAAAAAAAATCATTGATTCGGAACGCGAACGCAAAGCCATCGCCGGTGTTACGAAATTGGCAAAAGAGCGCGCCAAAAAGTCCAATCTGCACAACAAAAAGTTGCGCGACTGCCGCCTGCACTTCACCGACACCGACCCCAAAGGCGAAAAAAGTCTCAACGAAACCTGCATTTTCATCACGGAGGGCGACTCGGCAAGCGGGTCAATCACCCAAAGCCGCGACCCAAACTATCAGGCAGTGTTCAGCCTGCGCGGTAAACCATTGAATACCTTTGGTTTAACAAAGAAAATTGTGTACGAAAACGAAGAATTTAATCTCCTGCAAGCCGCATTAAACATCGAAGACGGGCTGGAAGGACTGCGCTACAACAAGGTCATCATCGCCACCGATGCCGACGTGGACGGGATGCACATCCGCCTGCTACTCATCTCGTTTTTCCTGCAATTTTTCCCGGAATTAATCAAAAACAATCATGTACACATACTCCAAACGCCACTTTTCCGCATCCGCAACAAACAGGAAACTATTTATTGCTACACGGAAGAAGAACGCCTGAACGCGATGAAAAAGTTAGGTGTCAACCCCGAAATCACCCGTTTCAAAGGGCTTGGGGAAATCTCACCCTCAGAATTTAAGCATTTCATAGGCGAGGACATCCGCTTGGACCCCATCAGCATGAAAAAATCGGATGCCATCAAAGAAATGCTCGAATTTTACATGGGCAAAAACACGATGGACAGGCAAGTGTTCATTATCAACAATTTACGCATTGAAGAAGATGTTGAACTATAGTCTGAACTGTGATTTTAGTATGATTTTAATGATTTCTATGATTTGTAAATCACAACAATCAATAAAATCATAATAAAATCACAGTTCAGACAATAAAAATCATACAAATCAATAAAATCATAATAAAATCACAGTTCAGACATGAAAAAAGCAATCTTCCCCGGCACATTCGACCCTTTCACCATCGGGCACCTCTCCATCGTGGAGCGCGGGCTGTCGCTGGTGGACGAAATCGTGGTAGCGATTGGAATAAACCCCAACAAGCAGACCTATTTTTCACTGGAGCAGCGTGTGGAGATGATTACGCGCCTGTTTGAACACAATCCGTGTGTTACAGTGCAGTCTTACACGGATTTGACGGTGGATTTTGCCCAAAAAGTGGGGGCGAACTTTATTTTGCGCGGCATTCGCTCCATCAACGATTTTGAAAACGAAAAAAACATCGCCGATATTAACCGCCAAATTGCAGGTATTGAGACATTTGTGCTGTTCACCGAGCCGGAATATTCCCACATCAGTTCCACCATCGTGCGCGAATTGCTGAGTTATGGCAAGGATGTGAGCGGCTTCGTGCCGACAAACCTGTATCAGAATATCAGGCAGGAAAAATAAATTCAGCAACTTTTTGTGAAAATGAACAACTTATCCGACGGGCGCACTTTTTCGGGCACGCGCATCGAGAAGCGTTCGCCTTTCGCGGTCGTTTCGACGGAGATTAAATCTACGCGGATGTCTTCGGCGGTCAAAAACAGTGCGCCGGTGGTGGGTCCGGTGATTAGCACCTGCTCGCCCGTGCGGAGGCTGCCCGTTTCCATCAAAAATTCCGCCACGCCGAGTTTGGAAAAATAGTTGATGACTTTGCCGATATAGACTTTTTTTTCGGTCGCTTGATTGCCGTATTGGTTAGACCATTCGCCGAGCCGTTGTCCGAGGTAGTAGCCGTTCCAAAAGCCGCGATTGAAGACCCGTGCGAGGCTTTTGTCCCACGCGGCGACTTTTTCGTCCGACCACGTGCCGCTTTCGTGAGCCGCGATAGCGGCTTTGTAGCACTCACAGACGGTGCGGACGTATTCCGCGCCGCGCGCCCGCCCCTCGATTTTGAACACCTGCACGCCTGCTTCGAGCATTTGGGGCAGGAAGGCGATGGTTTTCAGGTCTTTGGGCGACATAATATACTGGTTGTCGATTTCCAACTCAATATCGCTCTCTTTGTCGCGCACAACATAGCCACGGCGGCAAATCTGGTTGCACGCCCCGCGATTGGCGGAGGCATTCATCTCGTGCAAACTGAGGTAGCACTTCCCCGACACAGCCATGCAGAGAGCACCGTGGGCAAACATTTCGATGCGAATCGGTTCGCCCTTCGGTCCGCGAATGTCTTGCGCGACGATTTGTTCGTGGATGGCACGCACCTGTTCCAAATTCAATTCGCGCGCCAGCACCACCACGTCGGCAAACTGTGCGTAAAATTTCAGCGATTCGATGTTGGTAATGTTCAGTTGCACCGACAGATGCACCTCCACGCCGATACTGTTGGCATAAGTGAGCGCGGCAACATCGGCAGCAATAATCGCCGAAAGCCGCGCCTCCTTGGCAGCATCAATAATGGCGCGCATCAGCGAAAGGTCTGATTCATAGATGATTGTATTGACGGTCAAATAACTCTTTAGTCCGGCATCGCGACAGATGCGGGAAATCTCGTGCAAATCGGCAATGGTGAAATTATTAGCCGACCGCGCCCGCATATTCAGCCCCTCAATGCCGAAATAGATGGAGTGGGCACCGCCTTGGATGGCTGCGGCGAGGGATTCGTAGTTGCCTGCCGGTGCCATTATTTCGTGCTTTGTGGTATTTTGCTGTGTCATAGATGTTGCTTCACGCTTTCAAAAAACCATATTCATACACTTTCGGCTCAATTTTTTGTGCCAAAACAGTTAATTTTTTGCGCAAATTGCCAATCAATTCGGTGTATTGCGCGTCTGTACCTGTATTGTTCATATTTCCTTTATCGTTTCTGCCTTGAAAATAATCGCGAATGTCATAAAGCGAGGCGTTGACGTTGTATAGCCCTCTGTCATTGCGGGCTTGACCCGCAATCTCATGATAATACCTCCAAAGTTCGCGACCGGCATCGAAGACGGCGGTTGCGGCGGGTGAAAATTCGCGTTTGACGCAAAATTTACCTTCCTCGTTTTCAA
>BNTU01000163.1 GCA_025996835.1 Bacteroidia bacterium
CATAGCCGCCGTGCTGGGGATTTCCTATTCGGGTGCACCGCTTCGCCTGTCGTATCACGGTCTGGGTGAGGTGGTTATCGGCATCATGTTTGGTCCGCTGGCAATGGCGGGGGTCTATTATTCTGCGTGCGGGCAGTTGGACGGGCAGTTGCTGTTGGGGTTGCTGCTTTCGTTGTTGCTAATTAAACCGTTGAATACCTTGCTGTTAGGTGAAAATTATGCTTCCAATTTGGGGATAAATGTCCATCGCACGCGGCTTTACATTCTCCTGGTTACGGGATTTTTGACGGCTGTGGTCACGGCTTTTTGCGGACCCATCAGTTTTATTGGATTGGCGGTGCCGCATGGTGCGCGGTTGATTTTTCGCACGTCCAACCAGCGCATTTTGCTGCCTGCCACCCTCGCGTTGGGTGCGGTGGTTGCGCTTTTTTGCAACTTGCTGACGACAGTTCCGCTCGCGAATGGGCTGTTGCCGCTCAATGCCATCACCCCGCTGCTGGGTGCGCCGGTGATTTTGTATATTATTTTGCGGGAGAGAAATAAGAGCGGATAATCACAAAAATAATCGTACATTTGCAAATAAAAATAAAAAACATGACTCATACAACAATTTGTGCTATCTCAACCCCCCAAGGAACAGGGGGCATCGCCGTCATCCGAATTTCAGGATGTGAGGCGTTTGCTATTACGGATAAGATTTTTGCTGCTAAGAACGGGCAGAAAGTGGCTGAAATGCAAGCAAATACGGTTTGTTTTGGCAATGTTGCTACTCTTGATGAAGTCCTCGTCTCAGTTTTCCACGCCCCTCACTCCTTCACCGGCGAAGATACCGTAGAAATTTCATGTCACGGCTCAGTTTTCATTCAGCAGGAAATTTTGAAATTGCTGTTGGCGAACGGCTGTACGCTGGCTCGCGCGGGTGAGTTTACGCAGCGGGCGTTCCTGAATGGCAAGATGGATTTGTCGCAGGCGGAGGCTGTGGCTGATGTCATTGCCTCGTCTTCGGCTGCTGCCCATCGGGTGGCGATGAATCAGATGCGGGGCGGGTTTAGCAAAGAGTTGCTGGTGTTGCGGGCGCAATTGCTTGATTTTGTGTCGCTTATCGAACTGGAATTGGATTTTAATGAGGAGGATGTGGAATTTGCCGACCGGGTGCGCTTGCTGGAGTTGGCGGATGCGATTGCTGCTTCGCTGACCAAGTTGGTCAATTCGTTCAGTTTGGGTAATGTGCTGAAAAACGGGATTCCGGTGGTGATTGTCGGCGAAACGAATGTGGGTAAGTCCACGCTGCTCAACCACTTACTGCACGAGGAGAAAGCCATCGTGTCGGACGTTCACGGCACCACGCGCGATGTGATTGAGGATGTGGTGAACGTTAGCGGCATCACGTTCCGCTTTATCGACACGGCAGGCATCCGCGACACCACCGACGAAGTGGAATTGCTGGGTGTAGAGCGCACGTTTCAGAAAATCGACCAAGCCTCCATCGTAATTTGGCTGGTGGACGCAACCCAATTTAACAAAGAAATCGACAAGCTGGCGGATAAAATTGTACCCCGAACGGTGCATAAAAAATTGCTGTTAGTCATCAACAAAATCGACAAACTAAACAAGGAGGAGCAACTGATTTTGGAAAAAGAATTTCTGCCGCAAATAAAGGCAGACCATATCTATTTGTCCGCCAAATACCACCAAAACACCGAAATTTTGGAAGCCGCCCTCCTGCAAACCGCCAATTTAACCCGCTACAGCGAGCAGGATGTCATTGTGAGCAACGTTCGCCACCACGAAGCCCTGTGCAAAGCCCACGAAGCCATTCGCCGCGTAGAAGAGGGGCTGCGAACCAACCTCTCCGGCGATTTCATAGCCCAAGACATCCGCGAATGTATGCACTACCTGGGCGAAATCACCGGCGAAATTTCCACCGATGAAGTGCTGGGGAATATCTTTCGCAAGTTTTGCGTGGGGAAATAATGATGACTTGTATTTTTATTATTTGTACCTTTGCACCCCAAGAATAGTTACAAATGAATACAATCCGTTTTTGGCTGAAAAATGCGCGTTCTACATCGCTGCCGCAGAGCCTGTTGCCGGCGGTGCTGGCTGTGTGCATGGCTTCGTCGGCTGCCGGTTTTTCGCTTTGGTTGGGGTTGTGTGCCCTGTTGGGCGTGGTATTGGCTCATTTGAGCCTCAATTTGTTTGATGATTATTTCGACTACAAAGTGAAGGGGGCTGAGTTTCGCGACAATTTGGCGCGCAAAGGGATGCGGGCGCGAATTTCCAAATGCGCCTATATCTCCTCCGGACAAGCCACTTTGAAGCAACTGCTGGCAGCCTGCCTCACGTTTGGAGGCATCGCGCTCTGCCTTGGGCTGGTGATTTTTCTCCATCGGGGCAACACCGTTTTTTGGATTGCCGCCATAGCCGCCGTGCTGGGGATTTCCTATTCGGGTGCACCGCTTCGCCTGTCGTATCACGGTCTGGGTGAGGTGGTTATCGGCATCATGTTTGGTCCGCTGGCAATGGCGGGGGTCTATTATTCTGCGGCAGGGTTAGCAGCGCAAGCAGATAATAACCGGAGAGATAGCTCGCAATCACGCCGACTATGATACACATATATGCTGCCGTCAGCAACAGCAGAAGTGCGAGCAACATTCGGGCTTTGCTATGTAGCAAAACGGCGAAGGTCATTTTGCCCACCTCTTTGTCAGGCTCGTAATCCATGATGGAGTGCGTGTACACGATGTTGGCGACCAACAAGCCCACCGGAATGGAGATTAACAGCAACTGCCCGTCCAACTGCCCGCACGCAGAATAATAGACCCCCGCCATTGCCAGCGGACCAAACATGATGCCGATAACCACCTCACCCAGACCGTGATACGACAGGCGAAGCGGTGCACCCGAATAGGAAATCCCCAGCACGGCGGCTATGGCGGCAATCCAAAAAACGGTGTTGCCCCGATGGAGAAAAATCACCAGCCCAAGGCAGAGCGCGATGCCTCCAAACGTGAGGCAGGCTGCCAGCAGTTGCTTCAAAGTGGCTTGTCCGGAGGAGATATAGGCGCATTTGGAAATTCGCGCCCGCATCCCTTTGCGCGCCAAATTGTCGCGAAACTCAGCCACCTTCACTTTGTAGTCGAAATAATCATCAAACAAATTGAGGCTCAAATGAGCCAATACCACGCCCAACAGGGCACACAACCCCAACCAAAGCGAAAAACCGGCAGCCGACGAAGCCATGCACACAGCCAGCACCGCCGGCAACAGGCTCTGCGGCAGCGATGTAGAACGCGCATTTTTCAGCCAAAAACGGATTGTATTCATTTGTAACTATTCTTGGGGTGCAAAGGTACAAATAATAAAAATACAAGTCATCATTATTTCCCCACGCAAAACTTGCGAAAGATATTCCCCAGCACTTCATCGGTGGAAATTTCGCCGGTGATTTCGCCCAGGTAGTGCATACATTCGCGGATGTCTTGGGCTATGAAATCGCCGGAGAGGTTGGTTCGCAGCCCCTCTTCTACGCGGCGAATGGCTTCGTGGGCTTTGCACAGGGCTTCGTGGTGGCGAACGTTGCTCACAATGACATCCTGCTCGCTGTAGCGGGTTAAATTGGCGGTTTGCAGGAGGGCGGCTTCCAAAATTTCGGTGTTTTGGTGGTATTTGGCGGACAAATAGATATGGTCTGCCTTTATTTGCGGCAGAAATTCTTTTTCCAAAATCAGTTGCTCCTCCTTGTTTAGTTTGTCGATTTTGTTGATGACTAACAGCAATTTTTTATGCACCGTTCGGGGTACAATTTTATCCGCCAGCTTGTCGATTTCTTTGTTAAATTGGGTTGCGTCCACCAGCCAAATTACGATGGAGGCTTGGTCGATTTTCTGAAACGTGCGCTCTACACCCAGCAATTCCACTTCGTCGGTGGTGTCGCGGATGCCTGCCGTGTCGATAAAGCGGAACGTGATGCCGCTAACGTTCACCACATCCTCAATCACATCGCGCGTGGTGCCGTGAACGTCCGACACGATGGCTTTCTCCTCGTGCAGTAAGTGGTTGAGCAGCGTGGACTTACCCACATTCGTTTCGCCGACAATCACCACCGGAATCCCGTTTTTCAGCACATTACCCAAACTGAACGAATTGACCAACTTGGTCAGCGAAGCAGCAATCGCATCCGCCAACTCCAGCAAGCGCACCCGGTCGGCAAATTCCACATCCTCCTCATTAAAATCCAATTCCAGTTCGATAAGCGACACAAAATCAAGCAATTGCGCCCGCAACACCAGCAACTCTTTGCTAAACCCGCCCCGCATCTGATTCATCGCCACCCGATGGGCAGCAGCCGAAGACGAGGCAATGACATCAGCCACAGCCTCCGCCTGCGACAAATCCATCTTGCCATTCAGGAACGCCCGCTGCGTAAACTCACCCGCGCGAGCCAGCGTACAGCCGTTCGCCAACAGCAATTTCAAAATTTCCTGCTGAATGAAAACTGAGCCGTGACATGAAATTTCTACGGTATCTTCGCCGGTGAAGGAGTGAGGGGCGTGGAAAACTGAGACGAGGACTTCATCAAGAGTAGCAACATTGCCAAAACAAACCGTATTTGCTTGCATTTCAGCCACTTTCTGCCCGTTCTTAGCAGCAAAAATCTTATCCGTAATAGCAAACGCCTCACATCCTGAAATTCGGATGACGGCGATGCCCCCTGTTCCTTGGGGGGTTGAGATAGCACAAATTGTTGTATGAGTCATGTTTTTTATTTTTATTTGCAAATGTACGATTATTTTTGTGATTATCCGCTCTTATTTCTCTCCCGCAAAATAATATACAAAATCACCGGCGCACCCAGCAGCGGGGTGATGGCATTGAGCGGCAACAGCCCATTCGCGAGCGGAACTGTCGTCAGCAAGTTGCAAAAAAGCGCAACCACCGCACCCAACGCGAGGGTGGCAGGCAGCAAAATGCGCTGGTTGGACGTGCGAAAAATCAACCGCGCACCATGCGGCACCGCCAATCCAATAAAACTGATGGGTCCGCAAAAAGCCGTGACCACAGCCGTCAAAAATCCCGTAACCAGGAGAATGTAAAGCCGCGTGCGATGGACATTTATCCCCAAATTGGAAGCATAATTTTCACCTAACAGCAAGGTATTCAACGGTTTAATTAGCAACAACGAAAGCAGCAACCCCAACAGCAACTGCCCGTCCAACTGCCCGCACGCAGAATAATAGACCCCCGCCATTGCCAGCGGACCAAACATGATGCCGATAACCACCTCACCCAGACCGTGATACGACAGGCGAAGCGGTGCACCCGAATAGGAAATCCCCAGCACGGCGGCTATG
>BNTU01000164.1 GCA_025996835.1 Bacteroidia bacterium
AAGATGCGGATGAATATATCGACAAAGGCGACAATGCGGTTGACAATAAATCGTATGAATTGGCTATTGAATACTACCAAAAAGCCATGGATATTGACCCCGATAATTATTACGCGTATAATGGTATGGGGAATGCCTACAACAGTTTGCAGAACTATAAGCAAGCCATGAGTTACTTCCAAAAAGCCATAGACATTGACCGCAATAATTTTTGCGCGTATAATGGTATGGGGAATGTTTACTTTAATCAGCGGAACTATGAGCAAGCCATAAGTTGCTACCAAAACGCCATAGACATGGACCCGACTGAGGCAATGGTGCACGCTAACTTGGGGAATGCCTACTATTATAATGAGAACTATAATCAAGCCATAAGTTGCTACCTGAAAGCCATAGACATTGACCCCAATAATGGCAGGTCGTATAATGACATGGGGACTGTCTATTTTAGGCAGAAAAACTATAAGCAAGCCATACACTACTACCAAAAATCCATAGACATTGACCCCAATGTTGCAAAAGTGTACACAAACATAGGGGATGCCTACTTGGGACAGCAGAACCAAACGCAAGCCATAAGTTGCTACCAAAAAGCAGCGCAGTTGGGGTCTCAAAAAGCCAAAAAATGGTTAGAGGATAATGGCAATTCCATATAATGAAAAGAATATTCAAACTTTCGGCATACAGACTCAGCAAGGTGTTTGAAAACAGCACTAACAATATTACCGAAATAAAATTAAATTGCTATGGCTATAATTACCCGAATGTGAAAACCCGCCGCTCATATCTGCCCGACGGCACACTGTTCAACGAAAATCTGACCTCGGAAGTGGACTGTCCTTGGGGCATAGACTCTGAAAAATATTCAGTTGAAGAATTGGCGCAACGTGGCGCATTTGCCGGAAGAGTTTAACGATGCCTGCCCCTGCCTTGCCGTTGATGTGTTTCCGCCGCGCTTTCCTGTTCCGCCCGAATTGCAGGAAGTGTTGCACAAGGCATATCTTGCATGGTAAAAATCGGTATATGAATATTAAATTTTCATGACTATCCGCAATCATACCACTAAATTTAATTAGATTATTCGTTGCATTACCATCTTTGAAATTTGACATGACCAAACAATTTGTGTTGAACTTTGTTGATGGTTCTTATTTGGACTTGAGAGTAGAAAGGACGGTGATTATCGTTACCTTCTTGGGGTTAAACGTTTCCAAGATGGCATCTGCGCATTGCGAAATAGTTCTACCCGAAGACATCGTATCGTCCAAAATCAACACACTTTTACCATCAATTCGGGGCACCATATCTCTTAGAATATCATAATTCGTTGTTACCCCTACAAACTCAATATATTTAACATATCTCTTGTCAATATGCTTGGATGAGATATATTTGCATTTCGACCTCTCCAACCTTGCGTTTATTATACCCCATATTCGCATAGCTTCATCCTCATTACCTCCGCAGTCCTTTACCAACAAATTCCAATTGAAATACTCATCAAATTCCTCCATGGATGTTTTTTCAAAATATCGGTCAATTACGTCAATGTGCGGAATAATTTGCTTGACATACCCCATAATTCTGTTATTCATCTCATTAGACGATGGGACGGTAATAACCACATCATAAGACGCATCTATCTTTTGGGAAATTTGTAAAGCATTGCGTATAAGATACAATAAGTCCTTCTGCGGATTGGCAAACTTCCACCCTTCGATTCCCTTCAACGCACAAACAAGTGGATTACCATCGCCACGCCCTTTACCAAAATACTTGCGGTTAAAAATAGAAATAACGTCATGCCCCTTTACTTTATAAACGGTTGGGTTATTTGTAATAGACGTGTCAACCCTATCCTCATGGTTGGGATTAATCCACACGAGCCTCTTTTGAATGTCCACATCCACACCCTCCTTAAGAAGGGATTTTTTGATATGCTCATCCAACCTACGCATAGGACTTGTATTAGATGTAGTATGTTCAACATATAGTTCACTAACGTGATTTATATGGGAACTGCTCTTGTGGATAAGTTCTATTCTAAACTTAGTGGTATGATTGCGGATAGTCATTTTAATTTTTCATGTTTTTTTAACCTTTTTCTCTTTCAATTTTTCCCATTCTTCCCATTCCGGATTATGCCCTACAGGCCAAAGGAGGCTGTTATTTAGCCACATATCATACATCGCCATTAACGCCAAAGTAGAACCAAAACCGGGAAAGGCTGTTCCATCTTTTTTGATATATTCTTCACACATTTCTAACAAAGCATCAATTTGTTCGGGTTCATCATCTTTTAATAAATTCAATATAAATTCTTTCTGTTTCTGTTTCATCAAAACATCATATTCAGTTGGTTCCTCAGGTAAATCCTCAGAAAGAACATCATTTACAACAAATTTTATTTTTTGTTTTTCTTCCTCCGTTAATTTTCGTAATATTTTATTTTCCATAAACACTCCTACTGTAACTAATTTAGAATGTGGAAAAAGTCTGTCATTGCGGGTCAAGCCTGCAATGACAGACTTTTTTATTCCCAAGCCAATGCACTCGCTCCCAAAATTGGGGCTTCTGCATCGTTGAGTTGCGAAATCACGATTTGGGTTTTCCCTTTGAAGACGGATAAAATGTGCTTATCCAGTGATTGTTGCAATGGTTTCAACAGGAAATCGCCTGAATGTGCCAAGCCTCCAAAGAGAATAATTGCCTGCGGGCTTGAGAATGTGATGAAATCGGCAAAAGCCGCTCCGAGCAATTCCCCCGTGAAATTGAATATTTTAATTGCCAACTCGTCGCCTTGCTTGGCCGCGTCGTAAACGTCTTTGGACGTGATGGGGCGATAGACGATATTGCGCAGGAGTGACTGCTTCTGCGGATTTTCGTCCAACATTTCGCGGGCGGTGCGGGCGACACCCGTTGCCGAAGCGTAGGCTTCTAAACACCCGTGGCGACCGCAACCGCATTGGCGACCGTTGTGACGAATGGCAATCACATGTCCTAATTCGCCGGCAAAGCCATCGTGACCGACAACGAGTTGTCCATTGGCAACAATTCCGCTGCCAAGTCCGGTGCCCAAAGTGATAACGATAAAATCCTTCATCCCTTTGGCTGCCCCGTAGGTCATTTCGCCGACTGCTGCGGCATTGGCATCGTTTGTGAGTTTGCACGGCAGCCCTGTGCGCTCGGTCAGCATTTGTGCAACAGGCACGGCAACCGTTTTTGCCCACGAGATATTGGCAGCTTTGGCAATCGTGCCGTCGTTCATATTGCCGTTTGGTGCCCCCATACCGATGCCCCGTACCTTACCGGTGAGGTCGTTTCCCTCGATAAGTTTGTTGATAGCATCGCCCAATGCGTTGGTATAAGACTCACCGGTCGAATAGTCGCCGGTCAAAATCTGTCCGCGGCAAGGGATATGTCCCCGCGCATCCACAGCTCCAAATGCGGTATGAGTACCTCCCATATCCACTCCAATAACATAAGAATAATTGTTCATGATAAATTGTATAAAAAATTAGACTGCAAAGCTACACTTTTTTTAATTATTTGCCAAATCCGGAAAAAAAATCTGCCTGAAAAACTATGAGAGATACAAAATTTTTGCTTAACTTTGCAGCATCAAACAGTGAAAAATTATGGAAGACAATTTATTGTTAAAACAGATGCAGGTCAAAGCAAATGCTTGGCTGGCAAGTGATTACGATGCCGATACACGTCGGGAAGTGCAGGCGTTGTTGGACAAAGCCGATACGACAGACCTCATTGAAGCATTTTACAAAGATTTGGAATTTGGCACCGGCGGTCTGCGCGGCATCATGGGCGCAGGCTCCAACCGCATGAATATCTACACGGTGGGTGCCGCTACGCAGGGTTTGGCAAACTATTTGAAGAAAGAATTTGCCGACCTGCCGCAAATCAGCGTGGTGATTGGGCACGATTGTCGCAACAATAGCCGCCTGTTTGCCGAAAAATCTGCCGATATTTTCTCCGCCAATGGCATCAAGGTGTATCTGTTTCCCGACTTGCGACCCACGCCGGAAATTAGCTACGCGATTCGTAAACTCGGCTGCCAGAGCGGAATATGTATCACGGCATCGCACAATCCGAAGGAATACAACGGCTACAAAGCCTACTGGGACGATGGTGCGCAGGTGATTGCGCCGCACGACAAAAACATTATCGGCGAAGTAAATAAGGTGTCGTCCGTGAAAGACATCCAATTCAAAGGCAACCCCAAATTGATACAACTGCTTGACGACAAGATAGATAACGATTATATCAAGGACTTGTTGGGAGCGGTAACACTCGACAAAGAGGCTATTCAGAAGCACAAAGACATCAAAATTGTTTATACGCCCATTCACGGCACAGGTATCACACTGATTCCAAAGGCTTTAAAGGAATTAGGTTTTACGAACATCATCTCTGTGCCCGAACAAAACGTGATTAGCGGCGACTTCCCAACCGTGAAATCGCCCAACCCCGAAGAGGCGGCTGCGTTGAAAATGGCGGTGGAAAAAGCCATCGAAACAGGTGCCGATTTGGTGATGGCTTCCGACCCCGATGCGGACAGGGTTGGGGCGGCAGTTCGCAACGACAAGAACGAGTTTGTGCTGCTCAACGGCAACCAAACGCTGCTGCTTTTCTTCTATTATCTCATCACCCGCTGGCAGGAATTGGGTAAACTGAAAGGCAACGAATACATCGTAAAGACCATTGTATCAACAGAATTGGTAAAAAAAATCGCCCAAAAGAACAATGTCAAACTATACGATGTTTACACCGGCTTCAAATGGATTGCCGACATCATGAAGCAAAACGAAGGCAAACGCACCTACATTGGCGGTGGCGAAGAAAGTTACGGCTTTTTGGCAGAAGATTTTGTGCGCGACAAAGACGCCGTGTCTGCCTGTATGTTGCTCGCCGAAATCGCCGCGTGGGCAGCCGACAAGGGCAAAACCGTCTATAATTTGCTGCAAGACATCTATGTCGAATACGGCTTCTCAAAAGAAGTGGGCGTATCAGTAGTGAAAGAAGGCAAATCGGGTGCGGAAGAAATAGAGGTAATGATGAAAAATTACCGCGACAATCCAATGCTCGAGTTGGCAGGCTCAAAAATCTTCTTCATCAAGGATTTTGCAAAGCAAACAGGCTACGATGTGGCTGAAAGCGAACACGTTACGCTCGACATGGCAACAACATCCAATGTGCTGCAATACTTCGCAGAAGACGGCACAAAAGTGTCCATCCGCCCTTCGGGCAC
>BNTU01000165.1 GCA_025996835.1 Bacteroidia bacterium
ATGGCGGGCTTAACCCGCCATCCCCTGCTAATCATGGGATGGCGAGGCAAACACGCCATGGCATTCTGCATCAATTTAATAATTTATAATTATGAAACGAACAAGTTTAATTAAGTGCATCGTAGCGGCAGCTTTGCTGCTCGGTACAGTAGCGGCGGCTAATGCGCAAAGCGGCACTTGCGGCGCAACCGCCTTGTGGTCGTATGATGCCGCAACGACCACCCTAACCATTAACGGCACAGGGGCTATGGACAATTACGTTGCCCTCTGGGACGCCGATCCTGCTCCATGGAACGCCCCCAGTCTCGGTATCAAAAATGACATTACCACAGTGGTGATAAGCGGCGTTACATCTATCGGCAAAGATGCTTTTAATGAGTGCCATGGACTAACGAACGTAACCATTGGCAATTCCGTTATCTCTATCGGCAACGATGCTTTTTACTCTTGCGATGGACTAACGAACGTAACCATACCCAATTCCGTTACAACTATCGGCACCGAAGCTTTTTCCTATTGCGGTGGACTAACGAGCGTAACCATGGGTAGTTCCGTTGATATTATCGGCGAACGCGCTTTCGAACATTGCACCAATCTAACGAGTATAACCATACCTAATTCCGTTACTTCTATCGGCGTATGCGCTTTTAGTGGAACTGGACTAACGAGCGTAACCATACCCAATTCCGTTACAACTATCAACAACTCCGCTTTCTCTTGCCTCACTCTAACGAACGTATACATAGGCAGCGGTGTTACAGATATCGGAGAATATGTGTATGGCACATCTGCTTTTGCGAATTGCCCTCAGTTGACGACAATTACAGTGGACCCTGCAAATACTACATTTTCAGATTTGGATGGAGTGCTGTGTGATCCATCTAAAACAACTTTGCTTTTCTACCCGCAAGCAAAAGCGGCAACATACACCATACCCAATTCCATTACCACTATCGGCGACTACGCTTTTAGTAATTGCAGTGGACTAATGAGCGTAACCATACCCAATTCCGTTACAACTATCGGCACCAGTGCTTTTGATAATTGCACCGGTCTAACGAGCGTAACCATACCCAATTCCGTTACAACTATCAGCAACAATGCTTTTTACAACTGCAGTGGACTAACGAGCATAAGTCTTGGCAGTTCCGTTAGCACTATCGGTCATGGTGCTTTTGAAGGCAGCACCGACAACTTGCAGACGGTGTATAATTACAGCAATACGCCGCAGATTATATACCACAATAGTCCACCACATCATAGTGTTGTTGGTTGGAACCCGAGTGTACTCAACAATGTAGATTTGTATGTGCCGTCTGCTTTGGTAAGTGTCTATAGCAGTGCCAGTGCCTCTGCAAATGGATGGAATAACTTCACCAAAGGACCTGTTGCTATCCCGATGACTTCGGATTCTATTATATACGTTACCGAAGGCGGCTACGGCAACAAGGACGGCTCCTCGTGGAGCAACGCTTACCCCGGTCTTGCCGTCCCGCTACTGTTGGCTGGTCACCAACGCAAGGGAATAGTCCCCGTTGACGCCACTGACACCATCCGCCAAATTTGGGTAGCCGAAGGCATCTACACACCCGATATCGGCGGCGATCCCAACCGCGCCTTTGTGCTTGCACCCAATGTGAAAATTTACGGCGGTTTTAAAGATGATGATGATGATACGAAAACGTTTGCCAACCGCGATTGGAAAAACAATGTGACCTTTCTCTCTGGCGACTTTGTCGGCGATGACGATGACACACCAGGACTTGAATACACTAAAAATGACAACGCCTACCACCTAGTGATTTCCGCAGGCGATGTAGGTGAAGCCCTGCTCGACGGCTTCACCATCACCGGCGGTAATGCCATCAACACCGACGTTTTCGACTACGAGGGTAACGCTATGATGACCGTAAACTCACAAACAAATAAACGAAACAGCGGCGGCGGGATATATAATATTTCTTCCTCGCCCACGCTGACCAACATTATCATCAACGGAAACAGCGCAGTCTTCGGTGGCGGGATATACAACGAGGATTCTTCGCCCGTGCTGACCAACGTTACCATCAGCGAAAACAGCACAAACGACCCCGACGGCAACGACGGCGACGGCGGCGGGATATATAACAAGGTTTCTTCGCCCACGCTCACCAACGTTATCGTCAGCGGAAACAGCGCAATCTTCGGTGGCGGGATATACAATGATGCTTCCTCGCCCATGCTGACCAACGTTACCATCAGCGGAAACAGCGCAAACGACCTCTACGGCAGCGGCAGCTACGGTAGCGGCAGCGGCGGCGGGATATATAACAAGGATTCTTCGCCCGTGCTGACCAACGTTACTATCAGCGGAAACAATGCAATCTCCTTTGGCGGCGGGATGTATAACACAATTTCTACGTCCGTGCTGACCAACTGTATCCTTTGGGGGAATACAGCAGGTCGTAATAAAAACGTTGCCAACATGGGACCCACCACCACCACCACCTACACCAACTCATTGGTAGAAGGCAGCGGCGACGGTGATTGGAGCAGTTTGGGCACCGACGACGACCACAACATTGACGACAACCCGCGCTTTGTGCATTGGATTAACCCCGCTGATGGTGGTTGGACAGCCACCACCTTGGGCGACTACCGCCTGCTGCCGGGCAGCCCCTGCATTAACGCAGGTGATTCCGATGCTGACAACATCGCTTCCCCCGACCTTGCCGGCAAAGCGCGCATCAGCAACGGCACTATTGATATGGGTGCGTATGAAACTCCTCTGCCCAAACCCGATGCCAACGGCATTGTGTACGTTACCGAAAACGGCACAGGCTACGGCTCTTCGTGGAACGACGCTTACGAGAGACTTGCCACCCCACTGCTGGTGGCTGACCAGCAGCACAAGGGAACGATTGCCACGGAGTCCACTGACACCATCCGCGAGATTTGGGTTGCCAAAGGCACCTACAAGCCGCAGTACATAGCAGGCAACGGCACCACCCCCCGCGACCGTGCCTTTGTGCTGGTGGAGGATGTGGAACTCTACGGTGGATTTAAGGGCAATGATAATACGGAAACGGTTGCCAACCGCGATTTGGCAACCAATGTTACCACCCTCTCCGGCGACATTGGCACAATAGGCGACGTTACTGATAACGCCTACCATGTAGTGATTTCCGCAGACGGTGTGGGCACCGCCCTGCTCGATGGCTTCACCATCACCGGCGGCAATGCCAACGGCAGCGGTTCTATTCTTGTGAACAACCAACCTATCGCTAAAGCCGTTGGTGGTGGAATGTTTAACAATAAATCCTCGCCCACGCTCACCAACGTTACCATCAGCAGAAACAACGCAAACAAGCACGCCGGCGGGATATGTAACATGGAGTCCTCGCCTACGCTCACCGATGTAACCATCAGTGGAAACAGAACAACCACCAACGGCGGCGGGATGTTTTGTACCATGAACTCATCACCTACGCTCACCAACGTTACCATCAGCGGAAACAGCGCATCATTTGGCGGCGGGATATGTAACGATAATTCCTCGCCTACGCTCACCAACGTTACCATCAGCGCAAACAGCGCAGACAACGGCGGCGGGATGTTTTGTGTCACGAACTCATCACCTACGCTCACCAACGTAATCATCAGCGGAAACAGCGCAGTCAACCAAGGCGGCGGGATATGTAACAAGAATTCCTCGCCCAAGCTCACCAACGTAACCATCAGCGGAAACGGCGCAAACAGCAACGGCGGCGGGATGGCTAACACGAACAACTCAAAACCCGTGCTCACCAACTGTATCGTTTGGGGAAATTCGGCAACAGTTAGCGATGGTAACGTTTACAACAACAGCGGTACCCCCACCTACGACTACTCATTGGTAGGAGATGTAGACCTAACGAGCACGAGAATAGGCAATATGGATGGTACGCTCTCTATCAACGCCCCGCTCTTTGTAGCACCGGCAGCCAGCGCACCCACCACCACCGGCGACTACCGCCTGCAAATGGGCAGCCCCTGCATCAACGCGGGCGACAACACCGCCAACGGCACGTCCTTTGACCTTGCCGGCAATCCGCGCATATACGGCAGCAACATTGATATGGGCGCATACGAAACGGGACCCCTGCCCACGCCCGATGGCTACGGCATTGTGCACGTTACTGAAACCGGTGCCGACACAGGTAACGGCTCTTCGTGGAATGATGCTTACCCGGGTCTTGCCAACCCGCTATTGGTTGCCAAAACCAACCCCGCCATCACGCAGATTTGGGTTGCCAAAGGCACCTACAAGCCGCAGTACAGAGTAGCAGCAACAGACGTTAGTGGCAATCCCACCACCAACCGCGACCGAGCCTTTGTGCTGGTAAACGATGTGAAGATTTACGGCGGCTTTGAGGGCAACGAAAGCACGATTGAAGCAAGGGTTTTAAACCCACCATTAAACCCCACCGTGCTCTCCGGCGACCTTAGCGATGACGACACACCGGGCGACCTCACCACCGGCAAAGACGATAATGCTTACCATGTAGTAATTGGCGCAGGCATCTATAACGATGGTAAAACCGTACTCGATGGCTTAACCATCAGCGGAGGTAATGCTGACGGCGGTGGTATTACCGTAAACGGGAAAAAGATTGAGGGCAACGGCGGCGGCGGGATGTATAACAAAGAGTCATCACCCGTGCTCACCAACGTAACTATTAGCGAAAACCTCGCACGTGAGGGCGGCGGGATGCGTAACGAAGATTATTCCTCGCCCGTATTGACCAACGTTACCATCAGTGGAAACAAAAGTGCAGAAGGCGGCGGCGGGATATCTAACTATGAGTATTCTTCGCCTATACTGACCAACGTTACCATCAGTGGAAACAGCGCAAACAACGGTGGCGGAATATGGAACTATATTAATTCCTCACCCACGCTGACTAACGTTACCATCAGCGGAAACAGCGCAAACACACAGGGCGGCGGGATGCTTAACGAGATTGACAACTCTTCGCCCGTGCTTACCAACTGTATCATTTGGGGAAATACGGCACCAATTGATAAGAACGTTCGCAACCACGACAACATACCCTCCACCTTCGCTTACTCATTGGTGCAAGGCAGCGGCGGCAGTGGCAGCAATTGGGAGAGCAGTTTTGGCGGAGACAACGGCAACAACATTGACGGCGACCCGCAGTTTGAGAATTGGATTGACCCCGAAACGGAAACTATGCCCAACACCTTGGGCAACTATCGCCTGAAAGAGGGCAGCCCCTGTATCGG
>BNTU01000166.1 GCA_025996835.1 Bacteroidia bacterium
CGCGATATTTTTTTGCGCAAGTTGGTGGCGGGGCTTTATTCGCGCAATCAATTGGAATTTGGGCGGGGCAATTTTCGCGTGAATGGCGATACTGTTGATGTGTTTCCGGCTTATGGCGACATCGCGTTGCGCGTGCTGTTTTGGGGCGATGAAATCGAGGAAATTTACACTTTCGACCCCGACACAGGGCTGCGGATTGAGACTTTTGAGACGTACAATATTTTTCCTTCCAAACTGTTTGTAACCACGCAGGAGCGCATCAATATGGCGATTGACCAAATTGTGCTGGATATGGGCGAGCGGGTGCAGGCTTTTCGCGATGGCGGGCAAATGTTGGAAGCCAAACGCCTCGAAGAGCGCGTTACCTACGATGTGGAGATGATTAAGGAGTTGGGCTACTGTTCGGGAATCGAAAATTATTCGCGCTATTTGGATGCGCGCCAGCCCGGAAGTCGCCCGTTTTGCCTGATTGACTATTTCCCCAAGAATTTCCTGACGGTGATTGACGAAAGCCATGTTACCGTGCCGCAAATTCGCGCGATGTATGGTGGCGACCACTCCCGCAAAATCAATCTGGTGGAGTACGGCTTTCGACTGCCCGCCGCGATTGACAACCGCCCGCTGACTTTTGATGAGTTTGAATCTATCACGCCGCAAAAGATTTTTATCTCTGCCACGCCCGCCGATTTTGAACTGATGATGAGCGAAGGCATTGTGGTGGAGCAAGTGGTGCGACCTACGGGGCTGCTCGACCCCGTCATCGAAATTCGCCCCAGCCTCAACCAGATTGACGACCTGATGGAAGAAATTGCTCAACGCGCCGAAAAAAAGGAGCGCACCCTCGTTACCACACTCACCAAGCGCATGGCGGAGGAACTCAACACCTATTTCATCCGCTCAGGCATCCAGACAGCCTATATCCACTCCGATGTGGAAACCCTTGAACGCATCGAGATTTTGGACAAACTTCGCGATGGCGTTTTTGATGTGCTGATTGGCGTAAATCTCTTGCGCGAGGGCTTGGACTTGCCCGAAGTGTCGCTCGTGGCTATTCTCGATGCCGACAAAGAAGGCTTTTTGCGCTCGCATCGCTCCCTGACCCAAACGGCAGGACGCGCCGCCCGCAATCTCAACGGCAAAGTGATTTTCTACGCCGACAAAATCACCGAAAGTATGCAAAAAACGATGGACGAAACCACCCGCAGGCGCGAAAAACAACTGCTCTACAACGAGCAAAACAACATCACACCAACGCAAATTCGCAAATCGGGCGACGGCGGCGCATCGCTCAACCCCTACGCAAAACAACCCGCAAAAGCAAACTCTCTCCCCTACCCCGACTACGAACCGGTCATAGACATGGCAGCCGACCCCGTCCTAAGCCACATGACCGACAAGCAACTGCAAAAGACCATCGACCAAACACGCAAACTGATGCAGGAAGCCGCCAAAAAACTCGACTTCCTCCAAGCCGCGCAATACCGAGATGAAATGCGCAAATTGGAGGCGTTGCACAATTCATAAGAAAACACTAACTTTGCGGCGGATTTTTAAATACATATATAATACACAGCAATGGATACTATAAATTGGTCGGATTTGACTTTTGGCTACATGAAAACGGATGTTAACGTGCGTGCGTACTACCGTGACGGCAAATGGAGTGATTTGGAGTACTCGGATTCGGAACATTTGAACCTGCATATCGCGAGTACCTGTCTGCATTATGGGCAGGAATCGTTTGAAGGTTTGAAAGCCTTTCGGGGTACGGATGGCAAAATTCGCATTTTTCGGATGCGCGAAAATGCGTTGCGTATGCAGGCGTCGTCTCGCGGTATTATGATGGCTGAATTGTCGGTCGAATTGTTTGAAAAAGCCGTTGTGGAGGCGGTCAAACGCAACGAACGCTTTGTGCCGCCCTACGAAAGCGGTGCTTCCTTATATATACGTCCGTTGCTGATTGGCACGTCGGCGCAGGTGGGCGTGAAACCGGCAAAGGAATATACCTTTATCCTGTTTGTGACCCCCGTGGGACCGTATTTCAAAGAAGGATTTAAAACTACGCCGGTGGTGATTTACCGCGAATATGACCGCGCAGCACCGCTGGGAACAGGCACCATCAAGGTGGGCGGAAACTATGCCGCCAGTTTGGTTGCCGGCGAAAAAGCACACGAAAAAGGCTATTCAGCAGTGCTGTATTTGGATGCCCGCGAAAAAAAATACATCGACGAATGTGGTCCCGCCAACTTTTTCGGTATCAAAAACAACACCTACATCACCCCTCAATCCACATCCATCCTGCCCTCCATCACCAACAAAAGCCTGATACAGTTGGCAGAAGACATGGGCATGAAAGTGGAACGCCGCGCCATCCCCCTCGAAGAATTGGCAACGCTGGAAGAGGCTGGCATGTGCGGCACAGCAGCCGTCATCTCGCCCATCCAACGGGTGGACGATGCCGCAGAAAACAAATCCTACGTCTTTTCTCCGGACGGCACACCGGGCTCCACCTGCGAAAAACTCTACAAGCAGTTGCGGGCAATTCAGTATGGCGATATTGAAGACAAATACGGCTGGGTGACGGTACTATAAAATCTTCTGTTTCAGCAATTTATATCCGGCAGCACTCGCTTTGATGCCGACACCGTTTTTCAACAGCACTTTGTACGTTTCCTTTTCATACAGTTCAACCTTTGCAATATGCTCCACATTGAGGATAAACGAGCGGTGGATGCGCACAAATAAATCTTCGGGGAGCATGGTTTCCCAGTACTTCATTGACTTGTCTTTCAGGTATTTAGCCTTTTCGGTGTAAATCATCACGTAGTCGCCGTTGGCTTCGATGTACACGATTTCGTTGACGGGGATGAAGAACAGTGCCCGGTGCTTTTTTACACTTATGCGGGTCAATTTTTCGGCAGGCACGAGCTTTGATGCGCTTGCTTCCACCGCTGTTTTTTCCTGCTGCGCTTTCAGTTCGGCTGTGGTGCACAACAGGTAATAGAGCAGCACGAAAATGATGTAGAGCAGGCTCTCAGGCACGAGCAGCAGCCCTTGTCCCCACCAAATCGCCACAACCACCAACAGCAGCAACACGTGAAACAGCATGAACAGCGGCACACTCAATGTGTTGCGGACGTAGCGGATGGGGTTCCACACAAGGAGTATGTAGGCTGCCTGAATCGCCGTTCGCAGCACGATGTGGTCGCTTGCGATTGAACAATAGTCTGACAGGCAACCGGTTAGCCAAGCGATGGCAACCCAGCCACAGAAGTAGCCAAGTTGCCAACGCACATTTTTCAAAAACGGATTATTCATAGCATTTGATTTCGCCGCCGCCAAACACGGCTTCCACTTCGAGAATTACTAATTTGTCTTTGTTGGCTGCAGCAACCACTTGGGCAGGGCGGCTATCGACAAAACCGCCAAAGACGCATTCCTTTTGGATGATGATATTCCAATCTTCCGGCACATAGAGAATGACGCCACCGAAGACAGCCTCTACCTTAATCCGCACCGCCACTTTCACATCGGACGCCAATTCCGCCTGTGTAAAATCCAACTCCACACCGCTGAAAACCGAGGTGATTTCCACATTGCGCAACGCCCCATACGTCCATTTTTCCTTCGCGCCCGTGAACACATAGTCGCGATGCACCACGCCACCTTTTTCTATCGGTGTTTCCTTAAAAGTGTGGTCGTCATGGTGCCCTTGTGCAAAACAATCGTTTTTATGATGATGCCACCCCTTGTTTTTAGGGCGAATAATAAAAAGCAACCCAATGAAAACCAGCACAACGGGCAGGATAAAACTCTTTATCGGCATATCCAAAACATTGCCGAGCATAAAAATGCCTCCAATAAAGATAAGAATCACTCCCCCAATAATATTGTCGTGATGAGGCGAATGCCTGTCAAACAAAAGCGGAATGCCAATCGCAATCAGCAACGCCTGCCAACTAATCACCAAATCATACACATAAGCAGGGATGTACCCCAAATTGTTGGCAATCAAGAAGATACCAACCAACACAATAATAACACCAAACACAATTTTTTTCATAACTTTAATTTTTAAAATGAATTAGGATGCAAAGGTAAGGGGAAAAACTTGGCGCACCAAGAGAAATCCGATGAATAAGGCGATTTTTTCGATGAAAGCCCGCAAAATGTCGGTGAAATAGCGGATAAAAAAATCAGTGCTTTGAAATATTTGTTGTAACTCTGCGGCATAATCAGAAGCAATGTTGTGAATTGCTTTTAAAATTTGTACCTTTGCGACCGTAAACAACAATATCAACTAATTATAAAGATATGGCAACTAAGAGGACAACAAAATCATGGTCGAGAATCATGTTTGAAGCACGATGCAAACGTACAGGTGTGAAAGCGACGATCCTCAACAACAGTGGACAAGTAAACTATGGTAACATGGTAAATCACATCTATGGGATAATTACTACACTGCTAATAAGCATAGTATTGATATCATCCGGGTGTCAAGCACATAGTAATGACAATTGCGAAAGATTCTGGGTGCAACAAGAACATGAACGTTCTGAAATTAGGGATGAAGCAGAAGCAATGGTAACAAATGTATTAAAACAGATGCATTTCCTATTAAATTTTGTAGAATTTGATGTTTTCAATGAGGCAAATCCTGTAACAAAAAACAACATAATATCAACAGCAACAAACAAATTGATGGATATAGTTACAAACAGAGAAAAGCCTTATGAACCGATTGTATTAGTAATAAGGCAAGCAATACTGGAACACGGAGGCGAGATGATAAGCGATACATTAAAAGTAGAAGACCTTGCCATAAGCACTCAGGAAAAACTTGAGGACGAAGAAGGTTTATGTACGAATCTTAAAGAGAGATACGAACAAACCTATAGGTTCATAGAGTACTACAACAACTGTGTAGGTAATTATGATGAATCTGATGTGCGTTACAGTAAAATAGCAATCACGTATGATGCATCTACCGATAGCAGGGGAGTAAATATACTTGGTTTAGACCCATATACTGTGATACTCAGTGGTGATAAGACTATCGAAAGAGAAAAAGTCTTAACAACATTAGTTCTAACTAAGTATAGCAATCAATCTGAATCAACAGCAATAGCACCAACTATGTCTGTTGATATCAAGGGATTTAAGGGTGTAAATGCCACAACAACAAGTGCATTGGGCGACATTATTGTTAGCCCATACTATG
>BNTU01000167.1 GCA_025996835.1 Bacteroidia bacterium
TGCGTGTGGCGTAGGAAAATTTTTGCTCGAATCACTGTTAATCAACAATAATATTGAGCATTTTTACAAAGTTGAAAACGGACAATTAAAAAGCAAAATAAAACTACTCGGTATAGATAAAGGTTTTGACAAAGACGAACAAAAAACGATTATTCTTGCCAAAGCCAATATGTTGATATATTTGTCAGATATGATTCGTAAAAATTCTGACTTAACCACTCAATTTGCTGATGTATTTAACGATACATTTGAGTTAAAAACAAAAAACATACTTGGCACGCTATGTGATACAAAATACGAAGGAAAAATTGATTTAATCTTGACTAACCCACCGTATGTAACCACAGGTAGTAGTAATTTGAAAGAAGAAATAATAAAAAGCAATCTTCAAAGTCATTACAAAATCAATGCAATGGGTGTTGAGGGCTTGTTTATAGAATGGATAGTCCGCGCATTAAAACCCGGAGGAAAAGCATTTGTTGTTATACCTGACGGAATTTTCAACCGTCAGAACGATAAAAATTTACGTCAATATATTTTAGACGAATGCTTTATAGACGGAATTATTTCTTTGCCATTAAAAACATTCTTTAGAACACCAAAGAAAACTTATATTCTTTGCCTTACCAAAAAGCAGAATAAGACAGAGAAACAAACAGACCCTATTTTTACGTATTTAGTGAGTGAAATAGGCGAAAGTCGTGATATATATCGTTTTGATATCGAACAAGACGATTTAAGCGAAGCTGTAGATTGGTTTAATCAATTTAAAAATGCAAAAAAATCATTCAAATTCAGTGATAAGCGTTGTAAAATTCAACCTATTGAAAAATTTGACCCGGAATCACATTGGAGTATTGAGCGTTGGTGGACAAAAGAAGAACAAATAGAATTAGGAATTATAGAAGAAGGGAAAACAACAAAATTTGAAGAACTACCTGATATTATAGAAGATGTTGCAAATAACATTTTAAGTTTTAAGGAGGAGATTTTATTACTTAACGGAAAAAAATCTAAGATAGAATACAAATATAAAAAAGTGCCTTTATCAGATATTATGGATTTACAAGATGGTTTTGCTTTTCCTTCATCTGTTTATATTACTGACAAAAGTGCAATAAAATTAATTCGCATTCAAGATGTCAATCAAAAGTCAGAGCCAAAAGATGTTAGAATACCCATAAAGTATACTTTCCCTAATAGTAAAAAATATTGGGTAAAACAAGGCGACTTTCTTTTGTCTCTTTCCGGAGCAGCAGGATTTAATTTGATTAAATATATGGGAGAGGAAGGATATTTAAATCAGAGAATTACCAAAATCACAATAAATAAAGATTTCAAAGACAAACTGATTGAAGATTATGAAAAAGTTTTAATTGCAGAAGTATATCAAGAATTAAATTCATTAGGAAAAGGACAAAACAATAATCTTTCTCGAAAAGATTTAGTGAATATTAATCTCAAAATCCCTGTCAATTGTAGTGATGATGTTGATTTACCTGCCCAAAAAGAAATTGCCGAAAAATACCGAAAAATAGAACAAATCAAAAAAAGCATTTCCGAAGAATTGGATAAAATTTCAAAAATAGAAATTGATTTTGAATGATTGCAACCTTAACCGAAACTATGACAACAATAAACATCAAAAAAACAGATGAATACTACATGCGCCAAGCATTGGTGGAAGCGCAACTCGCTTTCGAGCAGCAAGAAGTCCCCATCGGCGCAATAATCGTCTGCAAAGACCGCATCATCGCGCGGGCGCACAATTTGACGGAAACTTTGAACGATGTGACCGCTCATGCCGAGATGCAAGCCATCACCTCAGCCGCCGCCACGCTGGGCGGCAAATACCTGATTGATTGCACTTTATACGTCACTGCCGAGCCGTGCCCCATGTGCGCAGCCGCCTTAGGCTGGGCACAAATCGCCCGCATAGTGTACGGTGCCACCGATGAAAAGCGCGGCTTTCAAAAAATCGCCCCGTCAGTCCTGCACCCCAAAACAACCGTAGAATCCGGCATATTAGCAGAAGAAGCCGCCGCCCTAATGCAACAATTCTTCCAAGCAAAACGCCACCCCAAATAACTCATAACTCATAACTCATAACTCATAACTCATAACTCATAACTCATAACTCATAACTCATAACTCATAAAAGTGAAGACAATCAAAAAACTCACCCTCTTCGTCACAGACGGCATTTGGCGCATCTCGCTACACGAACTGACCAAGCAAAAACGCCGCATTTACACGATTTTGCGAGTGGTCATTCTCTTTGTCAAACAATACAAAACGGGGAGGGTCCAACAGCAGGCTTCGGCACTCACCTACTCCACTTTTCTGTCGATTATTCCGTTGCTGGCGGTGCTTTTGGCGGTGGCTAAGTGGCTGGGGTTCGAGAATATCGTTGAAAGTCAGTTGCTTCAGCAGTTCCCCGGGCAGCAAAAGGTCATTGCCGAAGCCTTCGGCTTCGTTGATTCTTATATGGCGCAGAGCAAAAACGGGGTTTTCTTTGGCGTGGGGCTGATTATGCTGCTCTACACGGTGTATGGTTTGCTTTCGACCATTGAAGATGCGTTCAACCGGATTTGGCATGTTGAGCGCGGGCGGGCGTTTTGGAAGCGACTGATTGGCTACTTTTTGGCTTGCATTCTCGTTCCGGTGCTGCTGGTGTGCTCGTCCGGCGTTTCCATTTTGTACAAAACGCTGTTTGGGGGTATGCAAGACAACTTTGTTTTGTCGCCCATTTATGAGATGTTGCTGACTATCGGTGGCCCGCTCGTTTTCAGCATCATCCTTTTCACGGTTTTATATCAATTTGTGCCCAACACGCGGGTCAAATTTCAGAACGCACTCGCGGGCGGAATTTTTGCAGGCATTGGCTTCCAAGGCTTTCAATTTCTGTATATCAGCGGGCAAATCTGGGTGTCGAAATACAACGCCATCTACGGAAGTTTCGCCATCATCCCCCTACTCCTGCTGTGGATGCAACTCTCGTGGGTCATTTGCCTGTGTGGTGCAGAAATCGCGTTTGCCAACCACGCTGTGGCACATTACAAACTCACAAAGACGGAACCGCAGCCATAAGTTTATGCCGCCGATGCACAATTTTGTAATGGGGGTTTGCCGCCAAAATCAGTTTCTCCAACACCTCCGGGTCGTCCCGAAGATGCTCGGTACAAATTGCCAATTTGGGGGCAAACGTTCTTAAAACATTGGATGCACCGCGCAACATATCGCGTTCCGCCCCTTCGATGTCAGCCTTGATGAAATCAACCTTCTTCAACTGATTTTCGGCAACAAACTGGTCGAGAGTGGTTACAGTGATGCGCTCCGTTTTTTCGCTTTTAAAAACAAGCGAGTTGGTACCGCTGTTGTATTCGTTAATGAAAATATCTCTCGCATCGGCAGTACAGCCCAAGCCCATTTTGAACGGAAAAATCGGGCTTTTCTGATTCAAATCGCGTGCTTTGCACAGCCATTGAAACGTTTCTCCCACCGGTTCAAAAGCATAAGTAATCGCCCCTTTACTTGCAGCATACGCACTGAAATCGCCAATCCACGCTCCGGCATCAATCACCACATCGCCCGCTTTCACCGTCACATCAAAGGCACCGTCCACATAACCATAAGGACCTTCGCCCAAAAACACGTCCATAAAGCGAACCAACGTATGCTCGTAATTGTCATTCAAAAAACAGGGGAACGACAAAACATCCTCAAAGACCGAATAGAGCATATACATTTTCTCAGGAACAGCCGAAACATCCGGCAACTTTATCCCATTGAAATCGAAGAAAGTGTCGATTTCATCGTGTTGCAACCATTTTCTCGTAAAAACTCGACCGCTAAATACCGTGCAAAAAATGAACCCCAATGTGCGCACCACACCCCACTTGTTGGGAGCACCGCTCAAAAAATAGGTAACCACATCGAATAACGCCCGTTGATAGCGGCGCAAACGAATGAATAGTCGTCCGGTCAGAAATGCCACAGGAATTTACTCAACCGTATTGTCGGTCAACTCTAAAGGCTGCTCTTGGCGAAACCGTATCTTGTACTCCACTCTACGATATTGCGCAAGAATTTCCTTCGTTTTTGACGGCAATTTGTTCCAACTTTCTACCACATTGCTTATAGCGAAAAGATTATCGTTGAGATTAAATTTCCCTTTCAAATAATTTTTCAAAGCCAATGCTCTCTGCTTCGCCAAGCGGGCATTTACAGCAGAAGGACCATCAGGGGAAGCATAACCTATGATTTGCACCTCAGCAATATCATCCGTAACAAATTCGGCAAAAATAGAGTTAATCAGTTCCAAACTTTCGTTGTTTTGCTCATAAGAGAGGTCTATCGTCGCACGTCCCTTTTGAAATTTCACAGCATTTTCGGTATCATTAACGGAACCATCGGATGCTTGTTGCGATTTTTCATTTGCCACAAACGCTTTCGCGATGCCTGCAACAAGTTCTGTTTCAGATGGGCTGCTTGCAACCGCCACATCAGACTGACGTTCGCGATAAATAACCTTGTATTCCGCTCTGCGAAGTTTTGCAAGAAGCTGTTTGTCGCGTTTATCCACGCTGTTCGGATACGCCTCTACCACATTGCTAAGAGCGAACACATCATCCTTGAATCCAAATTTTTTCTTTAAATAAGTTTTCAAGGCAGTGGCACGTTGCTTCGACACATAGTTGTTCACAGCGCGAGAGCCTTCGGGAGAAGCATAGCCGACAATTTGCACTTCGGTAATCTCAATGTCGTCATTTGCCTTTAAACCGGCAAACACATCATCAAGAAGTTCCAAATTGGCAGAATTGCTTCCATAAGAGGCTTCAATTTTTTTGATGTTCTGCCGAAATTCCACGAACTGAGCATCATCCGCTTGATGTGCCTCAACAGCCGCCACCTGCTGCAACGGCGCGGAAGCAACCGCTTGCTCGGCAGGAACTGCATACGCGGTGGATGTTTCAGCCGCAACCGCTTGCTCGGCAGATGCATCAGCCTCAACCAATTGCTCGGCAGATGCACCAGCCTCAACCGATTGCTCGGCAGATGTTTCAGCCGCAAGCGACTGTTCAGCAGAATCATCGGTAGCGACTTCTTCAGCGTCAGCATACTCCACGTCACAATCTTCGCAGTCCTCACAAT
>BNTU01000168.1 GCA_025996835.1 Bacteroidia bacterium
TTGTCATTGCCAAAAGAGATGCCGTTTCGTCAATATATTCCGAAAAATCACGTTCCAATTCTTCCTGTGTGTAACCACAAATAGAGGCATATCCTTCGTCTAACGTAATGTCTTCAAGGTTGTTCAATGCTGAAAATATTGACATTTTGGCCACTTTCGTTATGCCTGTCATAAAAACAAATTTCAGATGGTTGTCGGTGGCTTTTAGTATTTTATAAAAACTTTGAAGAAATTGGCGAACACCATCTGCTTCAGGTTGATTCATTGTATCCAATATCGGGCTGTCGTATTCATCAATAAGTACGACCACTTTATTGCCTTTTTTACGGTGCAATGACTCTATCAATTCGGCAAAACAATCGGAGGCGTATTCTGAAACAAGTTTTATTTTCTCTAATTTAGCCTGCCGTTTCAGAAATGTTGACATACTTCGTTCCATCTCTTCTTTACTATCGTGCTTGATAGTAGTCCAATCTATCCGAATAACAGGATAGCGCTGTGTCCAGTCCCATTTATCATAGATATAGAGACCTTCGAACAAATGCTGACTGCCTGTGTAAAGTTCCTCCAAGGTGCTAACAAGGAGCGACTTTCCAAAGCGGCGCGGGCGTGAAAGAAACACGATGTTTGAACTTGTAAGCTGGAGTATTTCTTTCGTTTTATCCACATACAAACAACCGCCATCGCGCAACTTTTCAAACGACTGAATACCAATTGGTAATTCTTTCATGACTTCTCATTCTATAAATATCCGCAAAGGTACGCAAAATAATTGAACTTGCCATGTTAAATGAGTATACGGGCACCGAAAAAACGTCCGGCTGTGTTTTTAGGCTTAGCCTGTAGTTTGACGGTAATCTTGTTTTTGCCTTTTGTCAGATGACCCGGAATGGGATATTTTTTTTCAAAGTAAACATTGGGATGGCTTCCTGTCAATTTTTCGGTCGCGATGACCTCTTCGTCTATCAGTATGTCAAATTCTCTGTTTCCACCATCATCACCACTGTAAGTCAATTGTAAATTAACAGGCAAATCAGGGCTTACTTTCATCTCGAAAGAAAGATAGCCGCCATAAATGGCGCGCCATTTCTTGTCAAACGCTTCACCTCCTTTACCCGAATTTGTCCCGATGAATTTGTGGTCTTGTTCCTGTTGGTGGTCGTTGAGGCTTAAATAATCAAGCGTTGAACGTGCTATTTCCGATTGTATTTTCTGCTCTTTTTCATATTCTTCTTTGCTTTTTCCCCATTCTTCGGGCGCGAAACAATCGAAATAAACAGTGTAATTCGTTTCGTATTTTTGATAAAACGGCGCTAAATTGATGTCGTAAGGGAAGGCTCCTTTTGTATGAAATACAAGCGGGTTGTCCTTGTCACGGAGTATCCGGTCAGACAAGGGAGCATTGTTGTTAAGGAAAATAGGCGACATTTTGGCAGGCTGAATATCTCCTGCCAGCACAAGCGGACCATAGAAAAACGCCGTTTTATGTTGAGCACCCAAAAGTTTCTCTGTTCGCAGTGTTTTTGGCAGGTCGATTTCTACAACATCTCCGTTTTTCCACTTACGGTCAACGGCTACATACGAGCCGGGAGCACCCTTTACGATTTGTTTCTTTCCGTTGATTTTAACTGCAAATCCCGATGTTACCCACGAAGGATAACGAATCAGCAAGGTCGCTTTTTGTGGAGATGAACAACTGATTTTCAGTTGCGATTGGTCGGAGCCGGGGAATGTGGTTTCTTGTCTGACCTTCATGTTTTTTGCTTTCCAATCCAATTCGGAAGCAATAAACAAATTGATATACAATTCATTGTTTGCACCATAAGAATAAATCTCTTCGCCGTATTTCACATGGTTTTCCAAACCGGTACCCACGCAGCACCAAAAATCTTCGGGGGCAGAAAAAGTCTTTTTTCCTCCCGCAACCAGGGAAACATATTGGCACATCATACCGGTTTTGGGGTTTTGCGAAGCCAAAATATGGTTGTAGAGTGCTTTTTCGTAATAATCCATCAATTTGGCATCCGCTTGTTGCGCAAAAAGATGCTGGGTCAGTTTTAGCATGTTGTAAGTATTGCAGGTTTCCGCAGCATTGGTCGATAGTTGCTCGGATAAATTGTGAGATTGATGAAAAAATTCATAATTACTGTTTCCTCCGATGCAGTACGAATGGGCATGAACCACCGTTTCCCAGAAGAAATTTGCAATGGTACTGTCTCGCTTGGAACCTGAAAGCTCGTAATTGCGTGCTACTCCGATGATTTTAGGGATTTGTGTGTTGGCATGTAAGCCCTTGAATTGGTCTTGTGAGGCTGCCAATGGGTCTAAAACGGCGTGATGATAAAACTTTTCCGCCATTTGGAGGTGCTTGTTTTCGCCCGTAAGGGCATAAAGATTGTACAAAGCGTCATTCATGCCTCCAAATTCGCAGGAAAGTATGATTTGCCATTGTGCCTCCGTCAGATTTTTGAATTTTTCGTAAACCCAGTTTGCAAAGTTTACAGCAACGGTTTTTGCCGTTTCATTACCGGTGTACAGATAAACATCCAGGAGGCCTGCCAGCAATTTATGCAGGTTATACCAGGGCACCCACACACCGTTTAAGTCAAAAGGATGCCCGGTGCGGATATTTCCTTTTGCAACCTCATCCCATAATCGGTCTTCGTTCGGAATCCCTCCCACATAACCGCTACCGCGTGCATCCTGACAACGTTTCAGTTCATTAATGCAGTAATCGGTTTTCGTTTTCATCTCCGTATCACCTGTTGCCGCATAAAGCATCGCCATTGCCGAAAGATAATGACCAAAAGAAAATCCGCTGATATCCATTGCTTCCCAGCCTCCATATATTTCTCCTTTAGCGGGAAGCCCGGCATTCAAATGAAAGCGATTCAACAAACGGTCGGGTTGTAAGAACTGCAAATAAGTTTTGTCTGCTTCCATAGCCGTTTTAAACGGACTGTCGAGCAAGCGTACATCTTGCAACGGTACGCCATACGCACGAACCGGTATTTGAGGTTGTACCGCAATTCGCTTGTCGTTTTTCAAGGGTACATAACTTTGGGCATTCCCTTGCGTGGAAATAACGGCAAGCATCATGCTTGCAATGAAAAATACTAAAACTCGTTTCATAATGATAATTTTTATTTTTTATTTTTTATTTTTTTATTTTTAGGAAAGCCTAAGTCCTCACCCTCAAGAAATGCAAGTCCGATGCGCTCCACCTTCAGCTTTCCGTTGCGACCGTTGTACCACAGTCGCCATTTTTTCTCTTTCGCATCGTAAATGACGAACGATTTATAGCACGACGAAGCGTCCCAGCCGTCTTCGTCTGTGGTTGGCGAAATAATCGGATTCGTCGGTAGCCGTTCCCAATTCGTAATGCCATCCTTCGACCGGGCAATGCCGATGCGGGCAAGAAACTCGCTCTCGTAACCTATGTAGAACATTAAGTACCAATCTTTGTGTTTGAAAATATGCGCGCCGGCAACTTTATGTTGTTCCCACTTGATGTTTTTGTCAGACGAAAAGATGGGATTATTTTTGTATTTCGTCCAAACAAGCCCATCCGGGCTTGTTGCGTAGCCGACAGCGTCCGGTTCGTGTGTCTCTCCGCCGGAGTACCACATCTTGTAAAGTTTAGCGTCGGCATCCCATTCAACATTCGGAATCATCACGGTGAGTTCTCTTTCCCAACCTGCTTCTGCCGTTAAAACGGGTTTGTCCGATTTCCTTTCAAAGTGAATGCCGTCGGTACTCGTTGCGTAACCAATCCATGACCTGCTTTTCGACCAATCGTCGTGCCAAACCTGACCGGTGTACCAAAGATGATACACGCCGTCCCGCTTAACAATGCCGGGGCGATTGACCTCATTTTCCCAACCGGAGTCGCGATTGGAAGCGAGAGCGATTGTAGGTTCAGACCAATTAATTCCGTCCTTGCTTTCGGTGTAAGCAATCGACCTTTTGCGGTGCCACGAGAACCACATCTTGTATTTGCCGTCCTCTTGCAGCATCGTCATATCGAAATACGTGCCGAGGTCCGCGCCGCCGAACACCGGATTGTTCGCGTATTTCGTCCATTGATTAGTCGTAACCACGCCTTGGTCGGCATTGACGGTTAACTTGTTTTGTGCCTGTATCGGATAAAAGATACTGAGTGCGGCAACGATGCAAAATAAAAATACTCTTTTCATATCTGATTTATTTTAATTATAATTATAATTATAATTATTAATGTTTATTTTTTAGGAAATCCCAAGTCCTCACCCTCAAGAAATGCAAGTCCGATGCGCTCCAGATTTCCGTTGCGACCGTTGTACCACAGCCGCCATTTTTTCTCTTTCGCATCGTAAATGACGAACGGTTTATAGCATGCCGAAGCGTCCCAGCTGTCTTCGGCTGTCTGATTCGGCAACAGCTCCTTCGGATTACGTTGACCTGCTTTTCCTCCTCCCGGTGGCGAAATAATCGGATTCTTCGGCAGTCGCTCCCAACTTGTAATGCCGTCCTTCGACCGGGCAACGCCGATACGGGCAAGATGCTCGTCTTCGTAACCGATGTAGAACATTAAGAACCAATCGTTGTGTTTGAAAATATGCGCAGCGGCAACTTTATGTTGTTCCCACGTGATATTTTTGTCAGACGAAAATATCGGGTTATTTTTGTATTTCGTCCACACAAGCCCATCCGGGCTTGTTGCGTAGCCGATAGCGTCCGGTTCGTATATATCTCCGCCGGAGTACCACATCTTGTAAAGTTTGGTATCGGCATCCCATTCGACGTTCGGACACATCACAGCGTGTTCTTTTTCCCAACCTTTTTCCGGCACTAAAACGGGTTTGTCCGATTTCTTTTCAAAGTGAATGCCGTCGGTACTCGTTGCGTAACCAATCCACGACCTGCTTTTCGACCAATCGTTGTACCAAACCTGACCGGTGTACCAAAGATGATACACGCCGTCCCGCTTAAC
>BNTU01000169.1 GCA_025996835.1 Bacteroidia bacterium
AGAAAACTTGTTTGTGCTCAGTGCCTTCAAAGAGTGGGACCCCGAAATGGGCAACAGCGGAATGGGCTATCCGCTAAATCGGAGGTTTAATGTGGGATTGCAATTATCATTTTAATGTCTGAACTATGATTTTAATATGATTAATATGATTAGTATGATAAATAATATAAAAAAAAAGAATATGAAAAAAAACATTTATAAAACAATCATTGCCGCGATGTGCATTTTTCCGGCATGCAGTGATTATCTGGACATTGTTCCGGACAAGAGTTTTACGTTGGAAAATATTTTTTCCACCCGGAGTGATGCTTATAATGCTCTGGCAAAAATCTACTCTTATTTACCGACCGACAGCAAGCAGAATTCCTACTGGCTGCTGGGCGACGAGTGGGTGAACCCGCTTGTGCAGAATACCAATTACACGTTGTGGCAGCCTATCCGGATTATGGAAAGGCGTCAGGTCACCGACGAACCCTTTCTGGGAACATGGTCGAAAAAGAGTACGGGGGGCGGCAAACCCCTGTATGAGGCCATTAATACCTGTAATATCTTCATCAGCATGATAGATGGGGTAAGGGATATGGAACCCGACAAAAAAGAAGACTGGAAAGCGCAGGCGACATTTCTGAAAGCCTATTATCATTTTCTTCTCTTGCGGCAGTATGGTCCCATTGTGCTTATGGACAAAGTAGTAACGCCCGACGATGACCCGGCAAGTTTGTACGCTTCGCGCAGCAAAATAGACGCCTGTTTCAAATACATCGTCGAGACCCTGGATGCTGCCATCCCCAACCTTTTGCTACGCAGGACAGGTAACGAGCTTGGGCAGATAGACAGGCTGGGAGCGGCATCCATCAAGGCGCGAGTGCTGCTGTTCAGGGCAAGTAAGTTTTATAGCGGCAATGATGACTACAGCGATTTCTTAGACCACGACGGGCAACCATTTTTCCCGCAGGACAACGCCGAGCGCACCAAAGCCAAATGGGAAGATGCCGTGACAGCCATCAACACAGCCATTACGCTTTGCGAGGGTAATGAAGTAGCACTGTTTAAATACACCGGCAGGAAGTTGCCGGACGATACGGAAGACGCCACATTAAACCCGGTGAACATGCAGCGACTCTATGATTTGCGAATGGTGATATGCGACAGATGGAACGAGGAACTGATTTGGGGGAACTCCAATGTCGTCGCAGCAGATAATGATTTGTTCAGTGATGGCAACATCGTGCTGCCTATAGGTTACACAGGTGTCGAACATGGGAACACGTATGCCTGTCGGAACTACCTTGGTGCTACCTATAAAACGTTGGAAAGGTATTATACCAAAAACGGGCTTCCTTTGGATGAAGACAATACCTTTGACCGCAGCACCATGCACGAACTCACGCGTACTCCCGGTACGGGCGACGCTGCATACGCTGAAACCCGAGGAATTTTGCAGCCCGATGTCGAAACGATAAACCTTTACCTGAACCGTGAACCGCGCTTCTATGCCAATGTCGGTATTACCGGTGGCTACTGGCGGTCACACAGTGTACGCATCAGAACAAGCTTCTATGCGGACGCTGCCGGAGGCTTTTCTATCGCCAGACCCAATAATTTCTTCTGGACGGCTATAGGGGCGCAGAAGCAGGTACACATTGACAACATGGTGGCTCCCCGTAATTTAGTAGTATATCCGACACCGATTATCCGTCTGGCTGATTTGTACCTGATGAAAGCCGAAGCTCTCAACGAAACACTGAGTGCTCCCAATGGCGAGGTGTATGAAGCCATCAACAAGGTGCGCAGAAGAGCGGGCATTCCCGATGTGGAAGCGGCATATACCGGTTCTTTCGTTAAATCGGCACCTATCATGGGCAAACATCTCACCCAAATCGGCATGAGAGAAATCATCCGGCAGGAAAGAGCGATAGAATTTGCTTTTGAAGGGCACATTTTCTGGGACATGCTCCGCTACGGGAAAGCACCCGAAGAGTTCTCTACTCCCGTGCTCGGATGGAATTATGGTGCCATAGGAGCAGATTTTTTCCAACAAAAAGTCATACAGCCCCGCATGTTCACTCTCAGGGATTGCTTGTGGCCCATTGATTTGGGCGAGTTGGACAAAAATTCAAACCTCATTCAAAATCCGGGATGGTGAATTTAGAGTTTAGTTATTAGAGTTTAGAGTTTAGAAATTTAAAAATAGAAAAGATATGAAAAATTTAGGAAAAATAGCAATTTTATTGCTTTTTGCAGTGGCAGGGTTTTATTCCTGCGAAGAGAGAGACCGGTTTGCTATCTCTTCGGACGATAGTGTTGCGCCGGCGCCGCCTGTGCTCGACACTGTGTGGCGGCTTCCCGGTGGTGGGAGGATTTTTTACAAGATTCCTGCCGATAGGGATTTGCTTAGTATTGAAGCCTCATTCACGGCTACGAACGGTAAATTGACAAAATCTGCCGCATCGTTTGTGGCTCCTTATTTGGAGGTGTTTGGCTTGCCTGATAGCCTCGAACATACCATTCAGTTGTATGCAGTAGATGTGGCGGGTAACAAGTCGGCAAGCGTGCCCGTTACCTTTTCCCCGTTGGAACCGGCTTACAGTAAGGTGGCAAAAGTACTAACCGTAAAACCCGCTTTCGACGCCTTGTTGGTCAACTGGGAAAACGAATTGATGCAGGACATCACGGTATATGTGGATTTTACGTATTCCGATTCCGATAATGGCACCGAGCGTTCGTTGACTCAGGTGTATTCGTCCAGAAAACCTGCCGAACAGCATTTTATCAAAGACTTGCACTCGCAGGCACCGGTCAGTGTGAAGGTAAGGGTTGAAGACCTTTACGGCAACCGAAGCGAAACCATTGACAAGGGACAGATGCAACTGCTTACCGATGTGGAGTTGGACAAAAGCAAATTTAAGATTTTCGATGCCGGTGTGACTATCGGAGGAGCGGTTATGGGATATGGAAGTTCTTACGGGGGAAACATAAAAGCCCTTTGTGACGGTTATATTGATTATTTGGCAGCTCCCAACGGTAACGGTCGTCCGGATAATTTTTCTTTCTTTCATACAAATGTAAAACCCTATATAAATGGGGTAGAAACAAATGTAAATGCGTATCCATGGAATATCTTTATTGACTTGGGCGATTATTACGAGTTAAGCCGCATCGTCACCAATCAGATGTGGGACCTTGACCCGACAACTGCGAAACCGACTGACCTGGGTAGGTTTTACGCTACTGACAATCCTAATAATATAGGGGCATACAATATGTATTATTGGGACGGCGATGAAGATGCTGTAAACGGCACAGGCACATGGGTACATATTGATTCGGTAAAAATTCCGATGCCCTCGTCCGATATGGGTGTTCTTGATAAAATCCGTCAGGCTGTAGCAGGCGACGAAGCCTTAATGTATCCGAATAATCCGACCTATACGCCGCGTACCCGCTACTTCAGGTACCAGGTGCAGTCCAATTTTATGAATTATGGCAACGGAGGGATAGGAATGTCGGAACTGACACTTTACGGCAAAAAAAATCAATAAATTATAAATTAATAAAATAAAGATGATTATGAAAAAGTATATTATTTTGATAGGAATTGTTGTTGCCACATATTCGTGCAACGACGATATGTACGACAACATCAAAGAGATGGTTAATTCGGAAAAAATATATCTGGTGGGATACGACCAGGCTTTTGTAGCGGTGAATGCGCGTTCGGGTGAAGAAAGGGTAGAAATTGATTTGTACCCCGGCCGCCCGAGTGCTGCTGAGATGGAGAAACTGCTGCCGAAAGCGAAAAGAACGGTGGTAGAATACGGCGATACGACAATTACGATGGACAGCGTATGTTCGTGGGTGAACATTACCAATCTCATCGTTCCGAACACATATCGCTTCGTCATCTATACCGAAAACGAATCGGGTGATCAATCCATACCTGTGGAGGTACGCCAGAAACCGTTTACTTCCGCAGACAGGGATGCACTGGTATTTACCACGGTAGCTTCCGCTACTTTTGAACAAGGTGCCATTAATGTGTCACAATCGCCCCAGCAATATACGACTTACAAAATTCGTTACAGTTATACCGACAAGGACAATGTCGCACAGAGCGGAGAAACCGATGCAACCTACGTCATTCTGAATAATCTGAGGCCGGATGCATCTACTTTGGCAACCGTTTCCTGCTATTTATTGCCGACAGGTGCCATTGATACGGTATGGGTTGAGCGTACGGTGGAAGTGAAAACAAAGTCTCAAACAGCGTTTAACGACTACATGAACGAGTCGCAAATGTTTACTGACACCTCGACCCTTCCCCGCACCATTTCGGCCGGTTCTTCTCCATTATTCATTCCTGCCGCCCATTTTGACTATGGCGGAACCGGAAAGGGTTGGTTTAAAAACAATCGATATAATACTAATGCTCAAGCATACAGGAGTGCAAGGGGGGACGACCCCAATTGCCAAGTTTGTTTTGATCCGGGCTTCCACGAGTACGCCGAATATTTTGGAGGATTTTTTGGAACACAGGCACGTTTCATAGGTGG
This sequence comes from Bacteroidia bacterium, assembly GCA_025996835.1. GTDB lineage: Bacteria > Bacteroidota > Bacteroidia > Bacteroidales > Azobacteroidaceae > Azobacteroides. The sequence goes on from BNTU01000169.1 coordinate 4,554, forward strand.
CGCACAGCCCGGCGACTGGATTGCCTATACATTGGATGTGCTGGATGCCGGAGAGTATCAGATTTCTCTTCAATATGCTTCGGGCGTGAACGAATCTGCAGGTAGCCTGACTGTTGATGGATTGGATTATTTCGGTAAATTTCCACTCCCGGGCACCAACGGTTGGGGGAGCCCCGGTGCGTGGAAGAATATGGTTAGTCCTGTGTATATGACCACGGGAAGACACAAAATCAGATTTACGATGGTAGACAGAGAGTGTGGTTTCGTTGGGATACGGCTGACGAAGATATAAAAACAGATGGTGTCCGTCGGCGCGGCTGGGTAAGCCGCGCCGGCAGGCATATTTTTAAATAATAATAAATAATAAAATGAAA
>BNTU01000170.1 GCA_025996835.1 Bacteroidia bacterium
TATAGCCACAGATGGTGGCAAATTGTTCATCAAGTGTAATGTCGCGCAGATTGTTTAACCCCGAAAAGATAGATACCTTGGAAAATTTGGATACGCCCGTCAAAAACACAAAGCGCAAATGCTCATCCGCCGCTTTCATCACCTGATAGAAATCGTGCAAAACCAAGCGGTTAGCATTTGCAATGTCAAGATTTGAGAGATTGTCGATGATGGGTTTGTCGTATTCGTCAATTAAAACAACTACCTTTTGCTCTGTGGATTGATGCAGTTTTGCGATTAATTCTTCAAAACGGTCAGGAAGTTCTATCGCTTCAAGGTTTATGTTATACTCCTTAGCTTTGGCATTTACCTTACCCGTTAAAGAATTAGTCAAGCCTTCGGGACTGCGATTAGACGTCGCTCCAAAATCAATCCGAATCACCGGATTCGTCACTGTCCAATCCCAATTATCTTCAATCCACAGCCCCCTAAATAAGGATTTTTTGCCCTTAAAGATTTCTTCCATCGTGCTCACCAGCAACGACTTCCCAAATCGACGTGGGCGCGACAAGAAAAAAACTCTGCCCGCTGTGATAAGGCGATGTATATTCTCCGTCTTATCAACATACAAGCAATCATCATTGCGCAAATTCGCAAACGACTGTATTCCGATAGGTAATTTTTGCATACATTTTTAATTTGCCGCAAAGTTACACTTTATTTTTGAAAATTGGTTGCTATTGATGAAAAAGTTGTATCTTTGCACCCGAATTGTTGTAGTGACAATTCAACAAAAATTGCTAAACAATTTAAATTAAGTATTGATGAGAAAATCATTCAAAAACCTTGCATCAACTTTGCTATTAAATAGCGTTATCTTTGCAGGGGGGGGGGGGGGCAACTTCGCTAAGAGCGGAAGCTCCCCAAGAGACTAAAATCGCCGTCACAGGCGTGGTGTCCGATGCGGACACCATCGCGGTGGCGTATTCGGGTTATTCAACCCAAGAAGTGTCCGTGAACGGACAAACAACAATCAATGTAACTTTGGCAGAAAATGCCGACACGCTTGACGAGGTAGTGGTTACCGCGTCGGGCATCAAACGCAATACCCAAAAAATAACCAATTGATATGGAGGTAGTTATTCTTCAGGGTGGACTTGGCAATCAGATGTTTCAATATGCTTTTTATTTGGCAAAAAGGCAGCAGAACGCCTCTGTCGTTGTCTGCGATTATTGGATTCGCCGAAATAATGACCACAATGGCTATGAATTAGATAGTCTGTTTGGTATTCGTGGGCATCAAGGTTTATTGGTTCAAAATACCGTTAGAGTCATTCGCAAACTGCTGATATTTAAAAGGAAAAGAGGTTTTCAAAACATAACATCTTTCTTATTGTCGTTGCTTCATTGGTGTGGAATACAAATCATTTTTGAGAAAGGAATTGGCATATTTGACAGTGGAATGCTCAACAAGCATTCGGGTTTTTGTTTCTATTGTGGCTTTTGGGAAACAGAAAAATATTTTTTATCCATCAAACATGAAATACTAAACGCGTTTAGGTTTGACGACACAACTCTTTCAGTTCAAACGAGGGATGTGTTGCGATGGATTGAAAATACAAACAGCGTTTCCATTCACTTCAGAAGAGGTGATTTTTTGACCGAAGAAAACCAAATACTATATGGCAACATTTGCACACCGGATTACTACAACCGAGCAATAAAGACTATGGGCACCTATATGAAAGTTCCTGTATATTTTGTCTTTTCCGATGATATAGAATGGGTTAGAGAAAATATGTCTATTCCCAATCCAAATTATATTGATTGGAATCAAGGGCAGGATTCATGGCAGGATATGTTTCTAATGTCCCGATGCAAGCATAATATCATTGCCAACAGTACATTCAGTTGGTGGGGAGCATGGTTGAATAGGAATGAGGGTAAAACAGTGATTGCTCCTTTCCGTTTCTGTAATAGTGCAGAAACACCCGATTTTATTCCGGCAAGTTGGATGACAGTAGGCGAGTTTGATTTTTAATTGAAAGTTCTCAATCTTTCAGCGCATATCCATTTTCTCATAGCTGGAAGCGTGATATTTTAGGATGCAAACAAATCATTGAGCGTAACTTCGCTTTGGATATTGTTCCAATATTCGTTATGTTTCACGCCGTAGGTAGTTACCAGCGTGATATGAACGGTTTTGCGGGTCTTGCTTTCTTCGATAAATGCAGCGCGTTTGTTTCGCAAATTGGCATCTTGATTTTTGGTAATTACAAATTCTTTGTTCGCATATTTCATCTCGCAAAGGTTGATAATGTTGTCGTTGCGGTCGATAAGCAAGTCAATTTGTGCTCCGTTTTCCACCGTTTTGCTCCGCCACCCCGAAACGTCTGAATGCACTCCCGAAATGCCAAGTGCCTTTTGTATCTGCCAAACGTGCATCTGGCACAGCAACTCAAACGAATAGCCCGACCACGCTTTGTGAGCAATGTTGTCGAGCAAACTACTCCAATAATTTGAATTGGGCGTTTTTTTCTTTTTTGCAAAATTCAGATAAAAGAGAGAATAAAAATCAACTAATTGATAGAGTTTGTTCTTTTTCTGATTTTCGAAATGGTCGTTGATTGCGATAAATCCACATAATTCCAACTCTTCCAAAATATCGGTCAAACCGCCACCATCTGGAATATGCGACAGTGAGACTATTTCTTCTCGTGTCAATCCTTTTCGTTTTTGAGCCAGCACTTCCACTATTTTTGTGTATTTTGCCGGTTTTTTGAAGAGTGAAGCATATAATTTTGAATACTCGGTTCGCAGAACAGCGTTTTTCACAAAAAACAGATTATCAACATTTTGCGATAAACTGAGCGACCGTTTCAACTGTTCCAAATAATATGGCACACCGCCCATAATCATATAACATTCAGCAATTTGAAACCTGTTCATTACAATTTTTTTTGATTTGATAAATTGCTCGGTTTCATTCAGAGTAAATGGCTCTAAGCACATTTGACGTGTGACGCGGTTGTGCAAGCCGCCGCGATTTTTTATGACTTTGTTCATAATCCATGACGTTGCCGAGCCGCAAACCACCAAAAAAATGTCTTTGCGAGCGGAAGCGTAAGTATTCCAAAAATACTCGAAAGCCGACAAAAAGCCCGATTTGGCATTGTCCAACCAAGGCATTTCATCAATAAAAATCACGTTTCGACCGGCGCTTTTTATGCCGTCCAAATATTTCTCCAACTGCAAAAATGCGCTTTGCCAATTATCAACAAGCGGATAATCGGCATGGCTGTATTTGTTTATGGCGGCATTAAAATTGAACAATTGTACCTCTTTAGTAGCATTTTCCGCCCCAGAAAGGGAAAAAGTAAATTTATTGCCGAAAAACTCTCTAACCAAAAAAGTTTTGCCAATTCTTCGACGACCGTAAACAACAACAAATTCTGATTTCCCGGAATCCAGATACTCAGAAAGGTGCTTTATCTCTAATTCTCTGCCAATTATATTTTCCATACGATGAATATTTTTCGCGGCAAAGGTATAAAAAATATCCGATTCCGCAAAATATTCAATATTTTCTGCGGAAAGTGGGTCTTTTTATATAGATTCCGCAAAATATCCAAACATTTTCTGCGGAAAGTGGGTGTTTTTATACAGATTCCGCAAGTTATTTTTTTTATTTTGCGGTGATTTTCTGCATCAGACGCTGCAAAAAATAAACGGTTTCCCTTGCGGGCGTTTTCAGTATTTTCCAAATGCTTCTTCGAGAGTTAAATTTATATGCAACATGCACATCAGCATTTTTGTCTTGTTCGATGGTGTTGGGATGTTTCAGAGGTAGAATAGCGAATGTGGGTAAGTTGGCTAAATTATTTTTGCTCTTGCCGGTCGTATGTGTGGCATCTTCTCCAAAGCCGATATTTGATACCAGATTTTTATTGGGAATAATGGTTAATCCCCTGTTGAACCAAATAGAAATTGCCCATTGAAAATCCCATGTATCAATTTTATGTTGTTGCATGAGACGAAATATATTTTTCCAAAACCGAATGATAGAGGCATCACAAAAATAGTGCCGAATTGCATGTTCAAATTGTTGTAGAGAAACGCCGCTTAAATCATACCGATACTTTTTCCAAGCAGAACGCCACGAAGCCCAGCCCCAAACAAGAGCAAAAGCTGAAAAATAATATGAGGCATCTCCTCGAGTAACTCCCTGTTGAAAATTACAACCACCAACGAACATTATTTGCTCATTATCCTTGTATTTGTCCAACAAATCCCGGCAATACATGAAAAAATCGGGATGCGGCAAACAATCGTCTTCCAAGATGATGCCTTGTTCTACATTTTCAAAAAACCAAGTAATAGCAGAACTGACGGCTAACCCACAGCCTAAATTTTCATCCCTAAAAAGGGTCTTTACCTCGCAATCCCAATCCACTTGCTTGATGATGTCACGCGTTTGTTGGCATTTCTCGGCTTCTCCCTCTTTATCGGGACGCGGACCATCAGCAGCCACATACAGATACTTGGGCTGACGTTCCCGAATGGCATCGAAAACCTGCTGAGTGGTGTCAGCACGATTAAAAATCAGAAATAAAACAGGCGTTTCAAATTGCATTTTTCAAAAAAATTATGACAACTCCTCCATCCGACAAGCAATCTCTTTTCTGGCAAAAGCCACGCCCAAGAGCGCGATGCGCTTGTTTTCGCCTGCATAACGCTCAAAATACCGTCGAGCGTGGATTTGTGCCAATGCCTCGTCTA
>BNTU01000171.1 GCA_025996835.1 Bacteroidia bacterium
TGGCACCAACGCCCTGTCGCAATTCATGGACCAGACTAATCCGTTGGCAGAACTCACGCACAAACGTCGTCTGTCGGCACTGCCTGACGCATCATGTTGGAACCCATCAACGCACGGTTGGCATCATCGTGTTCCAAGAATGGTATCAACGCAGCCGCAATAGAGGCTATCTGAACAGGCGAAACATCCATCAAATTGATGTCGGACGGCGACACAATCGGATAATCCGCATCCTGACGCGCTTTCACACGGGCGGCGGAAATTTTATTGTTATCATCCAACGGCGCATTGCCCTGAGCAATGATTTTGCCCTCTTCCTGCTCTGCCGTCAAGTAAATCAAATTATCCGGATTCATATCCACCTTCGCATTTTCAACCTTGCGATAGGGCGTTTCGATAAAGCCGAGATGGTTAATTTTGGCATACACGCAGAGCGACGAAATCAACCCGATGTTCGGTCCTTCCGGCGTTTCTATCGGACACAGACGACCGTAGTGGGTGTAGTGCACATCTCGCACCTCAAAACCGGCTCGCTCGCGCGACAGACCACCGGGACCAAGTGCCGACAGACGACGTTTGTGCGTGAGTTCTGCCAACGGATTAGTCTGGTCCATGAATTGCGACAGGGCGTTGGTGCCAAAAAACGTATTGACCACCGCCGAAATCGTTTTCGCGTTAATCAAATCAATTGGCGTAAACACCTCATTATCACGCACATTCATACGCTCGCGAATGGTTCGCGCCATGCGCGCCAAACCAATGCCAAACTGACCATATAATTGCTCGCCAACGGTGCGCACACGACGGTTGCTCAAGTGGTCGATGTCGTCCACATTGGCTTTGGAGTTAATCAACTCAATCAAATACTTGATAATCTCGATGATGTCTTCTTTGGTCAGGACTTTCACGTCCATAGAGGTCGTCAGGTTCAACTTGCGGTTGATACGGTAACGTCCCACTTCGCCCAAATCGTAACGCTTTTCGGTGAAAAACAGGTTCTGAATCACTTCACGCGCACTGGCATCATCGGCAGGGTCGGCACTGCGAAGTTGGCGGTAGATGTACACCACCGCATCGCGCTCCGAGTTGCTCGGGTCTTTCTGCAAAGTGTTGTAGATAATCGCGTAATCCGACATATTCATATCTTCGCGGTGCAGCAAAACCGTTTGAGCACCGGATGAGAGAATAGCATGGAGATGTCCATTTTCGATAAATGTTTCGCGGTCAACAAGCACCTCATTGCGCTCGATGGAAACCACCTCGCCGGTGTCTTCGTCCACAAAATCCTCCACCCAAGTGCGTAGCACCCGAGCCGCCAATCTGCGCCCGACGATGCTTTTGATGTTGGATTCGTTTATTGCCACCTCGTCTGCCAAATTGAAAATCTCCAGAATATCCTTGTCACTTTCAAAGCCGATGGCTCTCAAAAGTGTTGTAACCGGCAATTTCTTTTTGCGGTCGATGTAGGCATACATGACATTGTTGATGTCGGTCGCAAACTCAATCCACGACCCACGAAACGGGATGATGCGCGCCGAATACAGTTTGGTACCGTTGGTGTGCATACTCGTGCCGAAAAACACGCCCGGCGAACGGTGCAACTGCGATACCACCACGCGTTCTGCGCCGTTTATCACAAACGTGCCCGCCGCGGTCATGTAGGGAATAGGTCCCAAATACACGTCCTGAACCACCGTATCAAAATCCTCGTGGTCGGGGTCGGTGCAGTACAGTTTTAACTTGGCTTTTAAGGGCACACTGTAAGTCAGCCCCCGCTCCAGACACTCTGAAATGGTGTAGCGCGGCGGGTCGACAAAATAGTCCAAAAATTCAAGGACAAAGTTGTTACGGGTATCTGCTATCGGAAAATTTTCCGAAAATACCTTGTACAACCCCTCATTCTTCCGCTTGTCGGAAGGGGTATCCAATTGTAGGAAGTCTTGGAACGACTTTAGTTGCACTTCGAGAAAATCCGGAAACGCTAATGGATTTTTTATCGAAGCAAAATTGACTCTCTGAGTATTTGTTTTTTTAGAAGACATTGTTGCAAAAATTTTAGAACGTAATTAAAACTTGTATTTGAACATTTAAATGTTCTGCTCAAAAAGGAGGTGCCCCGAAGTCCCGCTAAGGACTTCTAAGGCGTTCTCCAAGGTTGTGGGCGAAGTTTTATTTAAGTTCAACTTCTGCTCCGGCTTCTTCTAACTGTTTCTTCAAATTCTCCGCTTCGTCCTTCGCAACGCCTTCTTTCAATGGTGCCGGAGCACCATCTACGATGTCTTTTGCTTCTTTCAGACCAAGTCCGGTCAATTCTTTCACTAACTTCACGACAGCCAACTTGTTAGCACCTGCGCCTTTCAAAATCACATCGAATGATGTCTTTTCCTCAGCAGCTCCACCGGCTGCTCCACCGGCTGCGGGAGCCGCAACAGCCACAGCAGCAGCTGCGGGTTCGATACCGTATTCCGTTTTCAAAATTTCAGCGAGTTCGCTTACTTCCTTTACGGTCAAGTTCACTAATTGTTCAGCAAAAGCTTTTAAATCTGCCATTTTCTTATAAATTTTAAATTGTTTTTTTTTTAATTTTATCTGTTCTCTAATGTTTTTAATACTCCCGAAATGGTCTGACCTCCTGATTGAAGGGCTGAAATGACGTTCTTGGCGGGCGATTGCAACAAGGCAATAACATCACCGATAAGTTCATTTTTGCTCTTAATAGAGATAAGCATTTCAAGATTTCCGGCTCCGAGATAGAACCCTTCTTGCACATACGCCGCTTTCAACTTCGGAAATTCCGTTCCTGCCGATTGCGTGAATGCTTTGATGAGCTTTGCAGGGCTGTTGGCATTGTTCGAAAACATGATTGCCGTGTTGCCTTTCAAAGCCGGGGCCAATTGGGAGAAGTCTGTTTCTGATTGGTCAAGGGCTTTCTTAAACAGGGTGTTTTTGACCATCACCAGTTTAATGTCCTCCTTGGTACACCTTCTTCTCAACGCACTGGTGTTGGCAGCATTAAGTGCCGTCAAATCAGTAAGATAGAAGTTCGTGTACTCTGTTACTGTGGTCGCAATTTGTGCGATTACGGTTGATTTATCTTCCTTTTTCATCTTCTTTTAATCAATTTAAATTTTCGTCAACCGATTTGATATCAATTTTGATACCCGGACTCATTGTACTCGAAAGATAAAGACTCTTCATGTAAACACCCTTTGCCGCAGACGGTTTCAACCTGTTGATGGTTGCAATGAAGTCTTTGGCATTTTCGCGAATTTGCTCCGGTGTGAATGAAACTTTACCGATGGAAACGTGAACAATTCCGGTTTTATCCACTTTGAAGTCGATTTTACCTTGTTTCACTTCCTTCACCGCAGTGGCTACATCATTGGTCACAGTACCGCTTTTGGGGTTGGGCATCAGGCTTCGAGGACCCAATACTTTCCCTAACGCACCCACTTTGCCCATGTTTGCCGGCTGTGTGATAATCACATCCACATCCGTCCAACCGCCTTTGATTTTTTCGATATACTCATCCAACCCTACAAAGTCAGCCCCTGCCTCCTTGACAGCAGCCTCCTGGTCGGGAGTTACCAATGCGAGCACTCGCACTTGCTTTCCTGTCCCATGGGGCAGCGAAATAACGCCTCTCACCATCTGATTTGCTTGACGGGGGTCAACGCCCAAGCGCACATCCAAGTCCACAGAAGCATCGAACTTGGTGTAGTTCACTTCTTTGACCAAGGCTGATGCCTCTTTCAGCGTGTAACTCTTCCCCGCTTCCACCTTTCCTACGGCAACTTTCTGTTTTTTTGTCAGTTTACTCATAACTTTTTAGTGAAATTTTTAATTATGCGGGAAAAGCCCCTTTAACAGTGATACCCATGCTGCGGGCGGTTCCTGCAACCATTTTCATGGCTGAGTTGACCGTGAAGCAGTTCAAGTCGGGCATTTTATCCTCTGCAATCGTTTTCACCTGTTCCCAAGTGATTTCTGCCACCTTTTTGCGGTTCGGCTCTGCAGAACCGCTTTTCAGTTTGATGGCTTCCAATAACTGGATAGCCACCGGCGGATTTTTGACGATAAAATCAAACGACTTGTCGGCGTAGTAAGTAATTACCACCGGTAATGTCTTACCCGGCTTGTCTTGGGTGCGGGCATTGAATTGCTTGCAAAACTCCATGATGTTGATACCCTTAGAACCCAATGCAGGTCCTACGGGCGGAGAAGGATTTGCAGCCCCTCCTTTAATCTGTAATTTTAACGCTCCGGCAATTTCTTTAGCCATTTGTAAATAAATTTTTAATTTAACACTCTTTTTTGAAATCGAATAATCTTTAATCGTAACACGTACATACGTGGTGTAACAATTCACGTGGCGTACCGAGTACAGACGTGGCGCGCCACGTCTCTACCACCAATTCAGGACTATTCTTTTTCCACTTGCAAGTACCCTAACTCGAGGGGACTTTTACGTCCGAAAATTTTGACCATTACCTTGATTTTTTTCTTATCAGGGTAAACCTCTTCGATTTCACCGTGGAAGCCGGTGAATGGACCAACATTTATCTTGACGTTCTCTCCAACCATGAACTCGACTTCCATCTCCTCAGTTTGTTCCAGCAGTTCGTCTGCTTTTCCCAAAATGCGGGCGGCTTCAGCGGGTCGCAACTGTGCAGGCTCGTTGGTGCCAAGGAAGCCAATCACATAATTGACTCCTTTTAGGAAGTGGGA
>BNTU01000172.1 GCA_025996835.1 Bacteroidia bacterium
AAGGCACATCGTTTACAGACAGGGCAAATTCAGGCGATTTATCGGCGATAAACTGCGTTTTACCCATCGAATAGGACTTGCCGGAGATATGATTCTCCGAAAAATCTATCTCCCTGCGAATAAGACCGTTGTCGAGGACTGCTGTTTGTTCCTGCGACCAAGCTGTGGTTGCAACAAATAGTTGCATCACACCGATTAATTTGAATACTTTGATGTTCATATTGTTTTATCTTAATTATACTCTTTTTTGCAAAATCTATTCTGCCGTCAAATACTTAGTTCTTTGACGTTTCTCTTTCACGTTCTTCAAGAAACGCTCAATGACCTCGTTAAGCAAATTGGGCTGCATATCAACAGGACCGACACCAGCAATTCAGCCAGTAAAAAATAGCAACTACGCCACAAAGGTACTATTTTTTTCTTGATGGCGCATTATATGCTTTCAATGCCTTTTCGAGCACAATCATCGCTTTTTGCAAATTTTCTTTTTGGAGAACGTATGCCATTCGTACCTCGTTTTTGCCATGCCCCGGCGTGGTGTAAAAACCGGATGCCGGTGCCATGAAGATGGTTTGACCCTCGTATTCAAAGTCGGAGAGGCACCAGGCGCAAAATTTGTCGGCATCATCGACCGGCAAACGTGCCACCGTGTAAAACGCGCCCATGGGGATTGGGGAATAGACACCCGGAATTTTGTTCAGGCTGTCAATCAGGAAGTTGCGACGGTCGAGATACTCTTCATACACATCGCGGAGGTATTCTTCCGACACGCCTAAGGAGGCTTCTGCCACAATTTGTCCCAGTAGCGGCGGACTTAACCGTGCCTGACAAAGTTTCATCACCGTGCTGCGTAGTTCTTTGTTTTTCGTTATCAACATCCCTTCGCGGATGCCACATTCGCTGTATCGCTTTGACACAGAGTCGATTAACACCACATTTTGCTCTATCCCCACCAGATGCAAGGCACTGATATAAGGCGAGCCGGTGTAGATAAATTCGCGGTAAACCTCGTCTGAGAACAAGTACAAATCGTGCTTTTGCACCAAATCGCGAATCTGATTCATCTCCGAGCGGGAGTACAAATAGCCGGTCGGATTGTTGGGGTTGCAAATCAAAATCCCCTTCGTGCGCTCGCTAATCAACGCCTCAAACTGCTCCACAGGCGGCAATGCAAAGCCTGTTTCAATGCTCGCAGGCACCGGACGAATAACAGCACCCGCCGAAACAGCAAACGCCATATAATTAGCATAAGCCGGCTCAGGCACAATAATCTCATCGCCCGGATTGAGGCAAGCCAAAAAGGCAAACAAAACAGCCTCCGAACCACCCGTAGTCACGATAATGTCATCGGCACTGACATTGATTTTGAACTTGGAATAATACCCAACCAACTTTTCGCGAAAACTGCGAAAGCCGTCACTCGGGCTATATTCCAAAATTTTGCGGTCTAACCGCCGAACAGCCTCCAGCCCAATCTCAGGGGTAGGAATATCCGGCTGCCCGATATTCAAATGATAAACAGTAAGTCCGCGTGCTTTAGCAGAATCCGACAAAGGCACCAATTTCCGAATAGGAGAAGCGGGCATTTCAGCACCGCGTTGCGATATTTTAGGCATCTCTTTTTGAGTTATGAGTTATGAGTTATGAGTTATGAGTTATGAACTATGACTATATGTAATTTGTATGATAATAACTCATAACTCATAACTCATAACTCATAACTCGTTCTACTATCCATTTTCCAACTTCCGATGTTTTGTAGGCTTTTTTGCCTTCGGCAATGTCTTCCGTGACTATGCCTGCTGCCATGCTATCTGTTACGGCTTCGCGGATGGCTTTGCCCTCTGCTTTGAGGTCGAAGGCGTATTCAAACATCAGGGCTGCCGAGAGGATGGTTGCCAGCGGATTGGCGATGTCTTTGCCTGCCGCCTGCGGATAGGAGCCGTGGATTGGCTCAAACACCGAAGTGTGTACGCCGATTGATGCTGAGGGTAGCATTCCCAGCGAGCCGGTGATGACTGAGGCTTCGTCTGTCAGGATGTCGCCAAACATGTTTTCCGTCACAATCACGTCGAAATGCTTGGGTCCGCGCACAATTTGCATGGCGGCATTATCGACAAACATGTATTCGGTTGCCACTTCGGGGTATTCTTTTTCGAGGCGTTGCGACACCTGCCTCCACAGGCGCGACGTGCATAGCACATTGGCTTTATCCACGATGTAGAGGCGTTTGCTGCGCTTCATAGCATAGTCGTAAGCCAAACGCACGATGCGCTCAATCTCGGCAACGGTGTAAACACAAGTGTCATAAGCCGTTAGCCCATCCTCGCTCCGCCCTTGCGGACGACCGAAGTAGATGCCGCCCGTGAGTTCGCGGATGCACATAAAGTCCGCACCATCAACAAGTTCCGCGCGCAAAGGCGACTGATGAACTAATGACGGAAAAGTAGTTACCGGACGAATATTGGCATACAAGCCAAGTTTTTGACGCATCGCCAGCAACCCCTGCTCCGGACGCACCTTAGCCGCAGGATTGTTGTCATACTCCGGCGACCCAATCGCCCCAAACAGCACCGCATCCGACTCCATGCAAAGCGCATGCGTATCACTCGGATAGGGGTCGCCCACCGCATCAATAGCACACGCCCCCACAAGGGCAGATTGGTACTCCAACTCGTGTCCAAACCGCTTGCACACCGCTTTCGTCACGTCAAGGGCCTGCCCAACAATTTCGGGACCAATGCCGTCACCACTTAACACTGCAATTTTTAATTTCATATTATCTATAAATTTCTTTTTCACACATAAATACCACGAATAATCTTCATATTTTACACATAAACCACACGAATATCAATGCTGTTTTACACATTTTTCGGAGGATAATTTTAATAACAGTTCAAAAACAGGCGTATAATACAGTGAAATGTTCAACAAATCGCCATCCAAGTTTGTGTCTTTCAGTGAAAACCGAACACTAATTTTCGGAGCATATTTTTCACGAAATTGCTTCAAACTTTTTGCTTTTACATTTATTCCACTTTTTACCTCTATTGGCAGAATGTCAACACCATATTGCATTACGAAATCAACTTCGCTAATTTTTTCGCTTGTCCAATAAAACAAGTTATGATTAGTCAATTGTTGTAGCACAAATTGCTCGGTAAGCAAACCGTTGAACTCATCAAAAATGGCATCTTTGTTTTGAATTACTTCAACCGGAATATCGGCAAGATAGCGAAACAGTCCAATATCAACGAAATAGAGTTTGAATGCCGAAGGGTCGGAGTAGGCTTTGAGCGGGATTTTATCGCCAACTTTCACATTATTCACACGCCTTACAATTCCGGCATCAAGTAGCCACTCAATAGCCAACTCGTATTCTCGTGCCCTTGCACCGGTCTTAATTGTTCCGTACAGAAATTTGTCGTTCTCCTTGGCAAACTGTGCGGGCAAACTATCAAACACCTGACGAATACGAATAGCCGTTGTATGGTCGGTGTGCTTGCTGAAATCGTTGCGGTAATTATTCAAAATCTTTTCCTGATTGATTTTGACATTGTCGAAATCACGCGTTTCTATCCAATCGGCAACCACAGCAGGCATTCCACCTGTGAAAAGATAGTATTTGAAAAGGTCGTAAAAAATTTCCTTAAATTGATTTTCAAACGGGTGTTCTTTAATATAATCAAGCATCTTATCGCGACCGTTTGCCCAAAGAAATTCCTCAAAATCAAGTGGTTCTAATCTTAAAGAATCCACTTTTCCAACAGGAAATGAAGTGCCTTTGTGCAAAAAAATACCAAGCAAACTGCCGGCGGTTACCACATAATATTCAGGGGTATCTTCACAGAAATATTTGAGCGAAGTCAATGCACGCGGCACTTCTTGCACTTCATCAAAAAACAGCAAAGTGTCCGTTGCCGAAATTTTCATATCCAAATAGAGTTCAAGCATTCCGACAATTCTGCGCGGTTCTATTGAACCCTCAAACAAATCCGTTATTTCGCGGCTCGGATTTTGAAAATTGACATAAGCAACATTTTTGAAATATCGTTTGCCAAACTCTTTGAGCAGCCAAGTTTTTCCTACCTGACGCGCACCTTCGAGTAAGAGAGGTTTGCGACCTTTCTTACCTTTCCAGAGTACCAATTCCGACATCAATTTTCTCTCCATAATGTGCTATCTACTCATTATTATAAATTTTTATTGCTCTTTCCGATATAAATCTGTCCGCCTTGCGCATTGGCAAAACCGCATATTCATTTGAGATAGCTGTTGTGCCAATTCGCTTGTATTCGATGTTTTGATGCTCATTTTTGATTACAAAATAAAACATTATTTATTGACTATTCAAAAATCCATTTAGCAACTCTATCCCAAACAATATCTAAAATTCTATCCGTTCTTTTTTCTATTAATTCTTTATTCCAATCATCACTTTCGGATAACATAGAAATAGATTCAATGTGTTGATTGAATTGAGAATTTTTGAGCAGAGAAATAGTATTAGAATTTAATACAATATCAGATTGTTGGGCTATGTTTTCTAATTCTTGAATTTTTGCGGGGTCTTTTTGAGCAACAGTTTTATAGTACAATAATTTTTCTTTCCATCCTTTATTGCCAGCCGAAGAATTTAGTTCTTGCGGCAATAGCGTTAAATTGCCAAT
>BNTU01000173.1 GCA_025996835.1 Bacteroidia bacterium
GTTGCTGTAACCTACTGTGCCATTGACTGTTAGGCGGTTGTCGAAAAGTTGCGTGCTCACGTTTACGTCCATGTCCACATTGTTGAAATCGTCTTTGCTGCGGAGGTCGGCACCTATCGACCAGTTATTGCCGAGTGCGTTGGAGAGGGCTTTGCTGAGTTGTCCGGTGGTCAGCGAAGCCAGCGAGGAGAGCACTTGACCGGAGGAGAAATTGTCCGTGAAACTTGTGGCTTCCGTTTTTTGGACGGGTGTGAAACTGTTGAAAGTCAGCAGATAAGCCATTTCCATCACCTTCAGGTTGTCGGAGTAGAGTAGCCCCTCCAATTTGCGGTTCACTTCGTCCGATTCGTTGGGCAATTTCACGTCGTAAGTCATTGACATCTTGTCCGTATTGCCCTGCACCGCGAGTTCGCAGTTGACCGCGACCTTGGGATTGGCTACGAGATTGGCAAACGATGGGTCGAGAGTTTCCAAGTCGGCGCGGGTCTTGTAAATCGCTGTCATATCGAATGTTGTGGCGAGTGGGTCGCCGTGAAAACCCAACTTGCCGCCGCTTTGAATGGCAAACGATTTGCGCACCATTTTGGCTACCGACACGGTGATGTTGCCGTTCTCCGCTTCATAGTCGCCCGTCACGTTCAGAGCGGCAGGTGCCATCATGTCATAAGCCACGTTAATCGACCCATTACCGGACATTTGCACCGCATCGCCCGTTGCCCGATTGAGAACAGTTCCCACCGTGAGTGCGGGGTCGGTATAGAACGTGAATTGCGCTTTCAGTGGGAACGTGGCGGCGGCGAGGGCTTTGAATTTGACGGAATCGACCGTTTCCGTGAGTGGTTTGCCGGTCGAATCCACGTAGATAATGCTGTTGTAGCGCGCTGCCGTGCTTGCCGAGTAGGGGATGTTGACCGTCACTTTGGAATTGTTGCCGTGCGTGACGGTGCCGGTCAACAGCCAGTCGTTTTTGCTTTTTTTGATGTTCATCAAGCCGTTGAGCCGCAGAGTGCCGTACAACAGGCTGTCGGTCTGTTTGGGATTGTTCAACACTTGGAAGTCGCTCATAGTGAGGCTGATTTGCGGATTGAGGTCGATAAACCAGTTGTGCGTAATCGTGCCGTTGGCAACCAGCGTGTGCCTGTTTTCATCGCGGACGGTCACTTTGTTCAGCGTGATAGCCTCCGGAGTGATTTGGATGGAGTCGTCGAGCGTATATTTGGTGTTGAGCATCGACACACCCACCTGTGCGCCGTCAAAATAGACCGTGCCGTGCACTTGGGGCTTGCTCATGGTGCCCGAAAACTGCAATTTGGTTGCGATTTTGCCGTTCAAAGCGTAGAGCATGCCGGCGGTGGCTTCGGAAAACCAGCTGAGTTCGATGTCCTGAATGTTTGCCGTCACCGCCATGGAGTCTTTTTCGGGCAAAAGCACGCCGGAAACGACCGATGGCGTGGCACCTTCTTTGCCCAGATTGGCACGCAGAAACATACTGTTGCGCTCGCTGCTCATCCCGCTGGTTACGCGCAAATTGCCCAATTCTCTGCCTGCATACACAATGTTTTTCACGGAAAATCCGCGCGACAGGATGAATGGTTTGACGAGCAACTGCCGCATCGTAATCCGCCCGTCAGCCAATCCTGAGAGCGGAAATCCCACTTTCGCCGTATTGATAAGTGTGCTTAATTGAAACTGCGACACGTCAATCGTCAGGCTGTCGTCGCGCAAAGTGGATGCCGTGCCGTTGATTCGGACCGCCTCGGAGGGGCTTTCGGTCATATTGACGGTTAAATCCTGAATGGTGTAACGCCCGTCTTGCACCACCACTCTCGCGGGGTTCACGGTAAACCAAGTGTCGTTGAAAACCCATGTCGTGGGGTTGAGCGTGATATTCATGTCGGGAATGGTTTGTCCATCCTTCATAACCAACTCAATATCAGCATCTAACGAACCATCAAAAAAGTAGTTGCCGGCGTAATTTTCAATATTGACAATGACGTGCGGAAAATCGCCCACCTTGGTCAGCGAGAGCGACATTTGGATGGTGTCCGACCCGGCAAAGCGCGTGTAGGCACTCGCCGAAATCTGCATTTTGTCGCCCACATTACTGTATTTTCCCATGAACAGAATGGAGTCGGGGATGCCTTGTGGCAAGTCCAGAAGGTCAGCCAGCGCGGTCAAGTGGCTCACATCCACATTAAAATGAATGCTCTCATCAAATGTGTCTTTCAACTTGGGCTGCCCCTCAGCGTCGGGAAAAAACATCGGGAAATTCGCTTTAAACACCTCCGCCAATCCAGTGTAAGTGAATGTCCCATAGACAGTTGCGTTGATAAACGGCGAGGCAACATCCAACGTTTTGTATGCACTGTCCGCCTCCTGATACGTCAGATTGAGCGGCAAACGGGGGTCGCGACTGTCCACATACAGCCACCTGTTTTCGCCCTTCAACTCAACCTCCGCATGAATTTGAGAATAGGCATATCCCTTAAAATCAAACCGTTGCACATCCACTTCCGCCTCCGCATTAAAACCACCTTTGGGCGAATAACTGCCTTTGGCGTGCAAGTTCAAGTCAGCCAATCCAAACCCCGCATCCGGCATCAAAACCCCTACATCACAACGAGTTACGCCACCAACCGCATCCAATCGAGCAGCACCCGTCAGTAAATCATACCCCCCTGTCCCATCCACAAGCAAATCCCCTATATTGCTCTGCAACAATACTTTAAGTGCAAAATCGGGTAATGTACCATCCAACGTACCCGCCAAGCTGATTGTATCCGGCAACGGTATGGCATTGCGACCACGACCGTCATTGCCACCGCGATTGTCATTGCGGGCTTGACCCGCAACCCCCTGAAACAACCCCTCAACTCCATTCACAACCAACTCCTTCAACTCCAATCGAACCGGCGAAGCCTCCAAATGCTCATAATCCTGGATAGCACCGCCAGCCCGCAAATAAACCTGCTGCCCATACTCCACCTGCAAAGCATCAAACACAATCTCAGGCAACGTCCCGCTGAAATTCCCCGAAAACGTCAGCACCTCCGTCAAATCCCTGACCGCAGGCACCCACATCGCAATATCGCGAAAATCAAGGTGCCCCATTAGCGACATTTGATATTCCGGCAGGGGATTGCGGGTCAAGCCCGCAATGACGGTGGGAGTGGCACCCGGTAACCGGTAACCGGCACCCGGTAACCGGCACCCGGCATCCGGTAACTGGTAACTGGTAACTGGTAACTGAAGAACGGAATGTGGCAATTCCAGCACAAAGTCATTGACTGTCAGCAGATTATCATCTAAATTGGCTTGAAATTGCAGATTTTTTAATTTCAATCCTTGATTTTCGGCGAATGACAGATGTTTCAAATTCACATCCAAATTTTCGAGATTGGTGGATTTTGCATCTATATTTGCTTGAAAATCAGTTAGATGTACATCCAGAGAATCCGCTGTGTAATTTATTCGTCCGCCATTCAGCATGATGTTGCGCAGTTCAATCCGCAGCAAAGTCGCCGTTGTGTCTGAGGCATCGGAGGTAAAAGCATCAATCAAAAACCGGAAATTGTAGGTGGAATCACGCGGATTTTGGGCAATATTGACCACAAAATCGTCCAAATCCACCGAATTAATCAGCAGGCGACTGTTCAACATCTCCCAAATATCAAAACTCGCCGAGAGTGAGGACGCATATAATAAGGTATCTTGCTCAATATCTTCGACATACACCGCCTCCAATTGCAGCCGGTTGAACGGGCGAAACGTCAACTTGCCGATACTCATACGGTTATGCGTGGTAGCCATCACCGTTTGCAACGCAAAATCCTTAATCGTCTGCTGCACAGGCGGCAACCACAGCGCACCATAAAGCAACCCCGCCAAGCCAACCGGCACGGCGAAACTCCACAACACTATAGATAGACCTTTTTTGATGATATCCTGAAATTAGTGTGCAAATTTAGTCATTTTTCATTACAATAATGGGCTGTGATTTTTTCAAATCACAGCCCATCGTTCAAATCGTGCGAAAAATCACGGTACAGACGTGGCGCGCCACGTCTCTACAATGTTATTTCTTCACCACTTTCAAAGTCTGTCCACCTACCTTCAACAGATACACTCCGGCGGGATAGTTTGACAAATCTACTTGGCTTCCGCGTGTCGTTTGCAGCAATGCGCCTGCATAGTTGTATACCTTCACTTCTGCGCCGTTGGTGTTTTCGAGGTACACCACATCTGCGGTTGGGTTAGGATATGCTTGCAGTTTATCGGTAGCCACTGCTTCGATGTTTGCCGGTAGATACGCTGTTGCTGTGATTGCGCCGGTTGTGCTTGCCGTTGTTGCAGTAGCTGTGCCTTTGCCTAATCCTACAGTGAAGCTGAAGCTGCCTGCCGTGCCTGCGGGTGAGGCGGCTGTTCCTGCCACTGCTGCTGTAACGCTGCTGACAGTGATGCTGTCCACTGTAAACGCAATGTCGGTCAATGCCGATAATGTGTCGATTTGTGCAAATAATGCCGTCTTTACATCTGCTGCGATGTTTGCCGCTGCTTGCGTATAGGTGTAACTCGCCGCTTCGATAGCGGTTTTTGCTGCATCCACTGCTATTTGGTCAACATCAGCTGTTGCCGTGATTACGCCGGTTTTGCTTGCCGTTGTTGCAGTAGC
>BNTU01000174.1 GCA_025996835.1 Bacteroidia bacterium
CAACGCGCACCGTGAGTGGAAATAAAGTACTCCAACACCGACAGCCCTTCCTTGAAGTTCGACAAAATCGGATTTTCGTGTTGACGTCGATGATGCGCAACTCGGCTTGACGACTGATGACGATTTGGGCTTTTTTGCCTGCCTCGCTCACCGTGCGAATTTCGTCCAATTCGAGGATGCCGTCGTATCTCGAGGTTACGTTGTTTTCCGCCGCAATATTTGAGGCGATACCACCAACGTGGAACGTGCGCAACGTCAGCTGCGTACCCGGCTCACCGATAGACTGCGCCGCAATCACGCCCACAGCCTCGCCTTTTTGAACCATCCGACCGCTCGCCAGGTTACGTCCGTAGCATTTTGCGCAAACGCCCTTTTTCGATTCACAGGTCAATACCGAGCGGATTTCCACCCGTTCAATCGGCGAATTTTGAATGGCTTCTGCTATATCTTCCGTGATTTCTTCACCCGTGCGTACCAAAATTTTACCCGTAATCGGATGCTGAACATCGTGTACCGACACGCGCCCCAAGATACGCTCGTAAAGCGAAGCCACCACCTCTTCATTGTTTTTCAATTCCGTTGCCACCAAGCCGCGCAACGTGCCACAGTCATCTTCGTTGATAATCACATCGTGCGAAACATCCACGAGGCGACGAGTCAAATAACCGGCATCCGCCGTCTTCAACGCCGTATCCGCCAACCCTTTACGCGCACCGTGAGTGGAAATAAAGTACTCCAACACCGACAGCCCTTCCTTGAAGTTCGACAAAATCGGATTTTCGATGATTTGCGCACCTTCGGCACCGCTCTTTTGCGGTTTCGCCATCAAACCACGCATCCCGGACAACTGACGAATCTGCTCCTTGCTACCGCGAGCACCCGATTCCAACATCATAAACACCGAGTTGAAACCTTGCTTGTCTTCGCGCAGTTGTTTTATCAAAATATCCGACAAACGCGAATTGGTATGTGTCCAAATATCAATAATCTGGTTGTAGCGCTCGTTGTTGGTGATGAAACCCATGTTGTAGTTGTTCAGGATTTGCTCCACCTCTTTGTAGCCCTCTTTCACCAGTGTTTCTTTTTCTTTCGGGATGATAATATCTTCCAGGTTGAACGACAGACCGCCCTTGAACGCCATCGTATAGCCCAAATCCTTAATATCGTCCAAGAACCGCGCCGTTTTTGCCACGCCGCACTCCTTGATGACGCGCCCAATAATCTCACGAAGCGATTTTTTGGACAATTCTTCGTTGATGTAGCCCACTTCTTTCGGCACAAATTCGTTGACCATCACGCGCCCGACAGACGTTTCAAGCAGGCGGTTGACGTATCTTCCCTTTGCGTCGATGTCTATCACCATAATTTTGACGGGGGCGTGGATGTCCACTATCCCTTCGTTGTAGGCGATGACCGCCTCTTCCGGACCGTAGAACTTCAAGCCGCTGCCTTTCGCGCCGGTACGCAATTTGGTGATATAAAACAAGCCCAAAACCATGTCTTGCGATGGCACCGTAATCGGCGCGCCGTTGGCAGGGTTCAGGATATTGTGCGAAGCCAACATCAGCATTTGCGCCTCAAGGATAGCCTCGTTGCCAAGCGGCAAGTGCACAGCCATCTGGTCGCCATCAAAGTCGGCGTTGAATGCCGTACAAGAGAGCGGGTGCAACTGAATAGCCTTTCCTTCAATCATTTTCGGCTGAAAAGCCTGAATACCCAAGCGGTGGAGGGTAGGGGCGCGGTTGAGCAGCACAGGGTGCCCTTTCATCACATGCTCCAAAATATCCCAAACGACAGCCTCTTTGCGGTCAACGATTTTCTTCGCCGACTTCACCGTTTTTACAATGCCGCGCTCGATTAACTTGCGGATTACAAACGGTTTATAGAGTTCGGCAGCCATCCCTTTCGGAATACCGCACTCGTGCATCTTCAACTCAGGACCAACGACAATCACCGAACGCGCCGAATAATCGACACGTTTACCCAGCAGGTTTTGACGGAAACGCCCTTGCTTCCCTTTCAAACTGTCGGACAATGATTTAAGCGGGCGGTTGGATTCGGTTTTCACGGCACTTGACTTGCGCGAATTGTCGAACAGCGAGTCCACAGCCTCCTGAAGCATGCGTTTTTCGTTACGCAAAATCACTTCGGGTGCTTTGATGTCAATCAGTCGCTTCAAACGGTTGTTGCGGATGATGACGCGGCGATACAAATCGTTCACATCGGAGGTCGCAAACCGTCCGCCATCCAGCGGAATCAACGGGCGCAATTCGGGCGGAACCACCGGGAGCACCTTCATAATCATCCATTCGGGTCTGTTTTTGTCTTTGGCAGCGCGGAACGATTCCACCACCTGCAAGCGTTTCAAGGCTTCCGTCTTGCGTTGCTGTGAGGTGTCGTGGCTCGCTTTGTGGCGCAATTCGTAGGACAAAGAATCCAAATCCAGGCGGGTCAGCAACTCATAGAGAGCCTCCGCGCCCATTTTGCAGATAAATTTGTTGGGGTCGGTATCGTCTAACTGCTGATTTCCGGCAGGCAGCGAATCCATGGATTCCCAATATTCGTCTTCCGTCAGCAAGTCGTTAACGTCCTTACTTTCAGAGAGAACACCCGGCTGAATCACCACATAACGCTCATAATAAATGATGCTATCCAATTTTTTTGTCGGCAATCCCAACAAATAACCAATCTTGTTGGGCAGCGAGCGAAAATACCAGATATGAGCCACCGGAACCACCAAACCGATGTGTCCCACGCGCTCACGCCGCACTTTTTTCTCCGTCACTTCCACACCACAACGGTCGCAGATAATACCTTTGTAACGAATGCGTTTGTATTTCCCGCAATGACATTCATAATCCTTGCACGGTCCAAAAATCCGCTCGCAAAACAAACCATCCCGCTCCGGTTTATACGTGCGGTAATTGATTGTTTCCGGCTTCAAAACCTCGCCACTGGACTGCTCCAAAATCTCATCCGGAGATGCCAAACTAATGGAAATCTTCGAAAAATTTGATTTTTTACCACTCTCTTTTTTAATAAAAGCCATATTTTTTATTTTTTTTCGTCATTGCGGGCTTGACCCGCAATCCCCTCCCCAAAATCGCAATCCCGTGTCAGGGGATTGCGGGTCAAGCCCGCAATGACAAGTCTTTATTACTCAAAATTAATACTTAACCCCAATCCCTTCATCTCGTGCAGGAGCACATTCAATGACTCCGGCATACCCGGGCGCGGCATTGGGTCGCCTTTTACAATCGCTTCGTAGGCTTTGGCGCGTCCATTCACGTCGTCCGACTTGATGGTGAGCACCTCTTGCAAGATGTAGGAGGCTCCGAACGCTTCGAGTGCCCAGACTTCCATTTCTCCAAAACGTTGTCCGCCGAATTGCGCTTTACCGCCCAGAGGCTGCTGCGTAATCAGTGAATACGGTCCGATGGAGCGCGCGTGCATCTTGTCATCAACCATGTGACCGAGTTTCAGCATGTAAATCACGCCTACCGTTGCCGGTTGGTCAAACAGTTCGCCCGTGCCGCCATCGTGGAGGTATGTTTTGCCGTAGCGAGGCACACCGGCTTTGTCTGTCCATTCGTTCAAATCGTCTAAGGATGCACCGTCGAAGATAGGTGTTGCAAATTTGACACCCAAATTGCGTCCCGACCAGCCGAGCACCGTTTCAAAAATCTGCCCCAAGTTCATACGCGAAGGTACTCCCAGCGGGTTGAGCACGATGTCCACAATCGTGCCATCGTCTAAGAACGGCATATCTTCATCGCGCACAATGCGGGACACAATGCCCTTGTTGCCGTGACGACCGGCCATCTTGTCACCCACTTGCAGTTTACGTTTTTTCGCGATATACACTTTCGCCATTTGAACGATGCCGTTTGGCAATTCGTCACCGATGGTCAAGTCGAATTTCACACGTTTCAATTCGCCGTCAATTTCTTTGTATTTGCGAACGTAATTAGCTATCAATGCGATGATTAAATCGTTCTTCTGCGGGTCGGCAATCCATTTGGAATTGGCAACTTGCAAATAATCCACATTCTCCAATATGATTTTCGTGAAGCGCAATCCTTTGGCTACCAATTCCATACCCATAAAGTCTTTCACCCCTTGCGACACTTTGCCTTCTACAAGTGACTGTAACTTCCTGACTAACTCGACTTTAAGTGCCGCTTGCTTGGCTTCATAGTCTTCGTCAATCTGTGGAAGCAATGCTTTGTGACCCATTTTGTTTTTGCCGGTAGTGGTCTTTTTCGCCGCCGCTTTGGAAAACAAATTGCGCCCAATCACCACGCCTCGCAACGATGGAGTAGCCCTCAACGACGCATCTTTCACATCGCCTGCCTTGTCGCCAAAGATGGCACGCAGCAGTTTTTCTTCGGGTGACGGGTCGGTTTCGCCCTTCGGCGTAATCTTACCAATCAAAATATCACCCGGCTCCACATGGGCACCGATGCGAATCATACCGGTTTCGTCCAAATCTTTGGTGATGTCTTCACTAACGTTTGGAATGTCGTTGGTGAGTTCTTCCATCCCGCGTTTGGTTTCGCGAACTTCCAAAAGATATTCGTCCACGTGCACGGAGGTGAAGATGTCTTCACGCACCACGCGCTCGCTAATC
>BNTU01000175.1 GCA_025996835.1 Bacteroidia bacterium
GCGGCAAAGGTACAAAAAAGTTTTGAGTTATGAGTTATGAATTATGAATTTTTTTCAGGGCAACCGCATCAAAATTTTATGGAGACCAGTTACCCCGTATGGGGTACAATTTTGATAACCCCGTACAAGCGAAGCGCAGTGCGGGGTAAGGCACCTCCTTTTCTCTGCAACCCCGTAGTGGGTTGAATTTATTCGTCTTACCAAAATCTCTTTTCATTAAATAGTCCACAAAGAGTTCAACCCACTACGGGGTTGCTGGCAGGAGGTGGTGCCATCTACCCCGCACTGCGCTATCGCTTGTACGGGGTTATCAAAATTGTACCCCATACGGGGTAACGCCGTAGCATACGGGCAAATTTTAATACTTTGACCCTGTTATCAATTATCGGGTGGGCGATAAATGCGAACTATTCGCAAAAATAAAAATAAAATTTTTGAAATATTTTGCTAAATCAAAAAATTATTTCTACCTTTGCACCGCAAAATTTTAATAAAAAAAAACAGTATGGCAAAAATCAATGTAACAGGTGCAGATATAACTGTTCTCAAAATTGAGGATGCGGATTATATCTCTTTGACAGACATGGCTCACAGTCAATTGGGAGAACACATTATCATTAAGTGGCTGAGCCTAAAAAGTACGATTGAATATATTGGTGAGTGGGAACTTTTATTCAATCCCAAGTTTAATTGTACCGAATTCGGTACAATTAAAAATTTTGCAGGAAGCAATAATTTCGTTTTATCGGTCAAACAATGGCTGGAAAAAACAGACGCTATTGGAATTACTGCAAAAGCAGGCAGATACGGCGGCACGTATGCCCACAAAGACATAGCATTTCATTTTGGAATGTGGATAAGTCCCCGGTTTCAACTATTGTTAGTCAAAGAATTTCAACGCCTCAAAGAAGCCGAGCAAAAGGCATTGGGCTGGTCAGCAAAGCGCGAACTGTCTAAAATCAACTACCATATTCATACTCATGCTATCGCACAACATCTTATCCCGCAAGAACTTACGGGAAAACAATTAAATTATATTTATGCCAGCGAAGCAGACATACTGAATGTGGCGATGTTTGGCATCACAGCCAAAGAGTGGCGCGAAACCCATCCCGATTTGCAAGGCAATATGCGCGATTACGCCTCAATCAATGAACTGATTTGCCTCTCAAACATGGAAAATATCAATGCCGTGCTCATTGATGAGGGGCTGGCGCAAAGCGAACGTTTGGTGCGCTTAAACCAAATCGCCATTCAGCAAATGAGCGTTTTGCAAGGTGTGGAGAACCGGAAAATGCTGCGGTGAAGGGGAGGTTTCAAAAGAAGGCATATTTTTTGAAAAAAATTGGCAAAAAACGTTTGCCAATTCAAAAGTGCCGGTGTCCGTGCTACGTCGAACCGGGGATAATACTTTTTAGTAAATCCAAATATGCAGTAGCCGTTATGATGTGAACACCTTCATACGCTTTCAATACCAGCAAATCATTATCTCCTGTGATGATACAGTCAGCCTTGACGGTTAGGGCACATTCCAATATTTTGTCATCTTCGCTATCTCTACACACGTTGTGGACGTTTCCTTTGATATGCACCCGCTGCGATATTTCTTTGATGGACCGAATAAAAGAGTCAATGATATGCACTTCAATGTTAAATTTCGGGCGCGACATGACTCTTGCAATTTCTTCTATGATTTCATCGGTGATATACAATTCATCGTCACCGTCAATAGTGCGCTCCAAGACTTTCCGCGGATGTCCGCCCCAGAAAAATGCAGAAATAAAAATGTTGGTGTCCAATACAATCTTCATTGCGAGCGGCGGATGTTTTTGATTTCAGTCATAACATCTCTTTCGGAAACGTTGATTTCAGCGGACTTGTTTGTGCCGTAAGCAAAAAGGGTTTGCCATTTTTGTTTGCGCTCAAGATACATCCTTGCTGCCTCTCGGATAAACTCGGAGCGGGAACGGAACTCTATTTTGACCATTTGGTCAATTTGACTTAACAAATCTTCCTTAAAAGATACATTAATAGTGGATGTTGCCATACTTTTATTCATTTGTATTTGATGCTGCAAAGGTAATACTTTTTTTCGACAATCATTCCACTAAATAGCCTAAGTTCCGGACAAAGTTAGCCCTAACGGGCAAACCTTATCCGGAACTTAGGCTATTTAGTGCTATGATTGCGAACAGGCATAAAAAAGGAACCCCGCGACAAGCGCATTGCGACTTGACGCGGGGTTATCAAAAATTTGTTAAACAAAAAAATTCCGATTTTATTGCGGTATTCTCCCGCTATAGCCAACGGGACTAGCAAAGCCGCCCACTGTAATTACAACAGCAAGCCTTCCGTCCTCAATGGTACCGTCAATTGCCAAATCAGGGGTTAGAGTTCCATCCGGCATGAGAGCCTGTTTCGCTTGTCCTGTTCCATTTACTTGCAATATGCCATTCTCGGATGTAACCGTCAAGGGAATGTTCTCCATTATGAGAATACTGGTGCCTTCAGGTAATTCCTCACCGACAAAGCTACTAACTACAGCAGTAACATCTAATGTCATACTCCAAAAAAGAGTAATGGCATCAGCACGCACAATTGTTACTTCTGCATCAGGGAACACGGGATTAGCATTAATAGAGCCGTTTCCAATATACGTTCCCGCAAGCCCCGTCGTAAGGTTGTTAACTACATAAACAACCACTTCGTCCTTCATATCTCCTGCGGTAGCAGAAGTAGCAGAAATTGTGGCGGAATCGCCTACTGCTATTGCACGAACTAAACCGTTTGCGTCTACTGAGGCTGCAGTTGCTTTTGCACTTGCCCATGTGACAGTTTGGTCAGCACCCGCCGGTAATACTGCTGCGCTCAACTGCAGTGAGTCGCCGGCACCCAAAATCACTTTGCCGCTACTAACTCCGGTGCCTGTGATGTTTACTTTCGTAACGGCAACTTTGTCGTCCGTTTCACCACAGCTGAAAAACGTTGCGCCTAACAGCACCAACGCCATACTTTTAATACTAAATTTTTTCTTTGTCATGTCTTTAATTTTTTTTATTTGAAATTATTATTATCAATTTGAGTGCAAAGGTACGACAAAAAAACAACAGGAGCGACCACTAATTACGTAAAAAAGTCTTCATATTGCGCAATCGACACTGTTATAAGGAGTTATGGACTGATAGTGTTTTTCATTTTGTATTCGGTGGGGGTGCAGCCTTTTATTTTTTTGAACTGTCGGGCAATGTTTTTGTAATCCGAGTAACCTATTTCGTCGGCAATTTCCATGATGTTTGCGTCGGATTCCAGCAGGCGGTGCGCGAATTTCTCTATGCGTAGATTCATAATGTAGGTGTAGATGGGCACACCGGTCTGCTGTTTGAAATGCTCTTCGAGCAGTCGGCGCGAGAGCGGCACGAGGGGGAGCAAGTGGTTGACAGTCAGTTTTTTGTGGGAGTTCTGATAGATATATTGCAGCACGGTTGACACGTGTTTGTCGTTGGTGGCGTAAACGTCTGTCGATTGGCGCGTGGTGATGTGGGTGGGCATCACCAGCACGTCGTCGTAGTGCGCCTTGGGGTTTTGTATCATCCGGCTCATCAGTTGTGCGGCTTCGTATCCGCCTTTTTCAGCGGCTTGGTTGAGCGACGAGAGCGGCGGGTCGGAGAGCGAGCAAACAGCCTCGTCGTTGTCCACGCCCAGCAG
Source organism: Bacteroidia bacterium (assembly GCA_025996835.1). Lineage (GTDB taxonomy): Bacteria > Bacteroidota > Bacteroidia > Bacteroidales > Azobacteroidaceae > Azobacteroides. The sequence continues at coordinate 3,706 of BNTU01000175.1, forward strand.
GGCTATTTCTTCGGGTATTTTGATGCCGCACTGCTTGCACACTTCGGTGATGTGCTGCCCCTGATTGTCGTCGCAAGCCATCATGGCGATGGGTTTGGGCAGCATTTTTAGCCACGCGCTGAGCGACTTCGGCTCATAATCCCAAAGTTCCGTGAAAGCGGCGTTCCGATATTCGTAAAAATGCCTCTCCAGGCGGTGTTTGCTAATCTCGTTCACAAAGCCCTCGCAACGTTCCGACGACCACACGATGTCTTTAAAGCCATAAAAGGCAAAATGTTTAAACCCTTTCCGAATGAAATAGTCGGCACACATCTCGCCCGCCAAACGGTTGGCTCCGGCGATGTTGGGGATGGTTGTGAAGCGCGATTGAAACTCCTGAGCGATTGCCATGATGCCGTTTGTCGCAAACATCCCCACTTGGTCGGTGGCGTAGAACTGCCCGATGATGCCGTCGGCTTTCCACTCCTTTGCCCGGC
>BNTU01000176.1 GCA_025996835.1 Bacteroidia bacterium
TTTCAAATTGGCGTTCCATTTCCTGTACGTTGTCTTCTGTCTTTGGAAGCCATTCAGGATGATGCCCATGACTACCCCAAATAATCGGATGACCATGCCGATAAATAGCGTGCTGTTCGCAGTATTCGACCATTTGGTCAGTTGCGGGGCGTCGCCAGAAATGTTCCTTGAAAGGGTCTTTCGTCTTTACCCAAAATTCGGGATTGTCCTGCCCATCGGTCTTGTAATGCGGTTTGCCCGGTTCCGGTTCGAACACTTTCCAATAAAACGGAATCGTCGCCGTATTGAACAAATGGCTGAAAACGGCTTTGTATTTGTCATCGAGGTCCTTTGAACCGAGTTGTCCGAAGTTGAACATATTCGCCCCGAAGAGAAATTCGTGCGAAATTTGTTCAATCTTGATTTCGCTGCCCGGTTTTACGTCCGATAATTCGACTTTTGCGTCGGCTTTGCGGTATTTTTCGATACGGACATCGACTTTTTTCTGAACATCGTCGTTCCAGAGTTCCCAATATGCCTTACTCATCACATCGCGGTTCGGCAGTGCCGGCGGTTCTTGTGCCGTTACCGGTGATGCCGCAATAATTGCAGCAAATAATCCAAAAATCAAAATATTTTTTTTCATTGTGTACCTTGTATATTAAAAAAATGTTTCATAACTTATTGTAATTTAACTTACCGTCATAATATATCGCGACATCAAAAAGTGTCGCGATAGCTCAAAAACGAGGTATAAAACCAATTTATCGGGACATCGGGACATCAGAAAATGTCCCGATGGCTCAAAAATGAGGTAAAAAACCAAATTATCGGGACATCGAAAAAATCCCAATGCTTAGACAGATTCATAATAAATTCCGGGACCCGCCCCCTTTTGTTCAATCAATCCTAATTCAGTCAGGTGAGTCAGGTGTCTGACGGCTTTCTTTTTATCATAACCAAATTGAGTCTCATACTCCTTTCGGGTAATCTTTTGAACGATACGGATATAATCAAACCCTTTTAACTCATCTGAATTTAACTCAGCATTTCCTACTAATTGATTAAATGCATCAATCTCTCTCGGAAATGTAAAAATCATATACGGATTATCAAATGAGACAAAAGGCAACGGCAGATTAACTTCGGATAATTCTTTGATAGTTTGAAAACCCAAGCCACGCTGCTCAACCAAATCCATTTGCTCCATTATGTACATAATTCTCGGATTACGGCTAAGCGAAGGGGCATTGAATTTTTCCATCTGCTCCATTTTCAATGGTGCGACCGGTGCTCCGGGACTTTTGATAATGATGGCTTCTTCGTTTATTTCAAAATAAACCGGTGCGCCTTCGATGTCATAATCTCTGTGAACGATGGCATTGAGAATACATTCGCGGATAACATTTGCCGGATAATCATAAATCGTTTGATGGCGCGCTTTTGAACGGTCAATTTGTTTGCCGATATGATTTTCGTACCACTCCATTACCTCATCCGCCTGATTAATCAACGCACCTTCAACTGTATGGATGTCTTCACCTCGTCCGGCGGTTTTGTAGGTTGCCCTTATCAACGCATTGGGATACATTAGTTGTGGTTTTTCGCCAAACAACAATAACCCCAGACCAGTGGGAACGAACATATTTCCTTTTTCTTCCAACAGTCCAAGTTGAGCGAAAATACGGTGAAATTTAATAGAATTGACTGTTACATCCAACTTTGCCGATTTCAAAAACGCCTCGATACTCTTTTGTGATAAATCATCCAAATGGGCTTTCGGTTCCGCTTTTTCCTTTTGTGTCAAAACGGTATTTACAGGTTCGGATTGCAACTGTTTTGCCCGGTCCTCAGCCCCTTTGATAAATTGCTTGTTGGCTTCCCTTATTACATCCTGCAAATCGGGGTCAAACATTTCAACCTCAACGCCGTTATTTATCAAATACTGAATGCCTTTTCTGTCCACCGAAGGGTCGGGGTCTTCAATACCTACCCACACTTTTTTGATGCGAGCATTAACAATCCGTTCGGCACAACTCAATTTCGGAGACTTTCTTGCACCGGGAGCACAAGGTTCCAACGTGGCAAACAAAAATGAACCATCCAATGCAACATTACGATTTTTGCGCTCCAAAAGCGTAAACTCAGCATGGTCACCCTGCCGTAACTCCCCCCGAAAGGCTGTTTCAATTTCGCCGGTAGGTTTCATCAACAAAGCTCCTACCTTGGGGCTTACCTTATCGCTACGAGGTTCCTGAACTGATTTGTTCATTACTTCAATAGCCATCTCCATGTATTTACGCGGTTCAAATGCTGTCGTTTGCATAATTATTTATATAAAGACAGGGGCAAAGATAAACAAAATAATTGAATATGGAGAACTTTTCTCTCTGTTTTTTTTACTTTTGTCGTTCTTAGAAGTTGTGTTCGCGACCTCTTTAGTTACGAGCAAAATTTAGGTTGCTCGTAATAGCGATTTTTCGCAGTTACTAATTGAACTTACCATGAGAGTTACTATATTTTGAACGAGACTAACTTCTGACGGTCTTTTGTTAATGTAAATAATGGGTGCAAACCAAATTGTCGCAAAATCTAAGCAGCCAGATACAGCGGTTTTTTGATGGCATCAATCACTTTGTGCCATTGATTGTTCATAGAAAATATTCGCAGGCGCAACATATTTTTGGCACCATCCCTGCTCCAATGCTGACCCGATAATTTCATTCGCTTTTGAATGACTGTCCTGTGCGCCGATTCGATGGCTCCGGAACCGATTATGCCACAGCCCATCGCCCTGTATTTTTTGTAATTCATTCTCCCACAATTGTTTTGGTAGTAATTCAACAATTTTTCTTTATCCGCTTCTTTGGCTGTGGCGGCTTTGATATTGTCCAAAACTTGGTCGAGCGAGGATTCATATAAAAGTGATTTTTGTTCCTTGTACCATTTTTCACCTGATGCAGGGTCTTCCCAAGTACAGCTCTCTGCAAATTCATGCAAATGCTCACAAGCATGAAAATAATCCAATATCGCGGTCGCCTCAGGGTAAAAGGCTTCTATCCAATTCTTTATCCAGGTGGCTCCATCGGTAAGAAACACCAAACGTTCGCCTAATTGCCCGTAAGAGTCGATGACTTGTTCCGTTTTTTCACAAAACTCTTTGCTCGTGCCCAAGTGAGCCACATATTGCGATTTCCCCAAATAGGCGGACTTGGTATTGGGATTTAGACAGTCGCTGCTATTAAACAGCCGTGCCAATTTTGCCTCTTTATAACCCTCATCCCGAGTGCTTATCATCGAACCATCAACACCCACATAAAGGCACTCTGTCTTGGAAACGGGCGGCAAAATACGTGTCGTTTTGGCATCCTCTTTACTCAAAAATTCGGCTACAGCATTGGTAACACGATAAACTTGACTCGGACTCCTGACTTCGTCATTGCGACACCCAAAATTGATTTAACCCCATGAGAATCGGATATTTGCAGCGCGAAGTTTTTTTTCAGAGCCATTCGATTCTCGCGAGGGTAATATTTTTCCAGAGGGGGAGATGGAATGTCGGCAGAGGCTATCATTTTTCATAGAAATCGTCACTGAACAGTGGCTCAATGAGTTTATGTAGACGAGTCAGGAACATGGTTTTCGTAATGATTTCTCCGGTCAAAGGTACTTGTATGCTTATTGTTGCTATCGTCTTTGCTACATCGAGCACCTTGTCCACGCTCATATTCACTTGATTCGCTTTCAGCAGACGTTCGAGTTCTTTATAAATTTTATACGCAACGAAGCAGATGCAAACGTGTGCCTCTATGCGGCGCGGGGTAAAGTGAAACATGGGGCGAAGTTCTATCGTTCCTTTGGTCACTCGATACGCCCTTTCCACTACCCATAAGCCTTTGTATTGCTCGCAAACAGTCTTTGCCTCCAAAGCTGTGTTGGTGATGTAACCCTTTAATCCGTCCCATTGTGCGTCATCGATAATTTTGCTTTCGTTTATACTGACACTGACATCGTCCTTGATTTCAAGAAACTTGTTGTACCCTCGCTTGTTTATGTTGTCCTTTGATATTTTCCCTGTGCCATAGTCTCGTTTCAAGCGTTTTACGCCCTTGTCCCTATTGTAGGCATCTTTCTTCGCTCGTTTATCTGAATAGTTAATAATCAGACGGCATGTTTTCGTTTTGT
>BNTU01000177.1 GCA_025996835.1 Bacteroidia bacterium
TCGCATGAAGTCTTCCTTTGGATGCACAAAGGTAAGTATATTTTATTAGAAATTGAACAATTGTTGATAAGTTGTTGATAAAAAAGTGGCTGAAAATTTGGATTGTAACACAGTATCTCAGTAGCAAAATGTTACACACCCTCTACCCAAACCTCATTACCGCATTTTTTGCAGTATAAAAATGCGGTAATGAGGTTGCTCATAAGAAGAGCAAATAAAGCTACTAAGGTCGTTTTGTTAAGAAAATTAGGTAAAAATGAGGTTTCTTTTGTACCTTATAATCACTAACCCTTTACCTTTTACCCTCTACCCGCTTCGGGTCAAACAGCATCGCCGTGCAAATGCAATACCGCCGGTCGGTGCGGTCAAGTACATCGTGATTGACGCAGCCCTGGCAGCCTCGCCAGAAGGACTCGTCATCGGTCAAATCGGCGAACGTTACCGGCACATAGCCCAGCTCGGTGTTGATTTTCATCACGGCGGCTCCGGATGTCAGCCCAAATAGTTTGGCTTCGGGAAACATCTCGCGCGACAGTGTGAAGGCGCGTTGCTTGATGTGTTTTGCCAAGCCGTGGCCGCGAAACCTGTCCACTACAATCAGCCCCGAGTTGGCGACGTATTGCTTGTTTCCCCAACTTTCGATGTAACAAAAGCCTGCAAATTCGCCATCGACAAGGGCGATGATTGCCTTGCCCTCGCGCATTTTTTGCTCCACATATTCCGTGGTACGTGATGCGATGCCTGTTCCGCGCACTTTGGCGGCGGCTTCGATGGTAGCCAAAATCAGCGGCACGTAGCCCACATGACCTTCGTTTGCAACAAGAATTTCAACTTTTTCCATTATTTTTTTGATACTGCTAACGGGGTGCAAAATTACTAAATAGTTATGAGTTATGAGTTATGAGTTATGATTTTGCGGGATAGACTAAAAAAATTGTCATTGCGGGTCAAGCCCGCAATGATAATTCAGACAAAAAAATGCTGAAATTTACTGCGCCATACGTGCGCTTTTGTGCAAAGTGGGGTAGGGGAGAGAAGTCGTATTCTTTGGGGTGTTCCATTATGAAGATGCCGTTTTCGCGTAATAGCGGCTTGGAGAGGATTATTTCGGGGATTTTTTCCAAATCTTTGAGGGTGTAGGGCGGGTCGGCGAAAATGAGGTCGAATGTTTGTTTGGTGGTCTTCAGAAAGCGAAATGCGTCTGTTTTTATTGCTTTCAGGTGTTCGTCTTTCAGGAGCGATTGCACTTTTTTGATGAAGGCGTGATGGGCAAAGTCCTGTTCTATGCTGATGACCTCTTGACAACCTCTGGAGAGCAGTTCAAAACTGATGCTGCCCGTGCCGGAAAATAAATCTAATGCCACAGCATCTTCTAAATCAATGAGATTGGAGAGGATGTTGAACAGGTTTTCTTTTGCAAAATCCGTTGTGGGGCGCGCTTTGAACGTTTTTGGCACCTCGAAACGCCGACTTTTATATTTTCCTCCAACGATGCGCATCTTTTTTAGTTAAAATAGTTTTCAAACAGCGTTTTGAAACCTGTTTGGCTCCTATCCAGCAAATCGTTGAGAGGCACATAATCGTCAATTAAAGCCACTACAAACACGGCAATCGTGAGCGCAAACAGCCAGCCGGAATTTTTATTATCCGACAACGTGAAATAGTGGGCAATCAACAGTGCGATGGGTATGTAAATAATCAGCCGCCAAGCGTAATCCGTCTGAATTTGCATCCCAAAAAAGATGAATACGGCAAGCGTGAAGAAATAGAGATAGCTCAAAGTGGTGGCTGTGCGCACCTTTTCCGATACGGCAGACATGAAAATATCGCCCCCCACACGGAGAAACAAAAATCCCAAATATGCAATCACCAACCATTCTTTTATCGAAAATACATCCAAATTCCATTCCCATTGTGTGTCAAAACTCGGCACATAGCTCTGAAAAATTGTCCAGTCATCTTGAAATAGGCTCCATGTGGCAATGAAAAAATAAATGACCAAAACACCCATCCAGGTGGCAAAAAAAGTCTTCATATTCAGGCTCTTAAACCGATACAACCCGTACCAAAACAGCGCGAAAAAATACAGCATGGGAGTCCACACAAAACTGCCCAGAGTGAGCAGAATGGCGATGTTGAGCGCGTTCACCTGCGATTTGGGACGTTGATAGGTGGCAAACAGCGCGTAAAAACCAAGCAAAACAAGCAATGCCATCAGGCTGCCTTGCCACGCCTCAAAATATTTTGGACTTGTGCTCGCAAACAGGAGATAGAAAAACGCGGGTAGCAATGTGCGCTGGCTAATGACCAAAAAACTCTGCGACAATGTCAATAGCAGAAGTGCAACCACAGCCTGAATGCCGGTAGCAGCCCACATCGCAGGCGACAACAGGTCGTCGCAGAGAATCAACCGCATCGCCACAAAAGTTATCAGCGACAGAATGACCAGCAGGCGGTCTGAAAGGAAATTTTTAGGGATGTTTCGTACGTTCATTTTTTTTAGTTAAGTCAAAACCAATATCTTTTCTATAGTATTTACCCTCGAAAGTGATTGAATTTGCGTTTGCAAAAGACTGATTTAAAGCAGCTTCCAATGTGTCGCCGTAGGAGCTGACGGCTATCACTCGCCCGCCGTTTGTCACGATTTGATGATTGTCATTGCAGGCTTGACCCGCAATCTCCTCCTGCCGAGTGCCTGCGTGAAAAAGCAAACCGGTTTTGACATTTTCCAACCCTGTGATAGGTTTTCCTTTGGCATAGTTGCCCGGATAACCTCCCGACACCAGCATCACGGTGACGACCGTGCGCGGGTCAATCCTTAGCTCTTTTTCTGCCAAATTGCCGTGTGCTACACCTTGCAGCAAATCCACCAAATCGGATTGGATGCGCGGGAGCACCACTTCCGTTTCGGGGTCGCCCAGACGGCAGTTGTATTCAATCACCAATGGCTCGCCGTTCACATTTATCAATCCGATGAATATAAATCCTTTGTAGTCAATGTTTTCCGATTTCAAACCTTCGACTGTTGGAATCACGATGCGCTCTTCCACCTTGTGCATAAACGCCTTGTCTGCAAACGGAACAGGGCTTACAGCACCCATGCCGCCTGTGTTGAGTCCGGTGTCGCCTTCGCCGATGCGTTTGTAATCTTTGGCAACCGGCAGAATTTTGTAATGCGTGCCGTCCGTCAGCACAAACACCGAACATTCGATGCCCGCCAGAAATTCTTCGAGCACCACCGTTTCGCTCGCCTTGCCGAAACTGCCGTTGAGCATCGCTTCAAGTTCGCGAATGGCTTCGTCTAAGTTGTTGATAATCAGGACACCTTTTCCGGCAGCTAAGCCATCGGCTTTCAGCACGTAGGGGGCTTTTTGGCTTTTCAAAAAGGCGATGCCTTCGCTCAAATTTTTGGCTGTTACGCTCAAATAATGCGCTGTGGGAATATTGTGACGCATCATAAATGCCTTTGCAAAATCCTTGCTGCCTTCCAATTGTGCTCCGTGTTTGGAAGGTCCAATCACCGGAATAGCCTTCAATGCGGCATCGTTTTTGAAAAAGTCATAAATGCCCTGCACCAATGGGTCTTCGGGACCCACCACGACCATACCGATTTCGTTGGTCAGCACAAAATTTTTCACCGCCTCAAAATCAGTCGCCGCAATGGGCACATTCACACCCACTGTTGCCGTCCCCGCATTGCCGGGTGCGATAAATAAGTAGTCCGTTTGAGGGCTTTGCGCCAATTTCCACGCCAAAGCGTGCTCTCGTCCTCCTGCTCCTAATAATAATATGTTCATATTTTTATGCCATGCTTGGCGTTGTTTTCCTCCAAATAGCCATAAATTGCCGCAAGGTCTTTTTGGGCATCCGGAAGCCATTTGATTTCTAAAGCCATTTTTCGTACATTTTTCTTACTTCTGAATGTGGAATGCAAGGAACATCCGCATCTGACTGTGCAATCCTTTCTAACAGAAGATGTTGCGCATACTCCGGCATGGCATCAAACCAATCTTCTTCTTCGGACTGCTCGGCATACCCCGGACGGAGCATCTCAATTTCATTAAAGATACTTTCTTCAAAAACATTTGCTTCTCTTTTTGTTTTTGTTGCT
>BNTU01000178.1 GCA_025996835.1 Bacteroidia bacterium
GCGGCTTGGCATCTTTCTCAAGCCGCAAGTGTATGACCGCATGATATTCGGTCAGTTTATTGAACATTTCCACCGGCGGATTCACGAACCAGCGGTCCCCATTCCGCGACTGTCTTGGCTCCCAATTCCCAACTGCCATAGTTTTCATTGCCGATACTCCAATATTTGATGCCTAACGGTTCTTCCACACCGTGCGATTTGCGCAGTTGCGCATATTTGCCGATGTTGAGGTTGCAATATTCCACCCAGTCGCTCATTTCTTCTGCGGTGCCGGTACCGGCATTGGTGCAGATAAAAGGTTCGGCGCCAATCAAGCGACACCACTTCACAAATTCAATGGTTCCGAATGTATTCGGGTCTGCAACGCCCCACGCCTTATCCAAAGCCGGTTGACGGTTGGGACCTACGCCGTCGAGCCAGTGATAGGACGATACAAAGCAGCCGCCGGGCCAGCGCACAATCGGAACTTTCAACTCGCGCATGGCTTCAACTACATCTGTGCGGAAGCCGTCCTTGTCCGACAGTGCCGAGCCGGGTTCAAAAATGCCGCCGTAAATCTGCCGGTGGAAATGTTCAATAAACTGACCGAATATCATGCGGTCATACACTTGCGGCTTGGCATCTTTCTCAAGCCAGAATCCATTTTGGGCATGCAATTGAGCAGATGCCAACAAACATAAACTTACTACTTTCAAACTAATCTTTTTCATTTTTTAATTTATTTATAAATATGGAAATTATCAAAATCAACCTTATTAAAACTTGTTCCAATTCCGGATACGCCATGTGTAAAAGAATCATCTTCCACCTCGCACAATACTTTGTTATTGATTGAAGCGGTTATTTTTTCATTCTTCATAGACAAAGTTAAGGTATTCCACGTTTTCAGCGTTACAGGAAGCCATCCCGAAGTCAATATTTTACTGCCGGCATTCAACGTCCAATGTCCGGAAGATTTTAATCCAAAATAATAAGCGTCTGCCGGTTTATGCGAGCGGTGCATTTCAAGGGCTCGCCCTATCACAAAAGCTTCACTGTAAGGCTCAACAAAATAGACATCCGTTTTTGTGGAATAATCAGTCCATGCAGGCTCTCCAATGACAGTTTGGTTTAACACTGCACTTTCCCATTCAATACAGGGACGGGTAATCACCTGCCGTAAGCATTTGCCTTTCTTATCTTCCCTTTCCACCACTTCAAAAGCACCGCCCATATCGGAAAAATAGCGGGGCGTTCCATGTATTTTGTCACCTTCAAAATCCGCCGAATAAGGGAAAGGGAATGGTTTGGATGGAGGAATTACGGCAATTCCTTTCGTTTGACCCTTTTCTGTGGAAATCGTATAGACTGATTTGGGTGACAAAAGAAAGGTAAATGTGCGATTGTTTACTTTAATATCTTTTTCCTGCTTGAAAACATCTCCTTCAACTGAAGTTTTCCAAACTTTCAGATTTTTGATGTCAGTATTCTGCAACCGGAAACTTACTTTTTGAGGCTCTTCGGCATCCATCGTTTCAATAATAATGCTAAAATTCTTGTTTTTTGCATCGGCAGACAGGGTCACATAAGAGCCTTTCTCCAAATATCCGCAACCACCATCAACATAGCTCCAGCCGGGCTCTGCGAATTGCGTAGTATGGGCAATCGCCCACAATCCGGGCTCAACCTCATAGAATCCCGACCAAGGTGTCTTCGCTCGCATCAAGCCTGAATTGGGAAGCGACAGGTTATCATAATAGGATGTAATCAGGCTCCAGGTTATCGTTTTGGTCATCTTTCCCTCAATATAATCGCGATTATAGAGTTTTGCCAATTCGACAAAACCTTTCCAGTCTCCTCGCCACGGACCGCCTTCGTTGTTCCAGAGAGGAATGCCCAGTTGCTGTAACTTTTCAGGACTTTTGTAGGCATGCGTTCTTTCAATGTAATGGTCTCCTATCACATTCACGGATGCCATCAGGTCTTTGTCTTGCAACATTTCATCTCCTATCTTCCAGACATCATGCTTCCCGTATAAGTCGGCTGCAACTATTTTAACCTGTGATAATGACTCCCGGTCCAATTTTTTCCGAAACCGCTTGATATATTCCGTATCATACATCCGCTCGTTCCAGATGCCGACATAATCAATATTCAAATCATGGTATTTTTTAGCCCCTTTGATAAAACTGATGTGATAATCAATATTGTCATCCGAGTAAAATTTACCGTCGCCTATCCATCCGGGTGCTCCCCATTCCAGAATATCCAGTTTTATATTGGGATTCCGTTTCTTGGCTTCCTTCATCAGCCACCACTCATATCCTCTGTCAAAATAATGCGGCTGAGGATTCTGATATTCTTCTCTCGTTCGTGCATGAGAAGGCTCGGTACCGTCGGTAGAGTTCACATCGCCGCCAATCTCTACTTTCAGGTGTTGAATGCTTGCCCCGAACTTCGGTTTAAACAAATAATCCAAAATGTCACTGCGATAAGGCTCTTCATAGTCTATCAACAAACGGGATGACGCTCCGGCACTCAATGCGCCCAAGCCTTCATAAGTACGCCCTTTGTTCGACAAGTCGATATTGACAACTTGCTGCGAAAAACAACAAAAGCCACTTAGCAGACAACAAAAGATAATGCTCTTTTTCTTATTGTCCACATACAAAAAACCGCCATCGCGCAACTTTTCAAACGACTGTATCCCAATCGGTAATCTCTTCATGACTTATCATTTCTAAAAATATCTGCAAAGGTAAGCAAAATAATTGAAAGCAAAACGAAATGCCGTTTTCGTTTTTTCTACTTCAACTAATTTTTTCTACATATATATACTCTATTATCATCATAATTGGCCGGACCTATTTTCCCAACTATTTCAGCCGGTAATTTATCTCCGTCAATAACTTCAACTGAAAATCCGGCATCCATTATTCTTTCTTTAAAGTCATTTCCAAATATTCTTAAATGGTCATATTGTCCGAATTTTTCGATACGTTCTTCCCTATTGATTACATTTTCATCTTCGTATGTTGTATCAAACTTACGGTCAGTAGGAGCGGTTATTTCCAAAATCCCACCTTTTGTCAATATACGATATAATTCTTTTAGGGCTATTTTATAATCGGGCACATGCTCAAGAATATGGTTACATAATATCAAAGACCAACTTTCATCGGGAAAAGATATATTTTGTATGTCTATCTTTTTGTCAGCACTTCTATCAAATAAATCGGCAGTCGTGTATTTATACTTATTTTTATCAAACCATTGCTTTATTGAGTATTCGGCTGCAAACATAAGTATTTTATCTGTTGGCAATTTTTCCTTGTTTTCAGAAAAATAATGAACAATGATCCTATGCCGTGGCAGTGAAAAACAATAAGGGCAAACTTTGTTTTTATAAGTATCAACATACCGTGATATATTATTTAGTTTAGTAAATGTAAAATCCATAAAATTACTAAATTGTTTTCCACAACATGGACAAAATACTTTATCACCGTGATACTGTTTAGAATAATACCACCCTTTCAATTTATTATAATTATTTTTAATACGTATTAATGCCCATTTTGGGAAAAAATGTTTTATGATACATTTAAGCTGCTCGCTTATATTATACATAAAAACCTCCTTCCTTTCAAAATGTCCATCAATTCCACATCGTTGGGATTAATACCCACCATCGTCCCGCGAATGATGGGACCATCCGCATCGGACACCACGCCTGTGACGGCGATTTTAGCTTCTTGGGGAGCTTCCGCTCTTAGCGAAGTTTGCCCCCCCCCCTGCAAAGACAACGCTACTTAATAGCAAAGTTTTAGCAAAGTTTCTTAATTTCTTTTGCATAAAATTTAATTTAAATTATCAATAAATTTGTTGTCGCAGGAAATTGCGGGTCAAGCCTGCAATGACACCTTGCGATAACGGGGGCAAAGGTAGTAAATGTTTTTAAATATTCAATACTTTTTCTGAAATTTAACATTTTTGTTGATTGTTATCTGTCAAACAAGTGGATTAAATCAAAATACATCAGCCTCGTTTTCAGATCTTTATCTTCCGA
>BNTU01000179.1 GCA_025996835.1 Bacteroidia bacterium
GGCAATTTATGCTGGGAACCGGCAAAATATATGGCTTGGAAATCAACAGTCTGGTGGATGAACGGCGCGACCCGCAAAAGGCAACCGAAGCCGCGTGCAGATACCTCAAAGATATGTACCTACTGTTTCACGACTGGACGTTGTCTATTGCCTCCTACAATTGTGGCGCCGGAAATGTGCGCAAAGCCATTGCGCGTGCCGGAGGCAAAACCGATTATTGGGACATTTATCCCTATTTGCCGCGGGAAACGCGCGGATATGTGCCGCTGTTTATAGCCGCCACCTACGCAATGAATTATGCGGATGAACATAATATCAGAGCGATTCCACCGCCCATTCCGTTGGATGTGGATACGGTTATGGTGACAAAACAGATACATTTTGACCAGATTGCTGCCGTTTTGAACGTCAATAAGGAGGTTATTGAGATATTGAATCCACAGTACAAATTAGGAATTATTCCGGGGCACACACAGCCTCGTGTGCTAAAATTGCCTTCACAGGCTATCTATGCCTATATTACCAACGAAGATGCCGTAGTGGATTTCAATCGGGATGCCATTTTTACTAATCGCACATTTGCCGGAAATTTCAGTAATTTCACGGTGAATGCGCAGAAAAAGAAATATCACAAAGTGAAACGGGGCGAAACGCTGGCAAGTATTGGCAAGAAATATGGTGTGGATGTTGCAAGTATCAGGCGATGGAACCGCTTGTCTGCCAAAACCACTGCGATAAATCAGGGTAAATCATTAGTCATTTACACCAATGAATTGCCGGCTGCACCATCTTCTTATTTGGCAAAAGTGGATTACAAACCGTCCACAGATGCTGCTGCAACTCCAACGGATGATGAAGCAGTTATAGAAGTGGATGAAGATGGCGAACCGGTTTTGAATCAGGAAGATTTGGCAGAATTGGAAGCACAAACGACCAATGACGTCAGCAGTCAGGTCTATGCCGATGTGAAAGTGACCCATAAAAGTCCTCAATCATCCCGCATTTATCATGTAAAAGAGGGCGACAGTTTGTATTCCATTGCAAAACAATATACGGGTGTTTCGCACAAAGATTTGATGGAGAGCAATCAGCTCAAAACATCTGTGTTAAGAATAGGGCAAACGCTTCGCATTCCGGAAAGGTAATTATTCCCGTTTGGACAATATTAAAAATTCACTGTCAATCCGATGCCGTTGGCAACAGGATGCAGTGAATATTTTATTTTTGCGGCATTGCTGCCATTCAAAAGTTGGTTGAAACTGCCGCCGACAGATTTTCCGATGGCATAGCCCATCAATGCACCGGCAAAGGCTTCCGAGAGCCAATGTGAAAACGACGAAACGCCCAGCCCGACACATCCGGCGTAGATAAACGCGCCCCGTTTCACCCACACATCGTCGGGATAGAGTTCCGCCAAAGTGGTTGCCATCGCAAACGCCACGATGGTGTGGCTGCTGGGCCAGCCCGAAAATACGCCGCGTTCCATAAAACCAAACGCCCAATCGCGGCTGTAATCCTCCGTGCCGCTGTATCGCGAGGGGTAAATGTGATGCTCCAGAATGTTCGGTGCCCGCCGTCCGGTGAACGCCTTGATTGAAAAAGAGATGCCTACGCCCAACATTGCCGATTGTGCCAATGCCAAGCCCGTTACTTGCAGTTTCATATCATCATGCTTGCGCCCGTAAAAGTATGCGCCCACAGGTGCCGCCACAGGCACGAGATAGCCCATTGCACCAAAAGGCGTGCCCGCATAAGCCATCCACTCATTGTTGTGAGCCAGCCTGTTCCACTGCCAATCAATGCCGCTCTGCACCAAACCATACGTCCCCAGTGCGGCAGCGGCATAATTCAGCCCGTAATTGTATGTGAAACTATGCACCACATTGGGTCCCAACTTGTAAAACACCTTGGACAGCGGCACAATTTGCGAATTTTGTGCCGACACAGCCACACTTGCACTGAGTAAAGTGCTGAAAATAAATTTTTTCTTTGCGTTCATATTGTGTTATTTAGAATGATTTTAATTGATTTATGCAATAATTGATTTTATCAACTTTATAGGTAAATTTTTTTAGATTTTTCCTGCATTATTTTTCAAAATTGCAAGCACTTTTGAGAAAGTTTCTATATCCTGTTCATTGACGCCTTGCAGGAGCAACTGAAACAACTCATGTTCTTTATTTACAATGGTTTGCGTAATCGTTTTGCCTTTATCTGTGACAGTAATAAGATTTTTTCGCCGGTCGTGTTCGTCCGCTTTGCGTTGCACCAAACCCCTGTTTTCGAGCAAATCAATTTGGCGCAGCACAGCCGATTTGTCTTTCTTTGCCATTTCAGCAATATCCTGCTGAATAACGCCCTGATGAAAATACGCAATCATCAATATGCCGAAAGCCTCCTCCGGAAGTTCGATTTGAAGTTCCGACAAATTCTTCCTGAAAGCCTGTTCAATGGCTTTCAACGTTATCGCCAAGTTTAGCGACAGGGGTAATTTCTTTGTATTCATTGAAATTGAATTTTTTTTGACGGTGCAAAGGTATAAAAATTAGTTGATATATACAACTATTTTTTTATTCCCAATTTAAAATATTTTAGCCGCTCGTTTGTCTTCCTAAATGAAAGGAGATTTAAATTTTTAATAATTATCAGGATGAATACAGTTTATATTGTAGTGGGAAGCGTGTTTTTGCTTTGGTTCGTTGGTGGGCTTTGCCGTCATGCACGCGGGAGAAACAAGGTTATCCATGTGGTTGATGGCAATTGCACCGGATGCGGGCGTTGTGTCAAGCGGTGTCAGCATCATGTGTTGGAGTTGGCAAAGAGCGAAAACGGAATGTATGCCGTTGTGAAACAGCCCGACCGCTGCTCTGCTTGTGGGGATTGTCTATCTAAATGCAAATTCAATGCGCTGCAGTTGGTTGAGTTGAATAAGCATCTTCCGCTTGCATTTTTCAAAAAAAGATTATGCTAATTCCTCCATCCGACAAGCAATCTCTTTTCTGGCAAAAGCCACGCCCAAGAGTGCGATGCGCTTGTTTTCGCCTGCATAACGCTCAAAATACCGTCGAGCGTGGATTTGTGCCAATGCCTCGTCTAATAGCGCATCAGTTGTGGTTGTTCGCGCGTTGGCGTATTTAATCTCTGCGACTACGACCCGTTCTTGCCATGTCCAAACGGCATCTATGCGTCCCTTGTCGGTATTCACTTCGGCATCCACCTTGAAGCCCAGCATATTGAGCCACAATAGCAGCATGGAGTGATAATACTTTTCATCTTTTCCCCACAATTGGTTGGGGATGCGGGCAAACATTGCTTGCAAGTTGCGTTCAAATGACTTTGGGTCGCCATCCAACAACTGTTGCATCATGCTGTCTTGCATTGTGGCTACGTCTGTCAGCGAATGGTCAGTATAACTTGCCATGATATGCGTCAGCATTGCCTGGCGAACTTCCTCGTTCGGAACTTCCAAGGTATAAGACAATGTTTTGTTAAACTGACTTTGGGTGATTTTTTTGACGGTGAGGTAGCCCGTCTGAAACAACAGCACTTTGGTGTTTATCTTTTGAATATCAAAGGCATCAGACTCAGTAGCGGTCATTTGAGTAGGTTCCAACAACAGCCTCACATCCCCTCGTTCCTTAATCAAATCCACCAAAAAAGTGGGACTACCCGTTGCAAACCAATGGTCTTTAAACACCCTTACCGCAAACAGCAATAAAGTTGAGAAAGGATTATAGACAAAGTTGAAACCATCCCAAGAATAGCCATCGTACCAACGCCTTATTTCATCTATCGTTTCCTGCTTGGTTGCCTGTTCTTTTGCCGCCAACAGCTCGATATAAGCGTCAAAATTGGATTCCAATTCGGCTTGTGTATAGCCACAGATGGTGGCAAATTGTTCATCAAGTGTAATGTCGCGCAGATTGTTTAACCCCGAAAAGATAGATACCTTGGAAAATTTGGATACGCCCGTCAAAAACACAAAGCGCAAATGCTCATC
>BNTU01000180.1 GCA_025996835.1 Bacteroidia bacterium
AAAAAAAAAATTTACAAATTAAACATTCTTTTAACAAAAAAAAGTAACAAAAAAAAAACGTTGCAAAGTTTGCTAAACACTTTATATTAACTAACACTTCCTTGGGGGGGGGGGGGTGCGAAATGTTCACGCTGAAGCATGGATTAAATTAAGTTAAGTTATGAAAGATAAAGTTATAAAAGATAAAGTTATGAAAGATAAAGTTATGAACGATCAAGTTATGAATGATCAAGTGAAAATGCCAATTCATTCCATGAGTAGGCGTGAATTTCTTACCGCCGGAGCAACCGCCATTGGTGCTCTTACCGTTATTCCCAGCCATGTTTTTGCGGCTAAAAAAAAGGGGATGGTCGCGCCGAGCGATAAAATCCGATTAGTGCATATCGGTTGCGGCACTCAAGGTTTAGCCGAAGTGGGCGCCTTGTTGAGAGCACCGGCGATAGAAATTGTGGGAGTGGCAGACCCCAACAGGGAGAGTTATGACTATATCCATTGGAGCGAGAACGGCTTGCGTGACCAATTGCGCAAGTTGATTGATGAGCCTGCGTGGAAGGAAGGCGCGAAAGGGATACCGGGAGGGCGGAACATTATGAAAGAAGTCGTTGAGACCTACTATCGGAAGAACCGCCCCGGATACAAGAAAACGATTGCAGCCGTTGAAGACTATCGCGAATTGCTGGACAAAGTGAAGGATGTGGACGCTGTAAAGATTATGTCGCCTGACCATTTGCACGCTTATCAGGCTATTGACTGCCTGAAACGCGGAAAGCACATCATCATGCACAAGCCTTTGGGCAATAAATTGACCGAAGCGATGAAGGTGGTCGACCTTGCCGCCTCTTCCAAACTATCCACTCACATGATGGCATTCAATGCTTCCGGCATGGGCAATATAGGTTTGATAAAGAAATGGGTGGATGCCGGAGCCATTGGACAACTCAAAGAAATACACAATTGGAGCAATCGTCCGGTATGGCCCCAATATCCTGAAATACCGGCAGATAAACCACCCGTTCCCGATGGATTCAACTGGGATCTGTGGTTGGGACCTGCCGAGATGCGCGACTATCATCCACATTACACCCATGCCACTTTCCGCGGCTGGTACGAGTTTGGCGCAGGCGCTATTGCCGATATGGGATATTACAGCCTTTTACCGGTGTTTGATGCGTTTAAATTGGATTCTGCCATTTCTGCAAGCACACGTTTCTCGCGTGTGGTCGGGCTGAAAAACAATGTGCCCTCAGTCGTTGTGAACAACTATTCCTACCCGCTGGCGGCTGCCTATCGTTTTGACGTTCCGTATAAGGACGGTTCGGGCAAAATTATTGTGCAATGGCACGATGGCGGCATGAAACCGCAAACGCCGGAAGGATACGAAGGCGACGACCTGCCTATTGAAGGCATGATGTTTATTGGCGAAAAAGGCGCTATCGTATCGGGTTTCTTTCGGGCAAATCCGAAAATCGTCGGGAAACAAGCATCGCAATACGCCAATATGGAAGGCTATCCCATGCCTGACAATCCGGAAGGTATATTGGCTGACGGCACTGCACGCTGGCTGCAAGTCTGGATAGATGGCTGCCGTGGCAAGGGAAAAGGATTTGGAGCATTTGAGAACGCCAAGGAAGTAAATGAAACCTTCAATCTTGGCTCTGTATCACTGATGAGCAACGGGAAGAAATTGGAGTATAATCCCAAGACACGCACCATCACCAATGATGAGGCTGCCAACAAATTGCTTACCCGCAATATCCGCCAAGGATGGGAAATGTAATGATAAATATAAATGAATAATAATAAATAAAAAGTACATAAAATGACAACAAGAAGAGATTTTTTAAAACAATCCGCATTAGGTGCCACTGCTTTGATGGCAGCGCCTTTTGCCGCTACTGCCGCTACTGCCGCTACGTCTGCATTGGCAAACAGCCACAATGCGCCCAATCCATTGCGCGTATCTATGCTTTCCTACTCGTTTCGCGGCTTGATGCTTGCCGGAATGATGGACATTTTCCATTTCTTTGAAACCTGCAAATATCGTTACCATTTAGGTGCAGCAGACCTCTGGAATGGAATGATTACCAGTACGGAGGATAATTACATCAATAAAGTGGCTACCACCCTCAAAAACGAGCAATTATTTGTGCCCAACATTGCAGTGGACGGCGCGCATATCATGCACTCGGGCAATGATGACCCCGCTAAACTTCGCGCTTTGCAAGACCGTTATATGCAAATCGCCAAACTATGGGGAGTCGGTTTTGTCCGCTTCGATGCGGGACCTCAAATGCACAATGGTCGCAAAGATGCGGATGGATGGACGAATCAGGAGTTCGATTTTATAGTGAAGCGCTATAAGGAACTGGCGCAATATGCACACGACAATGGCTTCAAAGTAGGAGCAGAGGTGCATTGGGGACCCGAACGGTGCTGGACACACATGGAAAAACTGATTAAGGCGGTTGACCATCCCGGATTCGGCATTTGTATGCACTTCGGCGGATGGTATGGCAGCTATGAAGAGAATTTAGCCGCCGAAAAAGCCGCCGCTAAATATGTCTGTCACACCCATATTCCATGGGATTGCTGCGAGGACATCAACCTGCCCAAACGCTTGGCTGTCTTGCGCGATGTAGGATATACCGGCTATTACAGCATCGAACACCATTCTACTCAAAATGAATACAATATGGTGGCAGTGCAACTCGGCAAGGTGACAGCCGTACTTACCTCATGGAACAAATGAGGCAACGGCGAATTGTATCCGAAGAGATAAAGGCTGCAACCCCCTTCTCAGTGGGTTTTAAGAAGCGTCAAGCCATGATTTTAATAGCGTGAGCATTTCTTTTTTGTATTGGAACGTATCGCCCATGCCCCAGCCATGCCCCCCTGTCGGAAAAATGTACATGGTTGCGGGAATGTTGTTGCGCTTCAGGGCTTGATAGTATAAAATGCTGTTTTGAGGCAACACCCCGGTATCATCGTCGCTTAGCAATAATATCGCCGGAGGAGTTTGTGCATTCACCTGCTTTTCGTTTGAATAAATATGCAAGTCTGTTGCCGGAGGGTTGTCGCCCAGGAGATTGATGCGCGACCCGTCGTGGCGAACGTCCTTATCCATACTTATGACCGGATAGAAAAGTATTGAGAAATCGGGGCGCGTGATGCTGTCGGTGTAATGCGTTGAGGCTGTTGCCGCCAAATGCCCACCTGCCGAAAATCCGGCGATGCCTACTTTGGTGATATTCCATTCGCCGGCTTTTGAGCGAGCATACCGAAAGGTGGTTTGCACATCTTCCAATGGAATGTTTTTATACTTTTTCTCCGGCAAACGGTATTTTAGGACAATGCCGACATAGCCCTGCTCTTTCAACCACTCGGCAACCTGATGCCCTTCGTGTTGCATAGCCAAACCGCCATACCCGCCTCCGGGACAGATAATCACTGCCTTGTGCTTGTTCTCCGAAGCCTTAGGCAAGTAAATAGTTATCTCCGCATCGCCCGCGCCCAATTTAACAGGCGTTTGTGCATTTGTACAGCTCATAAACGGCACAAATAATGAAGTTGCAATTATTGCCACTGAACACAAATTTCTAAAATTCTTTTTCATCTTTTTTAATATTAAAATTTTCTGCAAAGGTACAAAAAAAATGATATAAAAGTACATTTTTTGCAAAATGGGTGCACGACAAATTTGATATGAAAGCTATAACGTTTGGTACGGATAAATGAAAACTTGCCACAGGATGGTTCTTAAACCTCATTTTTACCTAATTTTCGGTGTAATGGACAAAATTCAGGCTAAAAAAGAGCCGTTTGTTTCAAGTGGACAAAATTCAGGCTAAATATTTTTGAGGATGAATAAATACTGCCCAACTATTCATACCTTTGCATGGTCAAATGAA
>BNTU01000181.1 GCA_025996835.1 Bacteroidia bacterium
GTACACTCTTGCACTCCACGACGCTCTTACGATCTATCAGGCAAGTAGTCACTCGTCCTGTACGATGAATTTACCACGTTCAATTTATCCGGCAATCCTCTTGGTTTGGTGATGTATTTAAATTCTTATACCACATCGCACGAAGATAAATACACCCGTGTGAGTCTTGACGAAATGAAACCGGATAAATTAATAGAGATGCCTGCTCTATTTGAATTTACGGAACAAAAGGCATATATGGCTATTACAGAGGCAAATATAATAAATTATGCCGGCATGTACTTGTCCAAAGAAAACGGGATGCTGCGAGGCAAACTGTCGCCCTACCCCGGTAAACCTAAGGTGAAAGTGCAAGCCTCGCTGCCACACAAGTCGCCATGGCGTACGATGATTATCAGCGACAGGGTAGGAGCACTTGTCGAATCTAACATACTGACGAATTTGGCTGAACCCTGTAAGATAGAAGATACCTCGTGGCTCAAGCCGGGCAAGACCACTTGTACATGGTGGAACGGCGACAAAGTGCCGGATTATATTCATGCACCCGGAAATAATTTCCAAACACACCAGTATTATATTGATTGGTGCGCCGACAACAAAATTGACTATCACTTTTTGGTTGAGTATGGTGATAAACCTTGGTACACGGACGACGGCGATTATGTTGCCAATCCGGGACCCAATGCCGACGTTACCAAGCCGATTAAATCCATGGATATGAAAAAGATTTGTGATTATGCCAAAAGTAAAGGGGTAGATATTATGGTTTGGGTGCATTGGAAAATATTACACAACAAAATAGATGAAGCCTACGCCCTCTTTGAACAATGGGGCGTTAAAGGAATGATGATTGATTTTATGGATCGCGACGACCAGGAAATGATTCTGATACAGGAAGAATTTTTGACAAAAGCAGCCAAGCATCATTTGTTCATTCAGTTTCATGGAGCAAGTAAGCCATCGGGACTGCATCGCACTTACCCCAATGAGTTCACCCGCGAAGGGGCGATGAACTACGAGTTTAACAAATGGAGCAACAACGTCAATGCCGACCACGATATCAACATTCCTTTTACCCGTATGTTAGCCGGTGCTACCGATTACCACCTTGGCGGATTCAGGGCTGTAACGCAGTCGGAATTTAAACCGAAATTTACGCTACCACTGGTAAAAGGTACTCGCTGTCACATGTTGGCGATGTATGTTGTTTTGGAAAGTTATCTTGCCATGGTGGCAGATTATCCTGAAGCGTATGAGGGGCAACCCGGTTTTGACTGGATAAAAAACCAGCCGACGACATGGGATGAAACCCGTGTGCCGGATGCCAAGATAGGCGAATACATTGCCATTGCCCGAAAAAAGGACAATGAATGGTATGCAGGAGCACTTAACAACAGTACAGCCCGCAAGGTGAAGATACCTTTGGATTTCTTAGGTGACGGTAATTATACGGTTGAAATGTACACGGATGCTCCCGATGTTGATACAAATCCCAATCATTTAGTCAAGCAAACCAAAACGGTTTCAAAAAAGGATGTGATGGAAGTGGCGTTGGCAGCAAGCGGCGGTGCCGTTATGCATTTCAAGAAACAATAACATTCTGTATGCAATAAATAATAACAATAATAAAATTGATAAAAATGAAAAAAAGAATCTATTGGATGCTCGCCTTCTTCATGTTTGTTGCAGGCGGTAATTTGCCGGCGCAACAAAAGAATGTTGTGGATGGCACAAAAAACAGCCGTATTGTGGCAAACCCGATGAACCTGACGTACCGGTTTCAAATGCAGGACAGGTCTCCCGCCCGACGTGAAGCCGCCGACCCCGTTTGCGAATATTTCAAGGGGAAGTACTATCTCTTTGCGTCAAAATCGGGAGGCTATTGGAGTTCGCCCGATTTGGCGAATTGGACGTACATTCCCTGCAAAAGTATCGGAGCCATCGAAACATACGCACCCACGATAGTGATTATTGGCGATTTGATATATTATTTGGCGGGAAATGAGGCACCTGATAAGATTTATAAAACGACGAATCCAGACCTTGATGAGTGGGAACTGATAGAGTCAAAATTTGAATATACGGCGCCGACGAACGCGGATCCGGCCTTTTTTAGAGATGATAACGGTCGTATGTACATGTATTGGGGCTCGTCCAACATTCACCCGATTTCCGGCGTGGAAATCGACCCCGCCGATGGTTTTAAGCCTGTCGGCGAAACCGTGGTGCTGATTCCACTCAATTCCAAAATGCACGGTTGGGAAACTTTTGGCAACAATAATGAAGCAAATAAGGACGGTTGGAACGAAGCTCCCTGCATGCTCAAACACAACGGGAAATATTACCTGCAATACGCAGGGAATGGCACCATATTTCGCACGTATGCCGATGGCGTCTATGTGAGCGACAGTCCGTTGGGACCATACAAATATCAAGAATACAGTCCGTTTTCGTTCAAGCCCGGCGGATTTATCGGCGGAGCCGGTCATGGCCATGTCTTTCAGGATAAATACGGCAATTACTGGCGTGTCGCCACCATGATACTCTCACTTCGTCAACAGTTCGAGCGTCGCTTAGGTCTTTTCCCCTGTTATGTGACACAAGACGGACAGCTCAGAACACATACCGTCTGGACGGATTATCCCTTTGTGATTCCCGACCGGAAAACTGATTTCGAAAAGACCAACCTGTCAGCAGGCTGGCACATCCTTTCGCACCATAAAAAAGCAACCGCGTCGTCGCTACCGGAAAATGCCGCATCCGCTTTCGACGAACACATAGAATCGATGTGGGCTGCCGCTACCGGTAATCAGGGTGAATGGCTGCAAATAGATTTGGGTGAGAAGAAACGAATTAACGCCATTCAGGTGAACTTTGCTGACGTCGGCTTCACGATTCGGGCACCCCATGCGCCTTTCAATTATCAATATTATATTGAAGCCTCGGACGATGCGGAGCACTGGACACGAATCATTGACCGCACCGACAATGTCAAAGACGCCGTTCACGAATTGATTGTGTTGAAAAAACCGCTCAAAAGTCGCTACCTGCGCATTACCAACACCAAAGACCTGCCCGGCAAGTTCTCGCTGTACGATTTCAGGGTTTTCGGCAAAGGCAATGGCAAAAAACCTCAGCAAATAACCGGATTGACAGTTCGACGAAACGAAGCCGACCCGCGCCGATATGCGCTTTCATGGGACAAACAGCCCGGAGCCGACGGCTACATCGTGAATGTCAACCTGCCCGACGGTAAAACCAACCAGTCGATAATGGTGTACGAAAATCAATACGAAGGAGGGTTCTTTAATCGCGATTCGGAATACCGGTTTTCCATAGATACTTTCAACGAAAACGGTATCACAAAAGGGAAATGATATGCTTTAATATGTAGTGAATAATGAAAATTACAAATAGATTTTGCAAAAAATGTACTTTTATATCAATTTTATATTGTACCTTTGCAGAAAATTTTAATAATTTTATTTATGAAGTCAATACCCTTTTTCGTTTCTATCTTCTGCATGTTTGTTTCATGCAGTCAGTCGCCGACTCCGGTTAAAATATATGCTTGGACGGGCGCAAATCCTGAGAATGCCAACGAGTTGTTTACACAACTCAAATCGCATGGCGTCACCGGCGTATGCTGCAGAGACAATAGCGACAATGCGGAAGTAGCCCGCATTGCCCACGTCCATGGCTTGGAATACCATGTGTGGACAGGCTCTATGTGCGACGGCAGCTTCGGCGATTCCACCCTGTATGCCATCAATCGCAACGGACAGTCGGCTTACAGCAAGCCTGCCTTTGTGGAACGTTACAAATTTCTGTGTCCGCAAAAAGAGGAAGTGTTTCAATACCTGAAC
>BNTU01000182.1 GCA_025996835.1 Bacteroidia bacterium
TCAACATTTGTCGCCCAAGTTCTGACATTTTCGAAAGAGGATAATTTGTATATGCACTTAACAAATGCTCCATCAACGACTCATTTACCTCCATGTTGGGTACTTCAAGGGTATAAAGAGAATCGCCGTTAGTCATTTTTTCGTCTTTGACAGTCAGATAACCTGTCTGAAATAATAAAGGAATATCTTCAAGATCATCAGGATCGTAACTGTTGAACGCTCTCTGACCCGCCACTATCGGTTCCAATACGGTTTTGGCAAGACCGTGTTTTTTGAGTCGATTAATCAGAAAAGTAGGCGTACCTGTATCAAACCAGTAATTGGAAAACTTTTTGTTGTCAAAAAACATCAGTGTAGAAAACGGATTGTAAACCGATGTCTTGCCATCCCAGGTATAACC
Organism: Bacteroidia bacterium; assembly: GCA_025996835.1. Taxonomy (GTDB): domain Bacteria; phylum Bacteroidota; class Bacteroidia; order Bacteroidales; family Azobacteroidaceae; genus Azobacteroides. The sequence goes on from BNTU01000182.1 coordinate 401, forward strand.
ATCGTACATAAAACGAATTTTTGCCAGCAAATCTTCCCTTGTCATATTCACGCGGACTGCCGTTTCGTCAATATATTCCGAAAAGTTGCGTTCCAGTTCTTCCTGTGTGTAACCACAGATAGAAGCATATTTATCGTTTAACGTAATATCTTTGAGGCTGTTCAACGCTGAAAATATTGACACTTTGGCCACTTTCGTTACACCTGTCATAAAAACGAATTTCAGGTGGTTGTCGGCGCCTTTCAATACCACGTAAAAATCCTGAAGAAACTCACGAATATCTGCTACTTCCGGCTTGCCTATCGCATCCAGTATGGGCTTGTCGTATTCATCAATAAGTACGACCACTTTATTGCCTTTTTTGCGATGCAATGACTCTATCAATTCAGAAAAGAGGCTGGAGGCGTATTCTGAAACAAGGTTTATTTTCTGTAATTTAGCCTGCCGTTTCAAAAATATTGACATGTCTCGTTCCATCTCTTCTTTGCTCCGATGCTTGATAGTTGTCCAATCTATCCGTATAACAGGATAGCGCTGCGTCCAGTCCCATTTATCATAGATATAGAGACCTTCAAACAGCGATTGACTGCCTGTGTAAAGCTCCTCCAAGGTGCTCACAAGGAGCGACTTCCCGAAACGGCGCGGGCGTGAAAGAAACACGATGTGCGAACTTGTAAGTTGATGTATTTCTTTCGTTTTGTCAACATACAAAAAATCTCCACTGCGCAATTCTTCAAACGACTGGATACCAATTGGTAATTCTTTCATGACTTATCATTTTTATAAATATCTGCAAAGATACGCATAATAATTGAAAGCAATGAATTACTGTCATCATTTAGGCGGGATTGAGCCGAGTTTGCGTAATACTTCGAGTCGGGCGGCTCCGAGCCAACCGGGCATCCAACTGTTTATTTGTTCGTTTTCCTTGTTGGCTGACCAGCCTCCAAGCCAATAGTTGCAGTGAAAAAACGACTCACTTTGACTCCCTGCCGGACGAATCTCGTCGTGAATCTTCATCTCGCCGTCGCCAATCAGTTGCTGACTGTTCCGCCATATAGCAAGGGCTTTATCCCTCCATTGCGGGTCGCCCGTCAATTCCGAAAGTTTGAACCATTCCGGTAGCCAGAAAAGAGCGTAAACATCCAAACAGTGATGCTGCACCGAAACAGAGGTGGCGCCGAATGTGTTGTAATCATACTTGGTAAAATCATTATCTGCCGGATAAACACCCTGATAATGCCATAACCATTGGGATAAATAATAGGACAGCGACACTGCGTCGTCACGATATTGTCGGTTGCCTGTTTCTTCATACAAACGGGTAGCGGCTGCCAGTAGCGGAATTGCCGATTCCTTGTCAATACACCATGTATCGAGAGCAGCTGCCGTCGTATAGCCGTCGCGATGAAACTCTTGTATGTAAAAGTCATAACCTTTGATTGCCGACTGCAGATAAGATGCGTCTTTAGAAAGGCGGTATGATGTTATCATTGCAGGAATGACTGTCGCACAGATACTTCCTTCCCGCAACACAGCCTTGCCGTCGGACGTCCATTCACGAGCATACTGTCCGTCGGGCTGTTGGTCGTTTTTGATAAAATCACAGATGTCGTATGCCACTTTTTCGTAGCGTTTGCTGTCAAGACCTATCTGTTTAGCCAAATCAGCCGCTTCAAAAAAATCGGCGGCAGCTCCGCCAAGATTGTTTGCGTCTATCCGGTGAGGTGTATCACGGTTGGGAAAACCTACGAAAGACGAAAGTATCAAACCATTAGGTAAAACACAATATTCCGCCCATGAATCCAGGACTTTCAAGCCTTTGTTTTTCGAGTCTTCATTTCCATTACGTAAAAAGTCTGCCAAAAGACTATTGGCAAGCGAGATGTTCCGTCCGACCCAACCTACTTCATAAAAATCATTAGGACTTACCCATTTACCATTTCCATCGGGGAGCAAACCCCTAACAAAACCGGAAAATTTTTTACTGTCTTTCTCCGTTTCGTGCCACAGCGATTCTTTTGCATAACGGATGGCAAGATTCCAAATTTTGTCGTTGTCGGGTATAGCAATTTTGGGCTTTGCCGCCATTTCCCACGCTTTGTCAAGAAAATGACGGGCGGCAGTATGATGAGCTTCAACGGCACTGACGTTCACATACATTGTCATTGTCAGCGTTTCGCCTTTTTTCAAGGTCAGTGTTTTGCGGTAGCCGGATTTGCTTTTATTCAGATTGAAATAATTTGTCGGCATCTCTTCTTCCGGCCAGATGATACGGTGCGTTGTGGTCTGTTCTTCCGGCATCAGAGAGCAGGCAAAATCGTCCCTCTCTCGTTGGGGGTTGTCGCTCCATACGGCGACGGCAAAGTGTTTGCCCTCCGAATAGGTGATGCCCGGAATAGGTGTACGGCGAAAAGAAAATGTCCGCCACACGCCGTTCTCGGCGGCATCTTTCGGCTCTCTGCCTCGTCCGAAATGATTGCCGTTGAACGAAACTGCCGGTATGACCCAATAAGGGCTTGGCGAAGCATGGACAAAGTCGAAGCAGATACGCGCCGAATCCATATCGTGCTTCATCTTGTATTTACGAGTGATTTGAAAGGTTGTCGAATCAAGTGCTACGATTTTTTCCGACGCTACATTGACGCCTTTGCTCACTTCGCCCGACAGATGCCCTACCAACGCATTGTTTTCGGCAAACAGGCACAACGAGCCGTTTTGCTTTTTCCAGTGGAAGACCTGCTTTTTCGGGGCATTGAGCGGTTTTCCCGCCGGTTGGGAAAAAGCGGTCTGCCCCAAAAATAGACAACCAAGCAGACAACAAACTAACATTCTGAATGTGAATTTTAAATTTTTCATATTTTTTAATTAGCAATACTTAATTTTCAACTTTCAATTGTTCGAGCCTGCAACCAACCTCTTTCCCACTGAATGCGATGCCCAACAGAATGACTTTCCGGTCAAGAAATTGTTCGTAATACCGTTTATCATAAATTTGTGCTATTGCTTGCTTGAGCAAAGTTTTCAATTTTGTTTTGGCATGATATTTCAGTTCTACCACTATCGCCAATCCGGATTGCAGCAATACCGCATCCATACGTCCCCGGTTGGTCATCTTTTCACTTTGAATATTGAAACCCAGCATGGTCATCCACATTTGAAAGATGATGTGATAACGGGCTTCATTGGCGTCTTCGCTCAGAGTGTCTTCAGGCTGCAAAGTGTAGGAAACACCGGCAAGCATGATACGCATATTCTTTGTAAAGCCCTCCGCATCGAAAGCAAGGATTTGTTGCAACATCGCTTTTCCAAGTACTCCCAATTGGTCCACAGGGTATTGGGTATATGCACTTAACAGATGCTTCATCAACGACACTCTCACTTCCTGATTGGGAACTCCAAGCGTGTATTCAGGCTCTCCATTAATCATT
>BNTU01000183.1 GCA_025996835.1 Bacteroidia bacterium
TTTTGTACTTTTGTCATCTGAAATTGCTTTTTATTGCTTTTTTGTTTGTTTCACGCACCAAAAGTAGTGAAAATTTTTCAAACCGCAAAGCGTTGTAATGATTTGATTTTCAACGCTTTGTATTTTTAGCTAAAAAAATAATTGCGGATTTAAGGTACTTCTTCACACGCATTTTCTCAATTTCTCGCCTTAACACACCGATAAGCATATCTCTCCGTCTTTTTATGTGAGGTGGAGTAAGTGTTTTTGATGCCAACATACACGGTATACGCATAATCCCCTTTATTGCTGCTTGTCCAATAGATGCCGTTGGTGTCGAAATCCGAACGGTTTACAGCGATGCTGTTGGGATTTGTTAACTCATCCTGTGTTGGGAGTCGCCAGCCCGCACCTCTCGCAGTGCAGGCATCTCTGGCTTCTTGCCATCTGACATACGGCACTGTAAAATTTTTGTTATTAGTGGTGTTTTCTTTTTGGGGAGGGGCTTCTATAATGAGCTGATACACAATGAGTCCAACAAGGGTAGAGAATACAAGCAAGAGTATTATCAAAAGAACTTTATTTAGTTTTTGGGCATTGGATAACTGGGTATTAAGTTGATTGGTTTCATCGGCAAACTCTTGATTTTGTCTTTCTGCATGGGATAATTTTGATAGAGTTTCGTTTAATTGCGCATTAAGTTCATTTATGTTATTAACAAGACTTTGATTTTGTTTTTCTATATCGGATAGTTTTAATTGCGATTCTCTTAATTGCGCATTAAGTGCATTTAATTGCAAATTGAGTTCATTTATGTTATTAACAAGATTTTGATTTTGTTTTTCTGTATCGGATAGTTTTAATTGCGATTCTCTCAATTGCGCATTAAGTGTATTTATGTTATTAACAAAATTTTGATTTTGTTTTTCTGCATCGGATAGTTTTAATTGCGATTCTCTTAGTTGCGTATGAAGTTCATTTATTCTATCATCAAAAATTTGATTTTTCCTTTCTGCATCTAATAATTTTGTTTGAGTTTCTTTTAATTGCGCATGAAGTTCACTTATTTTATCCGCAAATTCTTGATTTTGCTTTACTGTATCGAATAGTTTTGATCGAGTTTCTATAAATTGTGAATACAGCTCATTTATTCCATTAGGTGCCGGGTATGCCCTGTACATGCAACTCGCACATCCTTGTTGTAGTTGAAGTATTTCTTGATATAATCTTGCATTTTCTGTTTTACTTGCATTTATTTCATTAGCATAATGTTGATTTTGTCTTTCTGCACCGAATAATTTTGATTGAGTTTCTTGTAATTGAATCTTTAGTTTTTCTATTACATCAACTTGCGGATTAATCGGAGGATTAACCTGTGAATTAACCTGTGAATTAACTTGAGGATTAACCGGAGGTGGAACCGGTATGTTTTTTTTCATTAGTCGTATTGCACAAGTCCAGTCTTTGTCTTTTAACCACTGACCGGTATCATAATCTCGACGAAAATAAGCAGTACCATTATTTAAGATTTGAACAAACTTGTCCATTCTTCCTCCACGAGAAATCTCTCTGATGTACGGAGATACACACACATACTCATTATACGGTGCTCGAACGCTTTTTATGTTATTGGCAAATTTTGCTAAATCAACGCTCTCAACATCAATAATATTTGAAAACAAATGTATTACGGTATTATTGTGTTGTGCTAAATCGTTAGCCGTCAAGTCATTAATATATTTGCATCTTGTTGTTACTTTGGTCTGTGGAAGAAAGGTATGCACATGTAATTCTGCCCTTTTTAAGCATGATTCAGAAGGTTCTATCAGGATTACTTGTTTGATTTTATTCCGGTCATAACCTTTTCCTTTCATGTAATCTGCAAGCACCATGGTTGCCAAAGCCGGTCCACATCCATAGTCAATCACAGTTATTGCCTCTTGTTTCCACAATTCTTTTGAAATATTTTCTAAGGCAAGTTGCATTCTTGCTTCGTGCATATTGCCATACGCTTGCAAATATTGGCACATTAATTCGTGCGAATCAAGCAAAGCAACATCTTCATCAAGGTGTTTAGAAAGAGCATCGCGTTCAGCGTCTGTTAAATGCGAAATAGTGCCCATTGCTATCTCTCTAACATATTGGAACGATAGATTTCTCAATGATTGAATTGCGTTGATGTATTGTTGTTCACCCATAATTATCTTCCTGTTATTGTGTCAGAAAATTTCATCTTTTTTTTGTTTTTTGCCTGCAAAATTACACATTATTTTTTAATTCAAAATTTTTCATCTATCCGGTGCATCTTTTTTTGTCAATTATTATCAAAACTTGAATCAATAATTCATCCCAAACTGCCAAAGCGGAATCACGTTGGCATACCCAAATTCGATGTCGTCTTTGACAATATAGCCTTTCTCGATGCCTTGAATCTGCTTTTGCCCCTTGTTTTTGCCTCCTACTTCAAACGTCATGTCATCAATTAAAAAATCGGATACGGGGGAGGCGATTACATCAAAATTGACCCGCGTTTGATTCAAAAAGAAGGTTTCGCGCACGTTGCCGATGTTGAAATCGTCTTTTGCCAGATTGTGGATGAGGTTGGGGTTTTCTAAATAGATTTTTTCTACTTTTCCAAGTCCTCTAATGCCACCTGTGGCATCGCGTAACTGCGCAATTAGTCCCGCTTCCTCAATGTAGAGGCAGTAGTCGGCAATGTTGTTGCGGCTGGCACTCACCACCTCTGCAATCCTGCTGAAATTGGGCTTAAAAGGCGAACTTTTGGAAATAAGTGCCATCAGTTGTTTCAATTTTCGCCCCGTGGACACGTTCATCTCGGCATACAAGGGAATATCCGACTCCAAAGTCTGATTGATGATTTGTTGCAGGCGCAAATCGTAATTCGGCTCCATGGCAAACGGATAATAACCCCGCTTCAAATAGTCTTCAAAAAGAGGCAACGGATGTTCAACGCCCTGAATTTCAACTTTATGCGCCATAATATCCTGCAAACTATAAACCGCCACCGGAATTTGATGAAACAGTTGCAGATATTCCCGAAACGACAGCCCCGACAGGCGATACATCACCGCCCGACGGCTCAAATCGGCAGCCCCTTTTTTGATGTCCAACACCGACGAGCCGGTAAAAACAACTTTCAATCGCGGATGATAGTCATAAATCAGTTTTAGTTCCTGCGACCATTTTTTATATTTGTGTATCTCGTCGATAAACAAGTATTTGCCGCCTTTTTTGACGAATGTGTCCGCCAAATCCAGCAGGTTGTGGTCGGCAAAATAGAAATCTTCGGCAGTGACGTACAAAGCCTCCTCCGTCTTCAAGTCGTTTTTGATATGCTGAAGAATCAGGGTCGTTTTTCCAACCCCTCGTGCACCTGTAAGCCCAATCATCCGGGCATTCCAATTGATTTTACCTGCCAAATATCGCTGAAAATCAGAGTCTAATTCCCGCAATAATTTGTAGTAGAACGCTAATAATTTATCCATAATTCACCATTTTTGGGCGCAAAGGTACAATAAAAATTTGAAATATGCACTATGATAATGCAAATTTTAAAATAAATTGCACTGTTATAGTGCAATTTTCAAAGTAAATTGCACAGCAATTCAGCCTCAAAAAATAATTCATTGAAAATGAATAGTATAGAAAACTTGCAAAAATAAAAATTTCCGGCTATCTTTGCACCGTGTAAGCGCAAGGCAGGGGCTTTCGCCCCTTTTGTGGAGGCTGAGCTTTTAACTGCAGTGTTCTTTCATGTTAAAAAAAA
>BNTU01000184.1 GCA_025996835.1 Bacteroidia bacterium
ACAAAAAAGGACATTGGCAAATATTAATGCAGATAAAAGATGAATAAATACCCAATATCAATATTTCATATTTTCTCAAAATAGGGCAGCCGCTTGATTGTCGCCGTTACCGTTATTGTCTTCCCGCCGCTCAATACATTTCCCAATTCATCGCGCCATTTTCCTTTCGGGAGGACTACTGTGCGCTGTTTTTCGGCATTGAGCATTGGTGCCACCAGGAATTTTTCGCCCAGCATGAATTGGTCTTTGCAGTCGGCAAAGCCCTGTTCGGGGAACATATATTCAAGGTGACGGATGATTGGCTCGCCCGTTTGTGATGCCTGTTGGGCACATTTCAGGATGTAATCGCCCATCTTCACGTGGAGGTATGCCATTTCGCGGCATATTGCCAGATTTTCTGCGTTCAGGATGCGCCATGGAGCCACCGAGAACTGCATCATAGGCATCAGGGCGTGCACCTGCGTGGAGCGAACAATCAGCGTCTGGTCAAATTTATCATCGGCAATGTTGAGAAAGGACGTGAAGCCCCCGCCGCCAATCATATCGGGGCAAGCGTAGGCATAACCCAGCAAGCCGGCGGCAATCATGTCGGGGATGAGCAAGCCGACCGCTTTCCACGAATAATCCTTGTCGCCGAGGCGTTGCACGAGGGCTTCGCCGCCCATCCGCCAACCGGCGCGGTATTCGTTGAAGGGGAACGACAAGCCGATTTTTGCCCATGCCAACGTGTGGTCGGTCGATTGGGTGTTGGGCTTGTAACTGTCAATCCTGTTGGGGTCGTAAAAGTAGGCATCACCGGCATCCAACTTGAAGCCGTCCACGCCGTATTTTTGCTGCATCTCTTTCAGTATGCCAACAAAATAGTCGAAGGCTTCGGGATTGGTGAGGTCGTAGCAGGCACTGTAGCCATTCCACCAACTGATGAGGGCGGGTTCTTTGCTCCCTTTGCGGCGAAGCAGATAGTTTTTTTTCGCCAACTCGCGAAATTCCGGGCTGTCAGCACTCACGAAAGGGCATATCCACAGCATAATCTTGAATCCCATCGCGTGCAGTTGCTCAACCATCCCTTTCGGGTCGGGAAATTTATCGGGCTTGAAATCAAAATTGCCGTAATATTTCTGCCAATTGTCGTCAATCATAAAAACGCCTTTGGGGAAGTCGTGCTCAATGATTTTGTCGGCATAATTCAAAATATCCCGCTGATTTTGATTATACATCAACTCAATCCAAGTGTTGTATTGCGGCATCGAAAAAAACAGCGGGTCGGGCAATTTCCCCGAAGGCGGAAAATGGGCGCGACAAGCCGCCAAATAGGCATCCCGCAGGGTTTTTCCGGCAACCGTAACTTTGATTTCCTCAAATTTAGACTCCAAATGAATCGCCGCCGCAGTGATTTGAAACCGGAACGCCTCATCGCTCCAAATGTATCGCCCTTTGTTGGAAACGAACAGCGGAACAGCCTGATTATTAAACCCTTGATTCGACAAATCGAACATTCCCGTCGGTTGCAAATAAGGCATCTCGCTACCTTTTGCCACGAAAGCCCCCCACCATTTTTCGCCCGCCAAAAAGGGGATGTCGGAGGTGAATGTTTGTGCATTGAGCATCGTTGATAGGCTTAATGCGATGCAGAGTGTGAATTTTTTGAACATTGTAAATTAATTTTTTAATGTTTAACGGCACAAAAGTACTAAATAAATATCATTAAATGCCATATATCCTAAAATTCAGACATTTCATATTTGTCTTTGCCGATAAAAATGACGGAAAGGTAGCGCACATCGGTGCGACCGGCGAACAGGTGCGATTGGCGGTATTTTTCTAATTGGGCACTTGCTTCTTTGCGGGTTTCCTTCACGGATTTGGCATTCGATTTTTTGATGTACTTGATTTCCCAAACCCATTCCCAGGGAATTTCGGGCAACAATGGACTGCGCTTAAGCCAAATATCCGTATAGCCCGTAGAAACTTCCATCTCGGTAATCGGAACGTATAACAGGCTCTGAAACAGGTTGTTCAACAGAATGATTTTCAAATACTTTTCATCAAAATTTTCCAAATCACGATTAGACAACCTGCTGATGATATTGTTACTCATATAATCCAAAAACAGTGTCGGGTTTCCGTGATAGGCTAATTCTCGGACTGCAATTTTCATAGTAGAGAAATCAATCAACACATTCTCATTATTCGCTTTTGTCAGCCGAGCGATGTATTCCCAGTACAGTGTTTTGATGGAATAGTTGGGGATTTTTAACCTCAATGTCCCATATTCTTCCTTGTCGATGGTCAGCAAACCCATATAAAACAGCAGAGAGACGAAATAATCGTCATCGTTGAGCATATCAATGGAAAACTTTTGAAGTATATCTGAAATAATACTGTCTTCTTTGACAATTTTGAGCAGTGTTGCACGGTTGCTGTCGTTTTGTGTTAATTTTTGCAAGCGTCCATAATCGGTCCTCAAATTAAGGTCGATAATATGTTCCGGCGGTTGTTGCCGCCTTATTATCTGCTCAAAGAAATAAAGCATCATAGCCGGATTATACACCCGATGAGTTCCGTCTTTATGAAACAGGTAGCCGTTGTAGTAAGCCTGTATATCAATATTGATATATTTCTCTTCAACGCCTGTTTCTCGCATCAGCCACTCTACCTCTTCGTGTGTAAAACCCATCATCTCGTTGTACTGAGGCTCCAATGTCAAGACGGTCGCGATGTTGTATCCGCTCGTGAGGTCGTCAAGCATCACCGGCGAGATACCGGTAATGAATGTGCGGTTCACGAGGGACGACTTGGCACCATCTTTTACTCTTTCGTAGAAATCGCGCACGATACCGTTGGCGGCTACCATTGCTTTGTACAAATTCTTGCCTATTTGGCTACCCATAGCAATCAAGTCGTTGGCAAAATGGTCGTATTCATCGATGATGAAAAAGAGTTTGACATTATTCTGACTTGCCGCAGAAAAAACTTTCTGCAAAGCGGCAATACCGGGATGGTCATCATCGATCTGATTCACATATTTGTCCGCTTCAGGGAAAATATGACCATATATACGAAAGAAATCCCGAACCGTATCCTGCACTTTCTCCGAAAAAGATTTTACAAACCCCTCCTCGCTGGAAGTATCCAATCCTGAAAAATCAAATTTCAGTACAGCATACATATTTCTTTCCGGCGTAGGATGTTTGCCTATGTACAGGTCACCAAACAAAGTGTCAAATTCGTCCGCATGGTTGAGGTCATAATAATACGACAACGTCATAAAAAACAAACTCTTGCCGAATTTGCGCGGACGGATGAAAAACTGATTGGGGTTGGTTTCATTTTCCAACATCTCTATGTACATGGTTTTATCCACGTAGGCATAGTTCTCCAGGATAATTCTCCTGAAATCCGAAATACCGTAAGGCAACCGCTTGTATTTTTTTGTTTCCATCGTTTGTGAAATTAGAGCACAAAGATAGACAAATTAAGCGTACAAACAAAATGATAGCATGCGATTGCCCCGGGAAAAAAACTCATAATTCAAAACTTTTTCGTACCTTTGCGGCGATTATTTAATCAAAGCGATTAAATAGCTGAAACATTATATTCATATTTCTATGAAAAAAGTAGAGGTTGGGCGTTATTTGGACTTAAAAAATGATTTTGCATTCAAATTCATTTTTGCAAACAAAGTGTTGCTAATCAGTTTTTTGAATGCACTTTTGAGGGGGAGAAAGACGATAGTTGACATTGCCTATCTCAATGTAGAGCAGT
>BNTU01000185.1 GCA_025996835.1 Bacteroidia bacterium
GTACATTATGTTAAAAATCCATAAATCCAAAAAAAATCATAACTCATAACTCAAAACTATTCACTACCTTTGCCCAAAATATAAATAAAAAACAATATGGCAACACCTATTAAACCTACGCCGATTCTTACCGGCAGGGATTCTATTCGCTTTGCAAAGGCGATGGAAAATGTGCAGCAGATTTCACCCGAAAGGCGAAAAGAAATGCAAGAAGCATACGAATGGTATAAAAAAGCAGCACAATTTCCGATATACCCCAAATGAGTGAGATTGTAGAAAAAATTAAAATTGTTCGTTTGGAAGAAGATACTCCAATTTCCTCTTTCGATTGTGGCGACATTGATTTGAATGATTTTTTGTTTAACGATGCAAAAAACTATTTGAAAGTAATGCTCGCGATTACTTATTTGGTAAAAATTGACGATGAAATAGCGGCTTATTTTTGTCTTTCATACGATGCCTTAAATAGAACTGCGATTTTGACTGAAGAAGAAAAAGCCCTTTGGAACAAAGTAGGGCGCAAAATTCCAAACAGCAAAAGGCGCAAAACCTATCCTTCGGTAAAAATCGGACGTTTGGCAGTAGCGAAAAAATATGCCGGATACGGAATAGGACGGCGTATTATTGATACTGTTACGATGATGTACCTCTACGAACAGCACCACGCCGCCTGCCGGTTCATTACCGTAGATGCCTATCGCACTGCATTTCCTTTTTACGAAAAAGCCCAATTTAGATACCTCACAACCAAAGATACCGACGAGGACACCCGCGCCATGTACTTTGATTTGAAAGCAATACCGGCATAATAATTCATAATTTTGTTCTATCCCGCAGAGAACATTTTTGTCTGAATCAGGATTTTCAGGATTAAAAGATTAACAGGATGAATTTTATGTTAAGGCTGAAAGCCTTGTAGCAATAGCGTAGGGCATCGCCCAGTCGTGGTCGGAAGATTTTAATATGGGCTGAAAGCCCACCATATCCCAGCCCCACCACCATTCACCATCTGCCGCCAACAATCGGGCAAATTTTTGGAAAAATATGCCAAAACATTTGCTAATTCAAAAATTTGCATTACCTTTGCAGAAAATTTAATAATGTAAAATGTAAAATTATGGCAACAACAGCAGCGAAAGCAACAAGAGCAGCGAGCGCAGAGCAGAGTAGTTCCGCGCCGGTAAGGAAAGGGAGAGTTACTGCATTTTGGGAAAAATATCCCGAAGGTACAATGACAGTGTTAGATTGGCGGGCTGTCAACAAATAGTAATTATGCGCTATCTAATTGACACAAACATATTTATACGATTGAATGCGGATAGACAATTGCTGTCCGGTGATGTCATGTACATCTTAGAAGACTGTTGCAATTTGCTTTACATCAGCTCCGAAAGTGTTAAAGAAATGATACATCTTTTCCAAACGGGCAAAGTAATTGTAAAGAAATGGAAAACGGCACAAGATATTGTAGATTCTATTGAAAAAGAATGGAATATGGCAATTAAGTATGTCCAACGGGAGCATCTTGTTACTTTTTCCGGTCTTGACCGTGTAGAAAATCACAACGACCCAAGCGACCGCCTAATTATTGCCCAAGCCATTTGTGAAAAAATCCCTCTCATAAGCAGTGATAGTAAATTTCATCACTACCGCAAGCAAAACCTACAATTTGTTTTCAACAAAAAATAGCCTCTGCTCGGCGCAGATATGATGGGGCAATATGATGATATAATGCCCTTTCAGGGCTGGGATATGCTGGGCTTTCAGCCCGTAAATTCAACATCTAACCAATCTTCCGACCACGACTGGGCATCGCCCTACGCTATTGCTCGTAGGGCTTCACCCTTAACTTGCGGTCTTCCTTATCACCATAAATTTTTATGACTATCCGCAATCATACCACTTGGCTTTCGCTTCCTTGTCCCGCAGGGACAGCACAATGCGGCGTTCTGTGTCCCGCAGGGACAGCACAATGCGGCGTTCTGTGTCCCGCAGGGACAGCACTTTATTAACCGTAGGCTTCAGCCTACGGGAGTGACGGAGCCCACCCTCCAAAGTCCCGCATGGGACGACACATTGTTATTCAGCAAAATTGCACCCATCTCAAGTGCCGTCCCATGCGGGACTAAGGACTGTGTTGCCCACCTATACCGTAGGCTGAAGCCTACGGTTAATAAAGTGCTGTCCCTGCGGGACAAGGAAGCGAAAGCCAAGTGGTATGATTGCGGATACTCATATTTTATGTTAAGGCTGAAAGCCTTCGAGCAATAGCGTAGGGCATCGCCCTACGGACAGGATATGACATTGAATGCAAGCCCTGAAAGGGCGATAGCAATGGCTAATGCCCTTTCAGGGCGAAACGAGAGGGAGAGGGCATCCTTCGTAGGGCGATGCCCTACGCTATTGCTCGAAGGGCTTCACCCTTAACCTGACGGCTATGCCACTACGGGGTTGCTGGGAGGAGGTAAAATTTTCGATAACCCACACCCAATAAGTTAAAAATCCATAAATCCGCAAAACACAACCACAACTCATAACTCATAACTCAAAACTCAAAACAATGTTAAAAATCCATAAATCCGCAAAAAAAACATAACTCATAACTCATAACTCAAAACTATTCACTACCTTTGCCCCAATTATAAATAAAAAACAATATGGCAACACCTATTAAACCTACGCCGATTCTTACCGGCAGGGATTCTATTCGCTTTGCAAAGGCAATGGAAAATGTGCAGCAAATTTCGCCCGAAGAGCGCGAAGAACAGCGGCAGGCATACGAATGGTTTAAAAATGCAGCACAATTTCCGATATACCCCAAATGAGTGAGATTGTAGAAAAAATTAAAATTGTTCGGTTGGAAGAAGATACTCCAATTTCCTCTTTCGATTGTGGCGACATTGATTTGAATGATTTTTTGTTCAACGATGCAAAAAACTATTTGAAAGTGATGCTCGCGATTACTTATTTGGTAAAAATTGACGATGAAATTGTGGCTTATTTTTGTCTTTCATACGATGGCTTAAATAGAACTGCGATTTTGACCGAAGAAGAAAAAGCCCTTTGGAACAAAGTAGGGCGCAAAATCCCAAACAACAAAAGGCGCAAAACATACCCTGCTGTGAAAATTGGACGGTTAGCCGTAGATAAAAAATATGCCGGTTTGGGTATGGGCAGACGTTTGCTTTTAAGTGTGCGTGAAATGTACCTCTACGAGCAGCACCACGCCGCCTGCCGGTTCATTACCGTAGATGCCTATCGCACTGCATTTCCTTTTTACGAAAAAGCCCAATTTAGATACCTCACAACCAAAGATACAGACGAGGACACCCGTGCCATGTACTTTGATTTGAAAGCAATACCGGCATAATAATTCATAATTTTGTTCTGTCCCGCAGAGAACATTTTTGTCTGAATCAGAATTTTCAGAATTAAAAGATTAACAGGATGAATTTTATGTTAAGGCTGAAAGCCTTGTATTTCCCAGCCCTGAAAGGGCATTATATCATCATATTGCCCCATCATATCTGCGCCGAGCAGAGGCTATTTTTTGTTGAAAACAAATTGTAGGTTTTGCTTGCGGTAGTGATGAAATTTACCATCACTGCTTATGAGAGGAATTTTTTCACAAATGGCTTGGGCAATAATTAGGCGGTCGCTTGGGTCGTTGTGATTTTCTACACGGTCAAGACCGGAAAAAGTAACAAGATGCTCCCGTTGGACATACTTAATTGCCATATTCCATT
>BNTU01000186.1 GCA_025996835.1 Bacteroidia bacterium
AATTTTCGCAAGCCACCGCTTTTATGGCGCAGAAGAAGGAAACTGTGGATGAGGCGTATGCCGGCGACATCATCGGGCTGCCCGACACGGGCAATTTCAAGATTGGCGACACGCTCACGGCGAGAAGCTCGGCAAACCCTTGAAATGCAGCACCTCGCCCGCCGTGAGCGTGTCGCCAATCTTGAAATTGCCCGTGTCGGGCAGCCCGATGATGTCGCCGGCATACGCCTCATCCACAGTTTCCTTCTTCTGCGCCATAAAAGCGGTGGCTTGCGAAAATTTCATCAGTTTGTCGAAACGCACGTGCCTGTAATTGGTGTTGCGCTCAAATTTTCCCGAACAAATTTTGAGAAACGCAATACAACTGCGATGATTGGGGTCCATATTGGCGTGAATTTTGAAAATGAAGCCGGAAAATGGGTCATTTTCGGGGTCAACCGTCCGCTCCTCAGCCGCAACCGGACGGGGCGACGGCGCAATGCGCACAAAGCAATCCAGCAGTTCCTTCACCCCAAAATTGTTCAGTGCCGAGCCGAAAAACACGGGGGCCAAGTCACCTTTTAAGTACTTATCCAAGCCGGCACCCCCAAACCCCCTCAGAAGGGGGGATGCTTCTCCCCCTTGAGGGGGCTGGGGGGTGAAAGCGGGATAAACACCATTGATGAGTTCAATGTCTTCGCGCAGTTTGGCAGCCAAATCCGCCCCAATTTGCGCATCCAGTTCGGGACTGCTGAGGTTTAGTTGCACCGATTCGGTGATTGTCTGCTTGCTGGGCGTGTAGAGGTCGAGTTTCTCTTCATAAAGATTGTACACCCCCTTGAATTTTACCCCCATTTCGATGGGCCAACTCAGCGGGCGGACGTGAATTTGCAGTTCCTCCTCCAACTCGTCCAGCAGGTCGAACGGTTCCTTCCCGTCGCGGTCCATCTTGTTCACAAAAATCATGACCGGCGTTTTCCTCATCCGGCACACCTCCATCAGTTTGCGTGTCTGCGCCTCCACCCCCTTGGCAATATCCACCACGATAATCACGCTATCCACAGCCGTCAGAGTGCGGTAAGTGTCCTCCGCAAAATCCTGATGCCCGGGCGTGTCCAGGATATTGATTTTGTAACCCTCGTAGTCGAATCCCATGACGGAAGTAGCGACGGAAATGCCGCGCTGCTTCTCAATCTCCATCCAGTCGGAAGTAGCGGTTTTCTTAATTTTGTTCGATTTCACCGCGCCGGCAACGTGAATGGCACCGCCGAAGAGCAGCAACTTCTCGGTGAGTGTAGTCTTCCCCGCATCGGGATGCGAGATGATGGCGAAAGTTCGCCGCTTTTGTATTTCTGTTTTCATATTTTTCTTTTGTCTGAATCTTGATTTACAGGATTTTAGGATTCTACATCAGTCGTCTGCTTTGGGCAGTGTCCATACAAGGAAGCCACCCAAACCAAACAATAGTACCAGAAAAACCCATACCGGAAGTGTTATCCACCATCCATCATACAAATCCAAACCACATTTAAAAATGTGATACCCTGCGACAACCCACAGCTGACAGGCTACTACCCGACAAATCTTCTTTCTCATTTTAATGTCATATTTTATTCTGTAATCTTTTTTGTCTGATGTGCCATTAGCCTAAAATTGCTCCAACACCTTAATCCGCTCTTCAATTGGCGGATGTGTGGCGAACAGCCCGCTTATGCCGGCGGCGAGGCTTTTTTTCGGGCGGGGGTGTTCGATGAACAGTTGCGCTACATCGTCGCGGGTGACGGCTTCTATGGCGGGGTCGCGTGCGATTTTGCGGAGGGCACTTGCCAGGGCTTGCGGTTTGCGGGTCATTTCGGCGGAACCGGCGTCGGCAAGGTATTCGCGTTTGCGGGAGATGGCGAAGCGCATCAAGGTGGCGAAGAAAAAGCCTACTGCCGCTACGACTAATGCAATCAGGACGATTATGATGGTGCCGTTGCCGTTTTTGCTGTTGCTGCTGCTTCGGCTTCGGGGCGAGTGGAGGAGCATGCGGAACGCAATTTCCGTTAGCATGGCAAAAATGCCTACGAAGACGATGCTCACTATCAGCAGGCGCACGTCTCGGTTGCGGATGTGCGAGAGTTCGTGCGCGATAACGCCTTCCAACTCGTCGTCGTCTAACTTGTTGATAATCCCGCGCGAGAGGCTGACGGTGAACGTGCGGTTGTTGATGCCGCTGGCAAAGGCATTCAGCGAGTCGTCTTCTATGACGTTCACTTTTGGCATCGGCATCCCTTGCGACATGCACAGATTTTCTACCAAGTTGTAAACGCGCTTGTTTTCTTTGCGCTCCAGCGAATGTGCGCCGGTGGCACGTTGAATGATGGCGGTGTTTGCAAAATAGGCTATCAGAAACCATATCAACACGCCGCCCAAGATGTAGGGTGCCGATTGCCGGACGAAAAACAGGGATTGCGCCCAAATGTCTGCGCCGCTCGCCCCTTCATTTGTTGCGAAAGCCAGAAGGGCAGCGAACAGCAGCGTGAGCAAAACCACCAGACAGGGGAAAAGGCAAAGCAGCAAAACCGACCTGAAATTGTTCCTGACCTGTTGTGTATGTATCCCAACGTATTGCATGACTTAAAATTTTATTTCCGGTGCCTGTTCCAGTGTCGTGCGCTCCGTGCCCAAGTCGAACATCATTTCTTTGTGGAAGCCAAACATTCCGGCGATGATGTTGTTTGGGAAGACCTCTACGGCGGTGTTCAGTTCCTTTGTGGCGGAATTGAAATAGCGGCGCACGGCTGCCAATTTGTTTTCGATGTCCGAAATCTCTTCCTGCAAGTGCATGAAATTGGTGTTGGCTTTCAAGTCGGGATAAGCCTCTACCGTCACTTTCAACCCCGCAAGGGCAGACGACAGCGCATTTTCGGCAACAATTTTCTCATCAATGCTGTGGGCTCCGATGGCACCGTTGCGCGCCGCAATCACCCTGTTGAGGGTCTCCTGCTCGTGCGTGGCATAACCTTTGACGGTAGCTACCAACTGGGGCACCAAATCGTGCCGCTGCTTCAACTGAACATCAATGTCCGCAAAAGCATTCTCGCGATTGTTACGCAACCGCACCAACAAGTTGTACTTGGAAATAGTCCAAATGACCAAAAGCACAACAATTCCTAATAAAACGTAGAACGTAATCATAATACTGTGTATTTAAAAATTCGCCGCAAAGGTACGAAATAGTTATGAGTTATGAATTATGAGTTATGACCTTGGATGCATCGCCTTTTTTTCATGATTTGTATAATTCCTCAACCTCAAACTTGTCCTTACCAATGAAAATAATCGAAGCAAACCGCATATCGGCGCGACCGGCAAACTCGTGCGAGTTTCGATATTTCTCCAATTGTGCGCGGGCATCATTCCTTGCTGAATGCAATGCTTTTCTATCGCCCTTTTTGAGGTATTTGAGTTCCCACACCCATTCGTATTTTATGTCGGGAAGTCGAGGGCTGCGTTGCAAAAAAATGTCAATATAGCCGTTCTCCACTTCTTTTTCGGTGAGTGGCACATACAACTTGCTCTGAAACAAGCCGTTGAGCAGCATGATTTTGATGTGTTTTTCATTGAAGTGTTGCAAATCGCGGTTCGACAGGCGGCTGAAAATGTTTTTGCTCACATATTCGATGTAGGGGCGCAAATTGC
>BNTU01000187.1 GCA_025996835.1 Bacteroidia bacterium
AGCAGATACCGAATATATTTTGCTTGACGTATTGTTTGAAAACATCCAGTATGCCAAAGTGGAACAACTACCCATTCAAAGTCGATTTCTCAAAACGGATGGCGAGCCTGTTTTGGTAAATATTCCGAGTGTTGCCGACTTATTGGGCGATAAACTCACAGCATTTGCGCCAAACACCACAGGAATACCATATTTCAAAGGTACGAGAAGTTGTTCAATGGAAATAATCAAACAACTTTTTGATATTGCCTCTCTGTTCGACATTACAAACGATATAACGGTAGTCTCCGACACTTTCCGCAAGTTTGCAGCCGTAGAATTGATGTATAGAAATTTAAATCACGAAGATATTTCACAAGTACTTGATGATATTTTCCAAACGTCGTTATGTATTTGCTCGCAAAGATTAGTTGATAGTGAAAACTTTCAACAGTTACAAGAGGGTATAAAACGCATTCAAAGCTTTATTCATGGCGGAAAATATCGCCTTGACAGTGCTATAGTCAACGCCTCAAAAGCGGCTTACCTTTCTGCAATGATAGCCGCCAACAGAATGGAAATTAAGCATTTTGATAGAAACGATATTCAATCCCTGCAAAATGCGGTCATTGAAATTCCTTTACTAACGAAATTAAACAAGCTCAAAAAGAGCAACATAGAAGCATTTTTTTATTGGCACGAAATAAGTAATCTGTGGTTGCTCAATGATGGCAACGTGAGACAATAAAACATTGAAAAATTAGTTATTAAACAAATAAATTACATAGTATGCAAAAATATTCGGTAAATCAACAGTTGATTGAAACAATTTTAGCTTGGGTTAATGCAGGAGAAATTGCAATACCTGAAATTCAAAGACCTTTTGTTTGGGATAGTTCTAAAGTTCGTAACTTAATGGACAGTTTATATCAAGGTTATCCGATTGGCTATCTTATTGCATGGAGAAATCCGAATGTCAGACTGAAAGATGGAAGTATTAGTGAAGGGAAAAAAATCTTAATCGACGGACAACAACGAATAACAGCATTGACCGCTGCAGTACTCGGACACTATGTGATTAACAATACATATGAACGAATAAAGATAAAAATTGCGTTTAACCCCATTGAGGAAAAATTTGAAGTGCAAAATCCTGCAATTCTCAAAGATAAAATATGGCTTTCGAATATTTCAGAAGTTATCAATGGAAGTGTTTTGAAAATAGTAAGGGAATATTTAAATTTAAATCCTAATGCAAACGAAGAATTAGTAGAAAAAAGCATTACCAATCTAATCAATATACCAAAAAAACAAATTGGGCTGATTGAATTAGCATCAGACTTGGATATTGAAAAAGTTACTGAGATTTTCATTAGAATTAATTCTGAAGGAGTTAGATTAAGTCAAGCTGATTTTGTAATGAGTAAAATAGCTTCCGATACAGAATTTGGTGGAAATGAACTACGAAAAGCGATTGACTATTTTTGTCATTTAGCAGTCGCACCTGAATTTTACAAACATATAGTTGATAACGATAAAGAGTTTGCTAAAAGTGAGTACTTTATCCGTATGCAATGGCTAAAAACAGAAAATGATGACTTGTACGCCCCTGATTATAACGATGTAATCCGAGTTGCGTTTACCTCTCAATTCAATAGAGGAAAACTTGCAGATTTGGTGAGTTTGCTTTCTGGAAGAAATTTTGAAACGAGAACATTCGAAGATGAAATTGCAGAACAATCATTTTCAATGCTTAAAATAGGAGTAAACAGTTTTATCAATGAAACAAATTTTAAGCGTTTTTTGATGATTATCAAATCAGCAGGTTTTATTTCTCCAAAACTTATTCGTTCTAAGAACGCCTTAAATTTTGCATATATACTTTACCTTAAACTAAAAGATTTAGGTGTTAATGCTGTCGCTATTGAAAGCTACGTCAGACGTTGGTTAGTATATTCAATTTTAACTGGTCGTTATTCCGGTTCGCCGGAAAGTATATTTGACTATGATATTAAACAGATTTCTAATAAATCTTTTGAGCTGATTTTACAAGAAAGAGAAGAAGCTGAACTTTCAGAAGCCTATTGGAATGCTTCATTACCACAGAGTTTGGATACTTCGGTAGCAAGTAGTCCGTATTTTCTTATCTTTCTTACATCACAAGTTAAAGCAAATGACAAAGGTTTTTTATCAAAAGATATTTTAGTGAGCGATTTAATTTTACAACGAGGCGATATACATCATTTGTTTCCAAGAGATTATCTGAAAAAAAATGGTCTTGATAGGGGAAAATATAACCAAATTGCTAATTACGTTTATATGCAATCTGAAATAAATATCAAAGTTGGAAATAAACCTCCTAAAGAATATTTTGATTTACTCAAAAGTCAAATACAGAGTGTAAATCAACTGATAAGCGGTATTGTAACAGAAAAAGAACTCATCGAAAATCTAAGGATGAATTGTGTCCCATTAGAAATTATGAATATGGAAATTGATGATTATCAAACTTTTTTGACATTGCGGAGAAAATTAATTGTGGAAAAAATTAGAGATTATTATCATTCCTTATGATAAAAAAAGTTGACACTATTTTTGGATGAAATATGAATAAATACATAAATAAATTGATTAAACAATAAAATTATAATAAAATGAAAAAAATATCTGTAAAATTAGTTCTTCCCGTTCTTGGCTTGTTGCTTTGCACAAAAGCCGTGTCACAGGAGATAAAATCGACTGAATTGTATAAAATAGTCAGTCCTGCCGGTTGGGTGATTGATAATCGGCAAAGTATGCAAAACGAAGCCGGCTTGTTTCTGGCGCAGGATAACGCCAAAGACGAGGGGCAACTTTGGCAGATAACACTGCTGGAGAATGGTTATTACACGATTTCCAATCCGTTTTTGGGTAAGAGTTTGGATAATGACGGAACAACAGGCGGCGAGGGCAACCCGCTCATTCAGTGGAGTGCCTCCCAAAATAATGCCAATCAGCAGTGGAAATTGGTGCAGACACCCACCGGAGCCTATATTATTACTCAGCGGAACAGCCGTATGGAGTTGGCTTTTCAAGGAACAGAAGCAGCCGGTGCCGCGCTATGGCAACTGCCCAATGCCGGTCAAACGTGGAAATTGGTGCCTGCAAAGGTGAAAGCACCTAAAAAAGTGGTCAGAAAACCAAGCAAAAACGAATGGGAAAACGAAACCATTTTTGCGGTGAATAAGGAAAAAGGGCACGTTACCTGTCATCCTTTCCCTTCGACGGCAAGCCTCAAAGCAGATGCGAGTTTTGACAAACCCTGGGAGTATCCGGCATCGGAACTTTATTTGTCCCTCAACGGGAATTGGAAATTTCATTGGGTGAAACAACCATCGGAGCGTCCTGCCGATTTCTACAAAACAAATTACGATGTGTCTTCGTGGAAAGAAATCCCCGTGCCCTCCAATTGGGAAATGCAGGGCTATGGCACGCCCATTTATACGAATATCGCCTATCCGTTTAAGAACGAGCCGCCTTTTATTTTACCTCAAAAAGGATATACTAATGAAACAGAACCAAATCCGGTGG
>BNTU01000188.1 GCA_025996835.1 Bacteroidia bacterium
GCGTTCCATCGACGAATATGGGATAGCCATCTCCACCGTCCATCCTGTGTCTTCGTCGATGGAACGCCACACTCCCAGGGAAAACGACATCTGGCGCTTGGGCTTCTCGCGTGTGGAATGGGAAGTGGATATTATTGAC
This sequence comes from Bacteroidia bacterium, assembly GCA_025996835.1. Lineage (GTDB taxonomy): Bacteria > Bacteroidota > Bacteroidia > Bacteroidales > Azobacteroidaceae > Azobacteroides. The sequence goes on from BNTU01000188.1 coordinate 140, forward strand.
GGTGAATACGTGAAGAAAAAACAAGCCAACGGAGCGGTGCTGCCCGAACACAACTGGGTGTGGTCGCCTACGGGCGCCATAGCCATGCACATGCCCGAAAGATGGGGATATATACAGTTTGCACCGGCTAACAGCCACCCGCTTCCCACTTTCCAAATGCCTTACAGGGAGTTGCAACGGCAATATCTCTGGCTGGTGTTCCACCGGCAACAGGAATACCGCGGCAAGAATAAGAAATACGCCGCAACGCTTGCCGAACTGAAAATTCCCGCCAAGGTGCAGGTAGACGGCAAAGCCAACACCTTAAAATTGGACGCCACGCAGCAACAATACATCCTGACCATCACAGACGCAGACGGCAATACGCAAAATATCAGCCACGAAGGGAAAGTATTTTAATTGTACATTTACAGAAAATTTTATGAGAAACATTTTATTGATTTTAATAATTTCATTTTCAACAATTTATGGAATGTTGGCGCAAGGAAATGCCAACAATGCCAACCGGCAACGTGCACCGCGACAGATGACAAATATTGTGAATCCTGTGGCGCACGACCCTGTGTTGATAAAGGAAGGTAAACGTTATTATCTTTTTACAACCGGTTTTGGTGTGAGCATAATGTCGTCCGAAGACTTGACACACTGGGATATTGAGCCGCCTGTTTTTTCCGAGCCGCCGCCATGGGCGGTTGCCGCCATTCCAAATTTTCGCGGACATATTTGGGCACCCGATGTGCTTTATTATCAAGGTCGTTACCACGTTTTTTATTCCTGTTCCGCTTTTGGCAAAAATACGTCTGCCATCGGACACGCTTCTACCAAAACTTTGGATAAAAACAGTGCCGATTATGGCTGGCAAGATGCCGGTTTGATGGTGCAATCGATACCTGCACGCGACAGTTGGAATGCCATTGATGCCAACGTCATTGTGGACGATGAAGGAACGCCGTGGATGAATTTCGGCTCTTTTTGGGAAGGCATTAAAATGGTGCGACTCACGCCCGACAGTCTGAAAATTGCCGAGCCGCAAGAGTGGTATTCGTTGATACGCCGCAAAACAGACGACAACGCAGTGGAAGCACCTTTTATTTACAAAAAAGGAAATTATTACTATCTTTTTGCCTCAATTGATTATTGTTGTCGCGGACTGAAAAGCGACTACAAAGTGATTGTGGGTCGTGCCGAAAAAGTTACCGGACCGTATATCGACCAAGATGGCGTGCGCTTGGATAATGGCGGCGGAACAGTGATTTTGCAAGGCAACGAAGCGTGGGCAGGCGTAGGACATTGCGGCATCCACAACATCGACGGCAAAGATATTTTTGTGGCACACGCTTACGTCAAAGCCGAAAATGGCGCGTCAAAACTTGTTATCGGAACAGTGGAATGGGAAAATGATTTCCCCAGGGTCAACGCATTAAAAATGGCTCTATAACGTTTGGTGTGGATAAATGAAAACTTGCCACAGGATGATTCTTAAACCTCATTTTCACCTAATTTTCTTAACAAAACAACCGCAGTAGAAAGCACAGAATGCCTCCCATCCCTCAACCTCATTACCGCATTTTTATACAGCAAAAAAATGTGGTAATGAGGTTGAGGGATGGTGTGTAACATTTTGCTACTGAGGTCGTTTTGTTAAGAAAATTAGGTGAAAATGAGGTCGCAGAGTCCCCCCCCCCCCACATTTAACTTACCTGCACCAAACGTATAGAGCCATTTTTAATGCGTTGACCCTAAATGATTTCCCCAAAAAATGTACTTTTATATCATTTTTTTTGTACCTTTGCCGAAAATTTTAATAATAAAAAAAATGAAAAAGATTTTTAGAAATTTGTGTTTAGTGGCAATTGCTGCCACATCTGTTCAGGCCGCGCCGAATAATTCAAAATTCGCAGGCGTGCAGGTAGGAACAATCACCTACAGTTTCAGGGAAATGCCTGACCAGTCGCTTCCGGCGTATCTGGATTACATCGTGAATGCCGGTATCAGTTCCGTTGAACTGATGGGTGGCATAGTAGAAAATCACTTGGGAGTACCCCGTGGCGGCGATGCGGTTCGCAAATGGAGAACCGAATTGTCTATGGACAAGTACAAGGAAGTAAAGAAGCTCTTTGCCAAAAGAGGCATCAAAATCAATGTACTGAAGTTAGGCGATGCGAATTGGTCGGACGAAGAAATCGACTACGCTTTCAGAGCCTGTAAAGCCGTTGGCGCCAAAGGCATCAGCATGGAAATCTCGGAAGAATCGGCCAAACGCATGGCTCCCTTTGCGGAAAAGCACAAACTGTTTGCCATTTTCCACAACCACGGGCAACCGGGCGACCCCAATTTCAGCTTCGACCGCGTGTTGGCTCATGGCTCATATCTTCGCTTGAATTTCGACGCAGGTCATTATTACGGAGCTACCGGTTTAAATCCTTGCGACCTTATCACACGTCTGCACGACAAGATTGTCACCATCCACATGAAAGACAAGACCGGGAAAAACGATACTCCGAAAGACCAGAATCAAGTGTGGGGAAAAGGAACTACGCCGATAAAAGAAATGCTGCGCCTACTCCAAAAAGAAAAATGGCCTATCGAATGTGATATCGAACTGGAATACGCCATACCTGCGGGTTCGGATGCTGTAAAGGAAGTTGCAAAATGTGTGGCTTACTGCCGTGAAGCACTTACCGGGAAATAATTTATCATACGGATTTATTGTGTGAAATAAGCCGGATGCGGATGCCATTTGTTTAGTAAATAAAAAGGGTAAAAATGAAAACAGTAAGTAAGTGCTTTTTAGCACTGTGTATTTTGTCAGGCTTTAATGCCTACGGAAAAGAAGAAATCCGCCCGTATTCCGTTCTGCCCGCACCGCAGCAAGTGACATACACCAACGGTTCTTTCAAACTGAAAGATAAACTGACAATCGCATTCCCGCCAAAATTGGCAAACGAAGCAACATATTGTAGAGACGTGGCGCGCCACGTCTCAGCCGCCGTAAACCCCATCCTGCAAAAAGGCAAAAAATCAGGCGACATCACCCTCGTGTTAGATGCATCAGTATTGCCCAAACATCCTGAAGGCTATATTTTAGACATTCAATCGAAAGGCATTGTTATCAAAGCCAATGCGCCTGTTGGTGTTTTGCATGGGATACAGACTTTGCGGCAATTGCTTGGGGCGGCATCGGAGGCATCGGCGACATCGGCGGCATCGGGACAGGCGGCAGAGACGTGGCACGCCACGTCTCTACAATCCGGGACGATACAATCCGGTACGATACAATCCGGGACAATACAATGCGGGACGATACAATGCGGGACGATTACGGATTATCCGGCATTGGGTTGGCGTTCCTTTATGCTGGACGAATCCGG